>NZ_JCAFTJ010000002.1:0-445385 GCF_059370155.1 Stenotrophomonas sp. YJH_SMC_73 | reverse complement strand
CCGTAAACCCCCAGGCCGGCCCAGCCGCTGGCGGCTGTGCGTTCGGGCGCTTGCGAAGCAGTGCTTCGCAAGCAAAGCGCCCTCACCCATGGGGGCTTGGCCGCGGCATCCATGCCGCGGACACTCCCGCAACCGGACCCATCCCGCCTTTGACAGTTTCCTGCGAACTGTCGGAATGGCTCTTGGGGTCAGATCCGTTTTCCTGCGGAAAACGGATCTGACCCCGGATTCAATTCGATATCTGAGAGAAAAATCGTGTCGACCAAGCTCGACACCTACCAGGAGCAACAGCAACCGCCGTGGTTGCCGGCCGCCCCGCCATCCCACGGAATGCACGCTGTTGCTGTTGCTGTTGCTTCGGCCGTTGCCGTTGCATCGGCAGGTGCAGGGCGCAGCCCTGCCGAAAAACCTACTTCACCCGACGGCCCGCGCGGTCGATGCGGAACCACTCTCCGCCTTCCATCGGCGTGTGGCCATCGGCATCCGGCGTGCCGCGCCGACAGCCGTTGCAGACCTCGGCCACGCCATCCTGGAACGGCCACCCGAAATCGAAGGTGCCGGGCACCACCTGGCGGAACGTCAGGTCGAAGTAGCCGACGCGGTTGCCGACGCGGCCGCGCAGCAGGCCTTCCTGCGGTGTTTCCGGGCCGTTGTCCCAGGTCAGCACAGGCAGGCTGCGGCCCTTGCGGTCGACGTAGTGGAAGCCCTGGTCGGCATACACCACGGCCAGGCCGTGGTCGTCGTAGTTCAGGTTCTTCAGCGCATCGGCGCTGATCTTCGGCCGGTGATCGACCACCTCGCAGTTGGGCAGCGGCCACAACCCGTGTTCGTCGGTCAGCAGCTGGCAGGTCGGCGCCTGCGCCAGCGCGCTGGAACCGGCCAGTACGCCGAGCAGGACCAGCGACCGCGCGAAGCGGCCGCGGTCGAGGCGGGCCTGCCGCACGATCACTTGGCCTCGGCCTTGCGCTCGAAGGCCGTCGGTGCCGGCAGCTGCACCGGCACGCCCTTGTCATCGCAGGTGCCGGCCTGGCACAGGCGCTCGCGCAGGGCCGGGGTGGCCTGCACGATCATGTGGTAGATCGCGTTCTGTTCCAGCGTGCCGCGGATCGCCTTGCTGCCCGGGCCACGCGCCCAGATGCCGACATCCTCACCACCGTGCGATTCAGACTTCATCGGCACCAGTGCTTCCTGCATGTAGTCCGGATGCTCGGTGTCGACCTCGCGCAGGTTCGGGCGGCCGTTGGCCGGTTCGAAGCTGCTCGGGTTGTGCGGGTAACGCTTCGGGCCGGCCGGCTGCTGGTTGCTGCTGCCGGTATGGCCCGGGCCGTTGGCATAGCTCAGCGTGGTGTACGGCTGGCCGGTGCCGTCCAGCGCGTAGTCCAGCTTGCCGGCACCATCTTCGCCGCCCTTGTCCTTCACCTTGCCCAGGATCGGATTGCCACGTGCCGGGTAGCCGACGAAGTTCAGCGTATGCGAGTGGTCGGCGGTGACGATGATCAGGGTGTCGTCGGCCGAGGTCAGCTCGTTGGCCACGCGCACCGCGTCGGACAGCGCCACGGTCTCGGTCAGTGCACGGAAGGCGTTGCCGCTGTGGTTGGCGTGGTCGATGCGCGCGCCTTCGATCATCAGCACGTAGCCTTCCTGGTGCCTGGCCAGATTCCTGATCGCTGCAGCCGTCAGTTCGGCCAGGCTCGGCTCACCGCCCGGATCCTGCGGGCGCTCGTATTCGTAGCGCATGTGGTCCGGTTCGAACAGGCCGAGGATGGCCGGCGCATTGGCGGCCGCCGCCAGCTGCTTGCTGTTCCACACGTAGGCACCCTGCGGGTGCGCCTGCTGCCATTCCTGCACCAGGCTGCGGCCATCCAGGCGCTGGCCGACCTTGTCGTCGTATTCCGGATCGCGCTCTTCCACGGTGGTGAATTCACCGCGACCGCCGCCGAGAGCGACCAGCGGGCCGCGCCCATAACGCGAGGTCGACAGCAGCTGCTGTGCGATGTCCTTGCAGCCTGCAGCCTTGGCCGCTTCAGTCAGGTCGGTGTCGTTTTCCCAGTTGCGCTCGGGCGAGTGCGCGTAGGTGGCGGCGGGGGTGGCATGGGTCAGGCGCGCGGTGGACACCACGCCAGTGGCCAGGCCGGCGCTGTCGGCCAGCTGCAGCCAGGTCAGCAGGCCCTTGGACAGGCTGTCGGCGCAGTCGGTGCGGCTGCCGGCGCTGACACCGATCGCGCCCATGTGGGTCTTCACGCCGGTGGTGATGGCAGTCATGGTGCCGGCCGAATCCGGCGTCTGCGAATCGGTGTTGTAGGTCTTGCTGAACGCCGTGGCCGGGAAGCGCTCCCAGGACAGCAGGTTCTCCTCGCCCGAGCCACCCTTCTGCTGGCCTTCGTAGATGCGCGAGGCGGCCACGGTGGTCAGGCTCATGCCGTCGCCGAGGAACAGGATGACGTTCTTCGCCTTGCCGGACATCGCGCCGTTGGCGGCGGCCTGGGCGGCGCCACTGCGGTACCACCATTGCGGGGTCTCGCCGGCAGGATGGGCGACCGGGTCGACGGCGACCTTCAGGCCGGCCGGGACAGAGGCGGGGGTGGTGCTGGCGCAGGCGCCCAGCAGCAGGGTGGTGGCGCAGGCGGCCAACATTGAGACGGAACGGCGCATGGACGCTGGGATCTCACAAACTGTAACGGGACGTTCATTATGCCCGCCCCTGCAAGGCACGCCGATGACACACTGATTTGCCGGCCGGGCGGTCGTTCTGCGGGCCGCCTTGGGCTATCGTGCCAGCATCCCTTCCTTCCCCTCTGGATTGCCTATGAAGCTGGTCTCTGCCTGGCTGCGGATTCCATTCTGGCAGCGCGTGGTCGGTGGCTTCGTGCTCGGCGCGCTGGCCGGCTGGGCGCTTGGCCCGGCCGCGGAAACGTGGTTCGGCCCGCTCGGTGAGCTGTACGTCACCCTGATCAAGATGATCGCCGTGCCGCTGGTGTTCTTCGCGGTCATCAACGCGATCTCGTCGCTGCACGGGCAGAAGTCGGTCGCCGCGCTCAGTGGCCGCACCTTCCTGTGGTTCGTGATAACCGCGGCGCTGGCGGTATGCGTTGGGCTGGGCGTGGGGACCGTGCTGCAGCCCGGTGCCGGCGGGCTGCAGCTGACAATGGCCAGCAACTACGTGCCGCGCGAAGTGCCCAGTGTGGTGCAGGTGCTGCTGGACGTGGTGCCGGCCAATGTCTTCTACGCGCTGTCCGGCATCGGTACCAAGGTCAATGCGGCCGGTGAGACCGTGCTGGCGGCCGGTCGCGGCTCGATCCTGCCGGTGATCTTCTTCGCCGGCCTGGTGGGCTTTGCCATCGTCAAGCTGGGCGAGAAGGTGACCGAGGCGCGCAAGCTGGTCGGCCAGATGAGCGACATCATGATCCAGGTGACCCGCTTCGTGCTGGAAGTCACCCCGATCGGTACCTTCGGCCTGATCGCCGGCCTGGTCGGCAGTTATGGCTTCGAAAAGCTGCTGCCGCTGGGCCATTTCGTGCTGGCCCTGTACGTGGCCTGCGCCCTGCACATCGTGGTGGTCTACAGCGCGCTGCTGCTGGCGCACGGCCTGAACCCGCTGAAGTTCTTCCGCGGCGCGGCGCCGGGCATGCAGGTGGCCTTCGTCAGCTCGTCCAGCTTCGCCGCGATGCCGGTGGCGCTGCGTTCGATCACCCACAACCTGGGCGTGAACAAGGACTACGGTTCATTCGCGGTGCCGCTGGGCGCCAGCATCAAGATGGATGGCTGCGGCGCGATCTATCCGGCGCTGTGCGCGGTGTTCATCGCGCAGTACAGCGGTGTGCCGCTGACCCCGGAGCAGTACGTGGTGGTGCTGATCGCCTCGGTGCTGGGCAGCTTCGGTACGGCCGGCGTGCCGGGTACCGCGGTGATCATGGCCACGGTGGTGCTGAGCGCAGCCAACCTGCCGCTGGAGACCATCGGCTATCTGTATGCCATCGACCGCATCCTCGACATGATGCGCACGATGACGAATGTGACCGGCCAGATGCTGGTGCCGGTGATCGTGGCCAAGGAAACCGGGCTGCTGGACCAGGCGGTGTATGACAATCCGTCCAGCAATGTGGGCGTGGACGATCCTGACCCGACACCGCCACGCAGCTGAGGTTGCGTGGAGATGAAAGGCCCGCCCTGACCGGCGGGCCTTTCGTTTGGGAGATGGCTGACGCGCTGCCGACCGTGGTAGATCCACGCCATGCGTGGATGGAGGCGGTGCCGACCAAGGTCGGCAGCTACCCACCATTACGCGGGCCCAACAAAAAAGCCGCTGCAGGGCAGCGGCTTTGCTTTGCGTATCAGGCGGCGCTGTGACGCCAGCCGGTCAGAGGTCGACCCGGCGGGCCTGCATGAACTTGTTGCCCCAGTAGCCACTGAGCAGGGTGTCCACGCGGACGTCCTTGCCCGAGCTCGGCGCATGCAGGAAACGGCCATCGCCGACGTAGATGCCGACGTGGTCGACGCGGCCCTTGCGGCCGAAGAACACCAGATCACCCGCGGCCAGCGCGGTGCGGTCGTTGATCAGTTCGGCATTGTCATCGTGGGCCATCTCGCGCGAGACGCGCGGAAGTTCGATGCCCAGGGCCGAACGGAACACATAACCGACCAGGCCGCTGCAGTCGAAACCGCTGTCCGGGTTGCTGCCACCCCAACGGTACGGGGTGCCCAGCAGGGTCATCGCGCGGCGCAGCAGCGACTGCACCTTGCCGTTGTCGGCGGCGGTGCCGACGACGCTGCCATTGGCGGCGCTGCTGGTGTCGTAGTTGGCGAGCAGGCGGCTGAGGTCGCCGGCCACCACGGCCGAGCGGTCCATCAGCGGAATGGTGTCGTTGGCGGCCAGGTGCGGCAGCAGGGCGGCCAGCGTGGCACTGGCGGCGGCATCGACGCGGCTGCGCTGCGGAGCGGCAGCCTCGGCCTTGGCGGCCGGTCGGGCGGTGCTCTCGGCCACCGGGGCCGGGGTCACATCGGAACGGTTCGGAGCAGTCTGCGACCAGGCCGGAAGGCTGGTCAGACACAGTGCCAGGCCAAGCAACAGCGGGCGGGCACTACGTGAAGATACGGAAGTCTGGCCTTCGCTTTTCAGGTCGTCAGTCGTCACGCGTCGGTCACAGGAAAAAAACGATGGGGCATCATGCCCTGTAAAAGCGCGGATAAGTTAAAAATTCCGTTAGTAATTCGTTAGTTGCACAGTGATGTCCGTCACAGTTTTGAATATATCGCCTGTTCATTTTAGCGAAGGACGCGTTTCGCCCCTGTGTAGTGGTCCTTCCAGTAGGGACCGCTGAGCGAGTCCAGGCGCACGGTGCCGCCGGTGCTCGGCGCATGCACGAAACGCCCTTCACCTACATAAATACCGACGTGGGTGACGCTGCCGCGGCTGCCGAAGAACACCAGGTCGCCGGTGGCCAGGCGCTGCGGGTCGATCTTCGGGCCCTGCACCGCCGCCAGGTCGCGGGAGGTGCGCGGCAGCCGCAGGTCCAGCATCTCGCGATAGACATAAGCGACCAGGCCGCTGCAGTCGAAGCCCGAATCCGGGGTGTTGCCGCCATAGCGGTAGGGCGTGCCGACCAGGCTGATGGCGCGCATCAGCACCGAGTTGGCAGCCTCGGGGTTGTCCGGCACGGTCTTTGGCCAGTTCGCCGTGGGCGGGGGCGGGGCCGGGCGGGTGGCCTTGCCACCGCCACAGGCGGTCATCAACAGGGGCAGGGCCAGCAGCAGGGCCGGGGCGAGAAACCGGCGCTGGCCGGACGAAACTGGCGTGATGTGCATGATCTCCGGATAATGCGCCACCTTGGATTGGCCGTCATGATGGCGGCGTCCCCGCCGGGCGACAACCCGCCCCAACCCGCCTGCCTCCGGCAGATCCAGACAGAGTTGCGCATGAAGATCGAAAAAGACCGCGTTGTCCGCTTCCACTACACCGTTTCCGAAGTCGGCCAGGAGCCGATCGAATCGTCCAAGGACCGCGGCGAGCCGCTGGCGATCCTGATCGGTCACGGCAACATCATCCCGGGCCTGGAAAACGCCATGATGGACAAGGAAGCCGGCGCGACCTTCAACGTCGACGTCAAGGCGGCCGATGCCTACGGCGAGCGTCGTGAGGGCCTGTCCCAGCGCGTGCCGAAGAAGCACTTCGGCAATACCAAGCTGGCGCCGGGCCAGCAGGTCGTGCTGCAGACCAACTTCGGCCCGCGTGCGGTGACCGTGCAGAAGGTCGGCATGAGCGTCGTCGACGTTGACCTGAACCATCCGATGGCTGGCAAGGACCTGCACTTCGACGTCGAAATCGTCGACGTGCGCGAAGCCGGCAAGGAAGAGCTGGACCACGGCCACGTCCACGGCGACGGCGGTCACCAGCACTGATCGCAGCGCGATCGTGATGGCAGCAATGGCCCGCTTCGGCGGGCCGTTGCGTTTCTGGAACACGCCGCGGCCATCCATGGTGCACGGGCCGGCGGCATAATGGCGGACCTGCCTGACGGACGCCCCGTGAACGCCGCTTCTCCTTCCCTGCAGCCGGTGGCTTCCGGCGAACGCATCGCCGTGCTGGACGTGCTGCGTGGTGCTGCGCTGCTGGGCATCCTGCTGATGAACATCGAGGCTTTCAGCGGCCCGCTGGACCTGGCCTTCACCGGCATTGACGTGCACTGGCGGGGCATCGATTACTGGGCCGACGCCTTCGTCTATGTGTTCGTGCAGGGCAAGTTCTTCACCCTGTTCTCGCTGCTGTTCGGTGCCGGCTTTGCGGTGATGGCACAACGCGCCGAGGTGGCCGGGCGCGACTTCACCCCGTTCTACCTGCGCCGCAGCGCCGGCCTGCTGCTGATCGGCCTGTGCCATGCACTGCTGGTCTGGTCCGGCGACATCCTGGTGATGTATGCGCTGGTCTCGTTGCCCTTGCTGGCCTGCCGCGAGGCGCCGCGCAGCTGGCTGCCGTGGATGGGCGTGATCGTCTACCTCGGCGGTGTAGCGATGATGCTGCTGGTGGGTGCGATGGTGTCGATGGCTTCGGCCGAAGAGGTGCAGGGCATGCTTGCCGAGGCGCAGCAGAGCATCGACCTGCAGCGGCAGGTGTACGGGCAGGGCAGCTGGGCGCAGGCCACTGTGCAGCGCCTGAGCGAGTTCGGCACCTCGATGGGCGCGTTGCTGATCAGCGGCCCGGAAGTGCTGGGCATGTTCCTGCTCGGCAGCTGGTTCGCCGGCAGTGGCGCGCTGGCGACGCCGGAGCGCTTCCCGCGGCTGTACGCGTCGCTGCGCTGGATCGCACTGCCGCTGGGGCTGCTGGTCACGCTGCTGGGGGTTGCCTGGAAACCCTACCTTGCACCCGGCGCCTACAACCTGCCGGTGACCGCGGCGATGGCCCTGGTCACGGTTGGCGGGCTGCCGATGTGCCTGGGCTACCTGGCGTGGATCGTGCACTGGCGCACGCGGCTGGCGTGGCTGGCGCCGGTGGGGCGCATGGCGTTGACCCACTATCTTGGCCAGTCGCTGCTGTGTACCTGGACCTTCTACCACTACGGCCTGGGCAGGTTCGAGATGATGCCGCGCAGCGTGCAGCTGCTGTTCGCGCTGCTGTTGTTTGCCGTGCAGGTGGCTGTTTCGCACGCGTGGCTGGCGCGCTTCCGCTTTGGTCCGATGGAATGGCTGTGGCGTGCAATGACCTACCGGCAGTGGCCACCGATGCGGCGCAGGACGAAGCAGGGGTGAGCGATGAGCGCGCACGCGCTGTGCCGATCGGCCGCGCGCCCGCGCATCCTCACGTCTGGCCTGCAGCGGGGCATGGCATGCTCGGCGTCAGCATGAGCGCCGGCATCGGCCAGCGGATCGCCGATCTCGTCTGCGGCCACACGCCAGCGATCGATCCTGCCCCTTACCGACCCGAGCGATTCCGATGAGCACTGCATCCTATGATTACGACCTGATCGTCCTTGGCGGCGGCTCCGCCGGCCTGGCCGGTGCGATCCGCGCCGCGCAGCATGGCAAGCGCGTGGCAATGCTGGAACCCGGCGAACTGGGCGGAACCTGTGTCAATGTCGGCTGCGTGCCGAAGAAGGCGATGTGGCTAGCGGCCGACCTGCACGAGCGCATCGGCCTGGCCAATGCGATGGGCTTCGATGTCGAGGCACGCCCGGCGCTGTCGTGGAAGGAACTGGTGATCCATCGCCAGGCCTACATCAGCAACATCCACACCAGCTACCACAAGCGCCTGGACGAAACCGGCGTGGTGCGCATTCCGGCACGTGGCCATCTGCTTGATGCGCACACCGTGGCCTGCAGTGATGGCGTGCACTACAGCGCCGAACACATCCTGATCGCCACTGGCGCGCATCCACTGCGTCCGGATATTCCCGGCGCGGAGCTGGGCCTGGTCTCCGACGATTTCTTCGACCTGCGTGCGGCGCCGGCCGAGGTGGCGATCATCGGTGGTGGTTACATCGCGGTGGAGCTGGCTGGCCTGCTGCAGGCGCTCGGCAGCCGCGTGAGCCTGCTGGTGCGCGGCAAGCGCCTGCTGGAGCGCTTCGATTACGAGCTGACCGATCAGCTGGCCGAGAACCTGAAACAGCAGGGCGTGCGGATCCATTTCGACTATCGCCTGCGCGAACTGCAGCGCGATGGCGAGCGCGTGCGGGCGTTCGGCCATGACGGCCCGATCGACAGTGTGTTCGATGCGGTGTTCTTCGCTGCCGGCCGCCGCGGCAACAGCCGTGGCCTGGGTCTGGAAGCGCTCGGCATCGACATCGGCGAGCACGAGCAGGTGCAGGTGGACGAGTGGCAGACCACCCGCGTGCCGAGCGTGCACGCGGTCGGTGACATCGCCGGCAAGGTCGGCCTGACCCCGGTGGCGGTGGCCGCTTCGCGGCGGCTGATGGACCGCCTGTTCGGGGGGCGCCCGCAGTCCAAAATGGATTACGAGAACGTGGCCAGCGTGGTGTTCTCGCATCCGCCGCTGGGCGCGGTGGGCATGAGCGAGGAAGAAGCGCGCCGGCGTTTCGACCAGGTGAGCGTCTACCACAGCCGCTTCCGCCCGATGCTGCAGGCGCTGGCCAATGGTACCCAGCGCAGCCTGTTCAAGATGGTCTGTGCCGGTCCGGAAGAACGCGTGGTAGGCATCCACCTGCTGGGCGAAGCGGCCGACGAGATCCTGCAGGGCTTTGCGGTGGCGGTGAAGATGGGCGCGACCAAGGCCCAGTTCGACGACACCGTGGCGATCCACCCGACCTCGGCCGAAGAAGTGGTGCTGATGCGCTGAGCCGGGATGTTGTGGGGCCGAGCCCTGCTCGGCAGCCTTTCGCCCCGGCCTGGCGACGCCGAGCGCAGGCTCGGCTCTACAGGGCAGCGGGCGCCCCCATGCGACAATGAGCGTCCCCCACGCCTTACCGGGCCGCTCTGCGCGGCCCGCCGTCGTCCTGATGTCCACTCCCGCTTCCCGCATCGCCACTGCTTCCCCACGCATTGCGCTGGGCGGCATCGGCCTGGCCGCGATCGGCGCCATCGCCGCGTCGGGCAAGGCGATCATCGTCAAGCTCGGCCTGCGCCACGGCGTCGATGCCACCACGCTGCTCGCCCTGCGCATGCTGATGGCGCTGCCCCTGTTCGCGTTGATGGCAGCGTGGGCCGCGCGCCGGGCCGAGCCGTTGTCCTGGGCCGACCGTGCCCGCGTGCTGTGGCTGGGCTTCACCGGCTACTACCTGTCCAGCCTGCTCGACTTCCAGGGACTGCAGTACATCAGCGTGACCCTGGAGCGGCTGATCCTGTACTTGAACCCGACCTTGGTACTGCTGATCAACGTGCTGCTGGCGCGCCAGCGGCCGGGCCGCTGGCAGATCGGTGCGCTGGTGCTGAGCTACCTCGGCGTGCTGCTGGCCTTCGGCCACGATCTGCAGCGCGAGGGTGGGCAGATCATCGTCGGCAGCCTGCTGGTGCTGGGCAGTGCCCTCAGCTATGCGCTGTACCTGTTCGGCAGTGGGCAGGTGGTCGCGCGCATCGGTGCGGTGCGGCTGACCGCCTATGCCAGCTGCGTGGCCAGCGTGCTGGTGCTGCTGCATTTCGCGGTGACCCATCCGCTGCCGCTGCTGTGGCAGGCACCGGCGCCGGTGCAGTGGCTGTCGTTGGTCAATGCCACCGTGTGCACGGTGCTGCCGGTGCTGGCGATCATGCTGGCGGTGCAGCGCGTGGGTTCGTCGCTGGCCGCGCAGGTCGGTATGCTGGGCCCTGTTTCCACCATCGTGATGAGCCTATGGCTGCTCGACGAACCGATGGGGCCGGCGCAGATCGCCGGCACCGTGCTGGTGCTGATCGGCGTTCTGCTGGTGACCCGCCTGCGGCGCTGACGCCGGAGCAGGCGCGTGCGCGCATCCTGGCGGTGATCCGCGCAATCCCGGCGGGGCAGGTGATGGGCTACGGCCAGGTGGCGATGCGCGCGGGCCTGCCTGGGCGTGCACGCCTGACCGCACGCATCCTGGGCCAGAACGACGACCCGGACCTGCCCTGGCACCGCGTGCTGCGCTCGGACGGGCGCATTGCCATGGAAGAAGGGTCGGCCGGCTGGCGCGAGCAGTCACAACGGTTGCGCGCCGAGGGTGTGCGGGTGGAGAACGGCCGGGTGCGGATGCCGGCGACCGATCCGGCGGCGGCGCTGGACGCAGCGGTGTGGGGCCCGGGCTGAGCACCGCTGGCGACTGAACAGGCCGGACCTGCGGGTCGCCAACAAGACACGATGCTGCGGCTATGATGGAGGCCGTTCCATGCCGGTGCTCCCATGTTCCCGCGACTGCCAACCGTCACCAAGGCCCTGCTGATCGCCAACGCGATCCTGTTCCTGCTGCAGCAGCCGTTCCTGCTCGGCATGCAGACCTTCGAGCCGTTCATGCTGCAACCGTTGCAGCAGGGCTTCGACGCGTTCTCGCCGGGTGGCAACTTCCAGCCTTGGCAGCTGCTGACCTACGGTTTCCTGCATGGCAGCTTCGGCCATCTGTTCTTCAACATGCTGGCGGTCTTCATGTTCGGCGCGCCGCTGGAGCAGACCTGGGGCGAGAAGCGCTTCCTGCTGTACTACCTGGTGTGCGTGGCCGGTGCCGGTGTCTGCCAGCTGCTGGTGGGTACGCTGCTGGAAAACCCTGCCACGGTGCTGGGCGCCTCCGGCGGCGTGTTCGGCCTGCTGCTGGCCTACGGCATGCTGTTCCCGAACCAGCGGGTGATGCTGCTGTTCCCGCCGATCCCGATGAAGGCGCGCACTTTCGTGATCCTGTTCGGTGTGGGCGAGCTGGTGCTGGGCATGACCGGCTGGCAGCCGGGCGTGGCCCACTTCGCGCACCTCGGCGGCATGCTGTTCGGCTGGTTGCTGATCCGCTACTGGCGCGGGCAGCCGCCGTTCAAGCGCCGCCCGCCCGGCCCACCGAAGCGCCCGAACCATCTGCGCAGCGTCAAATGATCCGAAGGATCATTTGACGCTGCAGGTGCCGACCGTTGGTGGGCACGCCTCTACAGATCCTGCAACACCACCTGCGCCGCGTTGTGCCCCGGTGCACCGGTGACGCCACCGCCGGGGTGTGTGCCCGAACCGCACAGGTACAGCCCGGGCAGGGCACCACGATAGCCGGCCTGGCCGACCATCGGCCGTGCCGAGAACAGCTGGTTGGCGCTCAGTGCGCCGTGGAAGATGTCGCCGCCGACCAGGCCGAAGGTGCGTTCCAGATCCAGCGGCGACAGCACCTGCCGACCGAGCACGCTGGCGGTGAAGCCGGGCGCATGCCGTTCGACGGTGGCGATCATCAGGTCGGCCACGGTCTCCCGGTGATCGTCCCAATGCCGGCCTTCAGGCAACACCGGCGCCACATGCTGGCAGAACAGGCTGGCCACGTGCTGCCCGGGCGGCGCCAGCGAATCGTCCAGCGTGCTCGGAATCAGCATTTCCACGATCGGTTCGCGCGCCCAACCGTCGCGGCGCGCATCCAGCCAGGCGCGGTCCATGTAATCCAGGCTGGGTGCCATGATGATGCCGGCGCTGAGGTGATCGCCGGGCCCGGGCAGGGCGCGGAACTCCGGCAGCCGCGACAGCGCCACGTTCATCCGGAACGTGCCGGAACCGCAGCGCCAGTTCGCCATGCGTTCGCGTGTCGCGTTGGGTACCTGTGCCGGTTCCAGCAATTGTTCGTACAGCAGTTTCGGATTGACGTTGGCGACCACCGTGCGTGCGCGCAGGATCTCGCCGTTGGCCAGTTCGACGCCCACCGCGCGGCCCTGTTCGATTCGCACGCGCTGCACGCCGGCCTCCACGCGCAGTTCCGCCCCGGCCTCGCGTGCCGAGGCTGCAATCGCCTGGCTGATCGCGCCCATGCCGCCGATCGCATGGCCCCACGCACCCTTCACGCCATTGCACTGGCCGAATACGTGGTGCAGCAGTACGTAGGCACTGCCCGGTGTATAGGGGCTTGCGTAGTTGCCGACGATGCCATCGAAGCCGAACAGCGCCTTGATCGGTTCGCTTTCGAACCAGCGATCCAGATACTCGGCTGCCGACAGCGTGAACAGGTCCAGCAGCTCCTGCCGCAGCGAGGCATCCAGCGTGGCCAGTTCACGACCAAGACGGCCCATCTGCCACAGCGCAGGCAACGCGCGCCAACCACCGGCAACGCCGGCATCCGGTGGCGCGCGCAGGGCCCACGCGCGCAGCACATCGGCGAAGATCTCCAGGCGCGCTTCGTATTCGGGTAGCCGCTGCGCATCCCGCTCGGAGAACTTCGCGACCTCTGCCTGGGTGCGGCCCGGTGCCGACAGCAGATAACGACCATCCTCCATCGGCAGGAAGTTGTTGACCGGGCGATTGATGATGCGCAGCCCATGCGCATGCAGTTGCAGGTCGTCGATCACCTTCGGCTGCAGCAGGGACACCGTGTACGACGCCACCGAGTTGCGGAAGCCGGGATGGAATTCCTCGGTGACTGCGGCACCGCCGAGAACGCCACGACGTTCCAGCACCAGCACCTTCTTTCCAGCGCGCGCCAGATAGGCCGCGCAGACCAGGCCGTTGTGGCCGCCACCAACGACGATCGCATCCCAGGACATCAACACCTCGCAAAAAGGGGACGGAGGGGATTAAGTCGCAATCTGCATCTGCACACGGGGCATGGGGAGAAACGACTTAATCCCCTCCGTCCCCTTTTTTGATTGCCGCTTCGATGGTGGCGATGTCGATCTTCTTCATCGGCATCATCGCGTTGAAGGCGCGCTTGGCCAATGCCTTGTCCTTGCTGGTCACGGCTTCGATCAACATGCGCGGGCTGATCTGCCAGGAGATGCCCCAGCGATCCTTGCACCAGCCGCATTGGCTCTCCTGTCCACCGTTGCCGACGATCGCATCCCACAGGCGGTCGGTCTCGGCCTGGTCCTCGGTCTGGATCTGGAAGGAAAACGCTTCGCTGTGCTTGAACGCGGTGCCGCCGTTGAGGCCGACGCAGGGAATGCCGCAGACCGTGAACTCGACCGTCAGCACGTTGCCTTCCTTGCCATCCGGAAAGTCGCCGGGGGCGTGATGCACGGCGATCACCGCGCTGTCGGGCAGGATGCTGGCGTAGAAGGTGGCGGCCTCGAGCGCGCCGTTGTCGTACCAGAGGCAGATCGTGTTCTTGTGTGCCATGTCGGGGCTCCGCGATGGACGAATCCGCAGCGATAGCACGCGCGGTGTTAACCCGGGATCGTGCTGCACCCGCAAAAAAGGGCGCCCGAAGGCGCCCCCTGTACTACGGGTAGTGCGCGTGGCTCAGCGCCAGACCTTGATCTGGTCGGCTTCGCTGCGCTGCATCGGCTGGCCGGCCTTGCAGCTGAAGGTGGCACCGAATGCCGGCAGGTTGGCCAGCGTGCCGTTGCTGCGCCACAGGCCCGGCGCGCGGATGTCGGCGGTCAGGCGGCGCACGGCCTCGTTCGGCGACAGCTGCTGTGCCCACAACGCCGACCAGGCGCGGAAGAAGCCCTGCTGCTGTGCCGGCTTGGCCTTCGGCTCCTGCGCGGTATAGGCCGCCCAGGCCAGTTCCAGACCGGCGATGTCGGCCAGGTTCTCTTCCTGGGTGAGCGTGCCGTTGACCTTGGCACCCTTCACGCCCGGGAAATCGTAGGCGCTGTACTGCGCGGCCACGCGGTTGCCAAGCAGGGTCCAGGCGGTCTTGTCGGCCGGGGTCCACCAGCTGCGCAGTTCGCCCTTGGCGTCGACCAGTGCACCCTTGGCGTCGATCGCACGGGTCAGCTCATGGCCGACCAGGCCACCGAAGCTGCCGAACTTGTCGGCGGCGTCGGCCTTGGCATTGAACACCGGGCCCTGCAGGATCGCCGCGGTAACGATCAGGCGGTTCTGTGCCAGGTCGTAGGCCAGCGACGGCTGCTGCGGCAGCACGTCCCAGCGGCGGTCGGCGTTGCCCTTGCCGATGCGCTTCATTTCCTCGCGGTGGCGCCAGGTCGACGCGATCAGCATGTTGCCGCCGAACGAACCGCGGCCCATCGGCTGCACGCTGTAGTCGAGGTCGCGCAACGGGGTGCCGATCTCGATCTTCAGCGCAGCCAGCTTGGCCTGCGCTTCGGTCTTGGCTTCGGCGCTCATCCAGCTGTTGTTCTTGACCGCCTCGATCTGCACTTCGCGCAGCTTGTCGACGATCCACGCCGCCTGGCGACGGTCTTCGGCCGACAGGTAACGGGCCGCATATTCGCGGCCGACCATCGGGCCGGCGGCCACGTTGATCGCCTCCAGCACGTCTTCCCAGCGCTGCGGCGGCAGCGTTTCGCCACGCAGCACGCGGCCACGGAATTCAAACTCCGCGTCGCGGTAGGCCTTGGACAGGTACGGTGCCATCGAGTCGCCCACGCGCCAGCGCAGGTAGGCCTTCCACTGGTCCGGCTTGAGCTTGGTGACCATGCCATCGAGCTGCTTGAACAGGCCCGGGTCGGCCAGCGAGACCAGGTCGTCGTCCACGCCCTGTGCCTTCAGGAACGCGTCCAGCTGCAGGTTGCGGTAACGGCTGTTGAGCTCCTTGGTGGAGATCGGCGCGTAGTTGTTGAACGGGTTGTTGATGCCGGCCAGCGACTGCGCATTGCGCGCCAGCTCGGTCTCCAGCGCGATCACCGCCTGCGATTCGGCATCGAGCCTGGCCGCCGGGGTGCCGGTCAGCGCCAGGATCTGCTTGACGTAGTTGCGGTAGCGCGCCATCAGCGCCACGGTATCGGCGTCGGTGCGGGTATAGAACGCCGGGTCCGGCAGGCCCATGCCGCCCTGCATGAAGTAACCGATGTGGCGGTCCAGTGCCTTCAGGTCGACGTCCGGGCCGAAGTTGAAGGCCACCGGGATGCCCACCTGGTGCAGCGCGGCGATCGAGGCCGGCACATCCTTGGCCTTCTTGATGGCGTTGATGCGGGTCAGCAGCGGCGCGATCGGGTTGGAGCCGTCCGCTTCCACGGCGGCTTCGTCCAGGCCGCTGGCCCAGAAGTCGCCCAGCAGCTTCTGCACGTTGCCCTGCGGCGACTTCATCGCGGCGTCGAGCAGTTCACGCTGCTGCTGGCGGCTGCGCTCGACCAGCTGGCCGAGCGCGGTGGTGGCACCGGTCTGCGGCACCGGGTTGGCCTTCAGCCAGCCTGCGTTGGTGGCGTCGTAGAAGTCGCTGCACTGGGCGCTGACGGCCGGGGCGCGCGCGGCCTTCTTCTTGGCGGCGAACGCATCGTGGGTCGGGACCAGCGTCGCCAGGCTGATGCCCAGGGCGATGGCAAGCGGACGGAAATTGGGCATGTGGAACGAATCCGTGATGGATTGAGGGCGCGCGCACTATAGCAAGCCGTGCATGGGCGCGGCATGCACGCGTCACGGTGGCGCCGCTGGGCCGTGCGCCGACCAGGGTCGGCATCTACCAACGGCCTGAGCCATGCGTGGATGACGGGCGCTGTGAAAAACAAAGGCCCGGGATTCCCGGGCCTTTGCAGGTCTGCCGCAGCGTCAGCCGTGGCTTACCAGATCACCACCTGCTGCTCGCCGGTGCGGGCCATCGGCGAACCGGCCTTGCACTGGAACGCGGCAGCGAAGGTCGGCAGGTTCGACGGCGCACCCATGGCACGGAACTGCGCCGGGGCGTGCGGGTCGGTGGCCAGGCGGACCTTGGCGTTTTCCGGGGTGTACTTGGTGCGCCACACGGTGGCCCAGTTGAAGAAGAAGCGCTGGTCGCGGGTGAAGCCGTCGACCTTCGCATCTTCCTTGCCGGCGGTCGCCTTCTGCAGGGCGTCGTAGGCGGTGGCCAGGCCGCCCAGGTCGGCGATGTTCTCGCCCAGGGTCAGGTGGCCGTTCACTGCCTGGCCGTCGACCTTGTACTGGTCGAACTGCTTGACCAGCTTGCCGGTGAGGCCTTCGAAGTTCTTCTTGTCGGCCGGGGTCCACCAGTCTTCCATGTTGCCGGTCGGCCCGAAGCGTGCGCCCTGGTCGTCGTAACCGTGGGTCATCTCATGGCCGATCACCGCACCGATGCCGCCGTAATTCAGCGCGTCGTCGGCCTTCGGATCGAAGAACGGCGGCTGCAGGATGGCGGCCGGGAACACGATCTCGTTCTGCAGCGGGTTGTAGTAGGCGTTGACGGTCTGCGGGGTCATGCCCCACTCGGTCTTGTCCACTGGCTTGCCGATCTTGGACAGGTTGAACTTGTAGTTGAACTCGTTGGCCGCGCGCACGTTGCCCAGGTAGCTGTCGCGCTGGGTCTGCAGGCCCGACCAGTCGCGCCACTTGTCCGGGTAACCGATCTTCGGGGTGAAGGTTTCCCACTTGGCGATGGCCTTGGCCTTGGTTTCCTCGCTCATCCAGCTCAGGCCCTGGATGCGGTCCTTCAGCGAGGCGGCCAGGTTCTTCACCAGTTCTTCCATCTTCGCCTTGGCTTCCGGCGAGAAGGCAACCTTCACGTACAGCTGGCCGAAGGCTTCACCGGCATCGTTTTCGATGGTGCCCAGCACACGCTTCCAGCGCGGCTTCTGCTCCTTCTGGCCGTTGAGGGTCTTGCCGTAGAACTCGTAGTTCTCCTGCACGAAGGCATCGGCCAGGTACGGCGAGGCGCTGTCCACGGTGTGGAAGCGCAGGTAGGCGCGCCACACCGACGGATCGGTGTCGGCCAGCGACTTGCTCACTTCCTCATGGAAGGCCGGCATGGCCAGCGAGAACTTCTCCGGCGCGGCCACGCCCTGCGACTTGAAGAACTCGGTCCAGCTGAAGTTCGGGGTCAGCTTGTCGGCGTCGGCCAGGGTGACCGGGTTGTAGTACAGCTCGACGTTGCGCGACAGCTCCACGCGCGACTTGGAGGCCTTGGCCAGGCGGGTTTCGAACTTGACCACGTCCTCGGCCTGCTTGGCTGCATCGGCCGCGGCCACGCCGGACAGCTCCAGCACCTTGGCGACATGCGCCTGATAGGCCTTCAGCTTGTCGGCGTTCTTGGCATCGGTGTAGTAGGTGGTATCCGGCAGGCCCAGGCCGCCCTGGCTGGCATAGGCCATGTTCACCCCGGAGTTCTTGAAGTCGGCTTCAGCGCCGAAGCCGAACAGGAGGTTGTCACCCTTGGCGGCGCTGGTGCGCAGGTAGTTGGCGATGGCCGCCTTGTCCTGCAGGCCGTCGATCGCAGCCAGGTCGGCCTTCAGCGGCTCGATGCCCTGGGCGTTGATCTTGGCTTCGTCCATGCCGGTGGCCCACAGGTCGCCGACGATCTTCTCGATGTGGTTCGGGTTCTTGACCTGCGCAACCTGTTCGGCCAGCTGGTGCTGCACGGCCACCGAACGCTCGTCGAGGATGGTGAACGCGCCCCAGCTGGTGCGGTCGCCCGGGATTTCATTGGCGGCCAGCCACTTGCTGTTGACGTAGTCGCCGAAGGCGGTGCACGCGTCCTTGGTGGTGTCCAGGTCGCTCGGCTGGAAGGCGTTGTAGGCCGGCAGCTTGCTGTCGTCCAGCTTGTAGGTGGTGGCTTCGGCGGTGGCCGGGGCGGGGGTCGCGGCATCCTTGGCCGGGGTTTCGTTCTTGCCGCAGCCGGCCAGCACGGCCGACACGGCCAGGCTGAGCAGGACGATCTTGGGAGTGCGCGTCATCACTATTCTTGGCCTCCAGGCCGAGTGAGTCAGGGAGAAGCCGCAGGTACGGCCGTGGGCCGAACGATACGCCGCCGGCCTGGCCTGCAAGGGTGTCGAAGGTCATGTCCGGGCGCAAGGGCCAGAACGTGCAAGGGCGCCCCGTGGGCGCCCTCGCAGGAAGCGGTGCGGCTTACAGGCCGCCGCCGCCGCAGCCCTTGCCCAGGTAGTCGTCGATCAGCCTGAGCTGGTCACCCATGATCGCGCGGGTCCAGGCGGGACCATGCGCGTAGTCGGCGATGGCGTGGAACTCGACCGGCTGCCCCGAACCCCTGGCCTTGTTCACGAACCACTCCGACTGCTCGATCGGCACCGTGCGGTCGCGGTCACCGTGGTAGACCATCAATGGAATCTTCATTTCACCGGCCTTGTCGACCGGGTTGAGGCCGGCCACGGTCGGCGCCTGGGCCTGGCGGAAGAACGGGTTGGTATAGAAGCGCGACCAGATCTTCTTGATGTCCGAAACGCCGGCACCGGCGATGGCACACTTGTACAGGCCATTGGGACGCACCGAAGCCGCGAACGCCGAGTAGCCGCCATAGGAGAAGCCGAACATGGCGATGTGGCCGGGCTGGGCGATCTTCTGGTCGATCATCCACTGCGCGCCATCGTCCTTGTCGTCCTGCATCTTCTGGCCCCATTCGGCATCACCGGCCATCCACAGCTTGCGGCCCCAGTCGGCCGAGCCGCGGAACTGCGGGCGCAGGACCGCCATGCAGCGTGATGCCATCAGCGGTACCCACATCGAGCCGTCGAAGTCCATGCCATCGCGTGCCCACGGGCCGCCGTGCGGATGCACCACGGCTTTCCACGGGCCGGCACCGCACAGCTCGGTGCTGGGCGTGGTCAGGAATGCCGGAATGTCCAGCCCGTCGCGTGCCTTGTAGTAGACCAGCCGGGTGGTGCCCAGCGCGGCTGGCTGGATCTGCGGATAGGTCTTGGCCAGCAGGGTCAGCTTGCCGTCGTGCAGCAGGTGATACTCGGGCGGGTTGGAAGGGCCGGAGGTAGCCACCAGCACATTGGAAAGATCGGCGGTGTAGTCGACGATGCGGTAGCTCAGGCCTGTATCGTAGTTGGCGGTGTAGCGCTGGCCGTTCGCGGTATCGACCATCGCCAGCGGCTCCTGGCGGATGCCAAGCGCCTGGCGCAGCCCCTGGTCCAGGGCCTTCATGCGCGGAGAGGTCCACTGGATGTCGTCGCCGCGCGGACCGGCGTAGCCGATTCCCATGATCTCGCCGAAGGGTACCGCACCGCTCCGGTGGCGGTTGATCAGCATCGAGCCGGCGTTGAACAGTTTGTGCTCGAACAGCACTTCCTTCTGCTTGCGGGCCGTGATGTCGTACTCGTAGACGATTGATTTGTCGCGGCCGACATTGCTGAGTACGAACGCGATGTTCGGATCATCGGCAAAGCCGATCACCTGGTTGACGTCGCGGTTCTTCACGTAGGAGCGGAAATGCTCCTCCCAGGCACCGTTGGCAGGCGAGCGGAACTCGGTGGCGACGTAGGCGCCGGTACCGTCGACGTCCTGCCGCAGGCGTGCCCGCAGTTCACTGTCCAGGTCGGTGATATAGCCCGCCACGCGCTCTTCGGTCTTCTGGATGCGCTGGGAGGTGAAGTTGCGCAGGTCGACCTTGTAGACGTCACCGGAACTGCTGCCCGAACCGTTGACCACCAGGATGTGGTCGGGATCGTTGGGCAGGGTGTCGAGCACCGTGGCGTTGGCCAGTGCCTGCTCGAGCTCTTCATTGCGACTGGAGGCGCGCGGCGGCGTGATCGGCTCCTTCCACTGCTTGCCTTCGATGTCGGTGATGAAGAACTTGCTGACGAAGGTCTTGGTCACCCGGTCGGCGCGCAGGTCGTAGGGTTGCCACAGCACGACGGCCAGCTGCCCGTTCTTGATGAACGACACGCTCTGGAACTTCATGCGGTTGGCGCCGATCACCGTGGGTGGCTTGTCCAGTGCATCGGTCCGCCAAACCACGATCACGCGCTCCTCGCCATCGGCGCGAAGGCCGGCGATGTGTTTTCCGTCTGGTGACAACGACAGGCTGGAGATGGCCGGGAAGGCGGCCATCTGTTCGATGGTGGGCGCCACAGGCTTGGCGTGCAGCAACGGTGAAAAGCTGGCCAGGGCCGCCAGCAGCAGGGCTCGCTTCATTGCAACCTCGGAATGCGTTGGCACCGGCTTGCGGAGAATCCGGTGCCTGAAATGGAACCGCCGCCCCGAAGGGCGGCGGTTGCAGGGAGCAGGATCAGAACGAACGCGTGATGTTCAGGAAGTAGCTGCGACCGAAGTAGTCGAAGCCGCTGTACAGCAGCGCGTTGCCGACGGTGCTGTAGACACCCTGCGAGATGGTCGGCGGCTTGCGGTCGGCGAAGTTGCGCACGCCACCGGTGACCGACCACTTGTCCGCTTCATACTTCACCGAGATGGCCTGCAGGAAGTAGTTCGGGGTGTACAGCTTGTACGCCGAGGTGGCCGGATCGAAGTCACCCGGGTTGCGCTCCTCGTAGTACGCGTAGCTGTCCATCTTGTCGATCCAGTCCAGGCCGTAACGCACCTGCCAGTTCTTCCACTTGTAGCTCAGGTCCAGCGAGGCGGTGTTTTCCGGACGCGACAGCATGCCGTTGTAGTCCACCAGCGGATCGTCGGAGAAGACCTTGCTGGCCTGTTCCAGGTAGTGGGTGAACTGCAGCGTGGTGCGCAGGGTGCCCGGGCCGATTTCGCGGACATAGCGGGTGGTGAAGTCCAGGCCACGGACCTTGTCGGTGGACAGGTTGATGAAGCCGTTGGTCACCACCAGTTGGTTGTTGACCGGGTTGCGGGCCACCAGGCGGCACAGACCCGAACCGGAGGAGAAGTCGGCACTGCCGCTGTCGTAGCAGCGCGACAGGATGTTCGCGCCGCCCGCGCTGTCGACGCCGTTCTTCACTTCGATGTCGAAGTAGTCGGCGGCGAAGGACAGGTCACCGAAGCCGCTGCCGAATTCCGGCTGGATCACCACGCCCAGGGTCTTGGCCTTGGAGGTTTCGGCTTCCAGGCCGGCCTCGGCACCACCCTGGGTGACCACGGTCACGCCCTGGGTGGCCAGGTAGTCCGGTGCCAGGCCCAGCGATGCGCAGTTCTGGTAACGCGGCGAGCTCGGGTTGCGATCACCATACTCGTTGCAGGGGTCGGCACTGCTGCTCAGGAAGCCGGTGGTGCCGCCCAGGAACTGTTCGAACAGCGCCGGTGCGCGGTAGGAGGTGCCGTACGACGCACGGAACGACAGCCACTTCACCGGGGTCCACAGCGCGCCGATCTTGTAGGTCTCATCCGAGCCGTAGGACTTGTAGTCGGTGTAGCGGCCGGACAGGTTGACCGTCAGTTCCTCGGCAGCGGTGACGCCGGACAGCAGCGGCAGTTCCAGTTCGCCGTAGGCTTCGAACACCGAGTCCGAACCGCGGGTCGGAGTGGCGTTGGTCAGGTTGTACAGGTCGGCATTGATCGAGTACGGCGACGGGGTGTCGTCGATGCGTGCCTTGCGGTACTCGACGCCGAATGCACCACCGGCCGAACCGTACGGCATGTCGAACAGCGGGCCGTTGACGTTGAAGTTGACCGTCGTTTCCTTGTACAGCGTGTTGCCGGTGACCGGCACGAACACCCAGTCCTTCCAGTCCTGCGGCAGCTTGCCACCGATGGTGTTGGTGTTCAGCGCCGGCGCGGCGATGCAGCCGTTGGAACCGTCCCGGCAGACATAGCCACCGGCACCGTTGGAGACCACGTCCAGGCTCTGGCGCAGGCGGCTGGTCAGGAAGCTCTCGAAGGTGTAGTCGGCGTCGCTGCGCGAGTGCATGACGTTGAAGTCATAGTTCCACTCCGAGCTCAGGTGGCCACGCAGGCCGGCATTGAAGCGCAGGAAGTCGACGTTCTGCTTGTTGGTGTCGTTGCCGAAACCGATGAACGCACGCACGCCCAGGTTCTTGCCGCTGGTCTGGTCGGTCGGAGCACCGGCAACGCTGTCACGCAGGTTGGCCGGGATCAGCGGGCTGCCCACGGCATAGTCCAGAGTCAGCTGGCGATAGCCGGTCTGGGTCGACTTGCGCTTGTTGCCCAGGAACTCGTAGTACAGCTCGGCATCGCCCAGTGCGTTGAGGTCGAAGCCACCCTGCAGGTACAGGGTGTGGGTCTTGGTCGGCGAGATCAGCGACTGGTTGCGCATGGCCGGATCGAAGGTGTCGCGGGTGTTCAGGTCCACGCCTTCGTAGCCCACCAGGCCGGTGGTGATGGCCGCATTCGGGCGCCAGCGGTTGAAGCGGGTGCCGGCGCCGCCCGGGGCCGCAACACCGGTACGGGTGTTGGTGCCGATGGTGTTCAGCGTGGTGCCGCCGGCATCGAGCGACCAGCACTTCGGCTTGCCGGTCAGCGGGTCGATGAAGTCGCCGCTGCCCCAATAGTCGCCCGCGTCGATGTCGCGGTACATGTCGGTCGGGCAGCCACCGGCCCAGCTGCGGTCGGCCAGGGTCAGCTCGTTGCGGGTGTAGTACTCATAGGAGCCGGAGAAGTGCGAGCGCTCGCCGGTGGCACCGAACATGATGGAGTAACGGCGCTCTTCACCGCCGCCGCCATCGGTGGCGTTGTGCTGTGCTTCGAAGCTGACGCCATCGACCTTCTTCTTGGTGATGATGTTGATTACGCCGGCAACGGCGTCGGAGCCGTAGATCGAGGACGCACCGTCCTTCAGGATTTCGACGCGGTCGACGATCGAGTTCGGCAGCACGTTCAGGTCGGTCGAGCCCACCGAGCCGCGGGTACCGGCCGGCGACACGCGGCGGCCATTGAGCAGGATCAGGGTGCGGGTCGGGCCGAGGCCGCGCAGGCCCAGGGTGTTGGCGCCCGGGCCACCGTCGGTGACGTAGCCGCCATAGGCGTTGTTGATCTGCGCCGCACCGGCGGTGACCGCGGTGCTCTGCAGGGCCGCCGTGGTCGAGTTGAAGCCGGCCAGGGTGGTTTCTTCACGGGTGACGACCTGCACCGGCGAGACCGAGTTGAACACGTCGCGGCTGATGCGCGAGCCGGTGACGGTCACCGTATCCAGATTGGTGGCCTTGGACTTGGATGCCTCTTCGGTGGTCTGCGTCGAGCCCGAGGCGTCCTGTGCGATCGCCGGGGCGGCCGCAGCGAGCAGCACGGCGGAGGCGAGGGCGAAGCTCAGCGGATGCTTGCTGAGCGACTTGCGATTGATCATCTGAAATCCCCTTGAATCGAATGATTGCGTCGTACACCGGGACAGGTCCTTGTCGGCGTCTCCGTGTGCCCCTTGCCCGGGGTCGGCAGCGTGCTGCCACCCGGCGCTGGTACCGGCTTCACGTGCCGATGACCCGAGATTAACACGACATTAACCGAGCCTGTCAAACGTTCACGAGGGAGTCATGAAGCTGTGGGTGATGTGCGCACCTTGCAGTGACAGGAGCGCCCATTTCTCCTTCATCTCATTGATATGTATTGATTTGTTTCGGTTCATGTCAAACGTGTCTGAACCGTGAACGGGATGTGGCCGTGCTGTGCGACGGACAAAAAAAGGCCCCGCCGAAGCGGGGCCTGGTCCAGACACGCAGTCCGGAATACGACGGGATCAGAAGTCGTACTTGACCTGGGCCGAGATCTGACGGCCGTAGACGCTGTAGAAGCCGTCGTTGAACGGGGTCGATTCGTTGCCCGGGTAGTTGTAGCGCTGGCCTTCCGGCAGCTTGTTGAACACGTTGTTGACCATCAGCGACAGGGTCAGATCGTCCTGCGCCTGGTAGTTCAGGCTCATGTTGTAGGTGGTGTACGAGCCCCACTTGCCGGCCTTGGCGCCGGAGGAGTGGACGTAGTCATAGCTGCGGCCGGTGTAGGCCAGGTAGTTCGGTGTGCTGCCGACGTAGTTGGCGTACAGGGTGGTGGTGAACTTGGAGATGGCCCAGCCCACCGACACATCGCCGCGCACCTTGGCGAAGTTGTCGTAGTACCACATGTTGTACGGATCGCTCAGCAGATCCAGCTTCTGTGCGCCCGGCAGCGGCACCACTTCACGCTTCAGCATGTTGGTGTAGTTGCCCGAGAACATCAGCGAACCGAAGCGGCCCAGGTCCTGCTGGTACTTGGCGCCGACGGTCACCGCTTCCAGGTTCTGGCTGGCCACGTTGAGCTTCGGGGTGTACACGCGGGCCAGGTTGCCACCGGCGTCGCGGGACACCCAGTCGGTCACGTTCTGGCAGCTGGCCGAGGTGTTGTTCGGCAGGCCGTTGCGGCACTGGTACTCGGCCAGCAGCAGCTGGTCGGTGCTCAGGGTCTTGACCTCGTTCTTGATCTTCCAGTTGTAGTAGTCGACCGACAGCGAGAAGTTGCTCACCGGGGCCCACACCACGCCCGCGCTCCACACGTCGGCGGTGATCGGCTTCAGGTCCGGGTTGCCGGACTTTTCGCTGTACACCGAGGTGGTCTTGTAGAACGAGCAGGCTTCGTCACGCAGCGCGTAGCCCATCTGGCTGCAGCGGTAGTAGTCGTTCTGGCCGGAGGCGAACGAGCCGCTCATGCCCTGGAAGGCATCGGACAGGGTCGGCGCACGGAATGCGGTGCCGTACTTGCCGCGCAGCAGCAGGCTCTCAACCGGGCGGTATTCCAGGCCGATGCTGTAGGTGGCCTTGTCAACGGTCTTGTCGGCGATCTTGAAGGCGTCGTAGCGGCCCGAGGCGCTGATGGTCAGCGACTCGAACACCGGCATGCGCAGTTCGCTGGTCACCGCGTAGTTGCTGCGGTGGCCGGCACCGGCCACGGCGGTGGCGCCCCAGGCGTTGCCATCGACGAAGGCCTGGTCGGGCGAGTAATCCCAACCTTCGCTGCCACCTTCCAGCACCACGGCCAGGCCGGCGTCGCCGCCCGGTAGGGAGAACAGCGACCCGTTGGTCACCTGCACGCGACCCAGGTTCTGCCAGGTCTTGCTGCGGTGGGTGCCATAGCCGGTGAAGCTGGCGAACTGGTCCGGGGTGATCGGCGAGTAGAACGCAGCGTAGTCCGGGTTGTAGATGCCGAAGCCATCAGCGGTGGTACCCAGGCGCGGGCCCAGCACGGTGTCGCCGAAGAAGCCTTCGATCTTGTCCTTCCAGCGCGCGAAGCGGTTCTGGTCCAGGCGGTATTCGCCGCGGGTGAAGCTGGCGCTGTAGTCCCAGTCGCCGACCATGCCCTTGCCACCCAGGGTGACCTGGTAGGAACGGCTCTCATCGGAGTTCAGGATGTTGTTGTAGTGGCCCGGGCCGATTTCTTCCGGTGCGAAGGCGCGCTGCAGGTTCACGACCTTGCCCAGGCCCTGGTCGTAGAAACCGCCCATCACCGACTTGGTGCCCCACCACAGGGCGCTGGAGCCGGAGGTGAACTCGGTCTTCTCCTTGCTGTACAGCACATCGGCGAACAGCTGGAAGTTGTCGTTCACGTCGAAGGTCATCGACGAGTAGAACTGGCCGCTGTTCTTGCCGTTCTTCAGGGTCTTGTAGCCGGCGCTGTACACCGAGCCGCACGATTCGCCCGATGCACGCTTGCCGACGGTGGTGGTGCCGTCGTACAGGCCTGCGACGTTGGCGCAGCGGGTCGGGTCCATCATGTACAGCTTGTTGTCGGCGTTGCCGATGACGGCAAAGTCGTTCGACGGCAGCTGTGCGGTGTAACCGACCGGGTTGTTCTGCTTGGTGATGTCACGCTGGTAGCCCCAGATCGGGCTGCCGTTTTCGATCTGCACGTTGACCAGCGCGTGGAAGCGGTCGTCGAATGCGTTGAAGCCCTTGGCGGCGCTGAAGCGGATGTTGCTGCCACCACCTTCGGTGTAGGTGCCGCCACGGATCGACATCGTGCCGCCGTCCATGCGTTCCTTCAGGATGATGTTGACCACGCCGGCGATCGCGTCCGAGCCGTACAGCGACGACTGGCCGCCCGGCAGGACCTCGATGCGCTCGACGATGTCGATCGGAATGCCGCTGATGTTGTTGAACGACTCGCTGCCGTTGTACAGCGCCGGATACGAGAGCATCGGGCGGCCGTTGATCAGGTACTTGGTGTAGCCCGGGTTCAGGCCGAACATGCCGGCGGCTTCGGCGCCCTGGGTGAACGCACCCGAGGTCTGTCCACCCTGCAGGCCGCCGGTGGTCAGCGACGACTGCTGCAGAACTTCAGCAACGCTGCTGAAGCCGCGGGTCTGGATGTCTTCGGCGGTGATGGACATCACCGGGGTCTGGGTTTCGACCTGGGTCTGCGGGATCAGCGAACCGGTGACGGTGATCTTGTCCAGGTTGGTCGCCTTGTCCTGGGCCATTGCCGGGGCGGCGGCCATCAGAGCGGACATCAGGGCGACGGCGAGCGTGTTGCGACGTGCGGTATTGCTGACGTGTTTCATGTAATTCCATTGGAGAGCAAAAACAAAAACGGCACTGCGCATGCGCCATCGCGCGGGCTGGAATATCCGGCTCCGCAGCTCAAAACAGTGCTCATCGAACGTAACATGAACTTAACAATCTGTGCACGAATCTGTCGCATTCCTGAATTTCAGTCAGCTTGCATCCAGCTTGTATGATGTCGGGTTATCCCCCTGACCCCGCCGGTGCCCGTTGTGAACAGTTCTCCCCGCCGTCCCCATGTCAGCCAGGTCCAGAAGGGACTTACGCCGCATGCCCGCATCCGCAACGTGATCGCGGTCGGTTCGGGCAAGGGCGGCGTCGGCAAGTCCACCACCTCGGTGAACCTGGCCGTCGCGCTGCAGCAGCTCGGTGCGCGCGTGGGCGTGCTCGATGCGGACATCTACGGGCCGAGCGTGCCGGCCATGCTGGGCCTGTCCGGTCGCCCGGAAAGCCCGGACAACAAGAGCATCGAGCCGTTGCGTGCCTTTGGCGTGGACACCATGTCGATCGGCTACCTGATCGAAGAGGACACGCCGATGATCTGGCGGGGCCCGATGGCCACCTCGGCGATGACCCAGCTGTTCAACGACACCCTGTGGGACGACCTGGATTTCCTGCTGATCGACCTGCCGCCGGGCACCGGTGACATCCAGCTGACCCTGACCCAGAAGATTCCGCTGGCCGGTGCGGTGATCGTCACCACGCCGCAGGACATCGCCACGCTGGACGCGAAGAAAGCGCTGAAGATGTTCGAGAAGGTCGAGGTGCCGGTGCTGGGCATCGTCGAGAACATGGCGGTGCACACCTGCAGCAGTTGCGGGCACATCGAGCACCTGTTCGGCGAGGGCGGCGGCGAGCGCATGGCCGCGCAGTACGGCGTGCCGCTGCTGGGCTCTCTGCCCCTGCAGATCGGCATCCGTGAACAGGGCGATGCAGGCACCCCGATCACCGTCGCCCAGCCGGATTCGGCGCCGGCCCAGGCCTACCGCCATGCCGCACAGCGCCTGATCGAGGAAGTGGGCAGGCGCCCGCGGGCTTCGATCCCGATCCTGTCGTCGCTGCTGTAAGGGCCGGGGCAGGGGCCGCCGGCCGAGGCCGGGCCCCTGCTAGAATCCTCGCGCCCCCTCGTACCCCCAGGACAAAGCATGAGCATCAAGAGTGACCGTTGGATCCGCCGCATGTCCGAGCAGCACGGCATGATCGAGCCGTTCGAGGCCGGGCAGGTGAAGCAGGCCAACGGCCAGCGCATCGTCAGCTATGGCACGTCCAGCTATGGCTACGACGTGCGCTGCTCGCGCGAGTTCAAGGTGTTCACCAACATCAACTCGACGATCGTCGATCCCAAGCACTTCGACTCGGGCAGCTTCGTCGACATCACCGCCGACGAATGCATCATCCCGCCGAACAGCTTCGCGCTGGCGCGTACCGTCGAGTACTTCCGCATCCCGCGCGATACCCTGGTGGTGTGCCTGGGCAAGAGCACCTACGCGCGCTGCGGCATCATCGTCAACGTGACGCCGCTGGAGCCGGAATGGGAAGGCCACGTCACCCTGGAATTCAGCAACACCACGCCGCTGCCGGCGCGCATCTACGCCAACGAAGGCGTGGCACAGATGCTGTTCTTCCAGGCGGCCGCCGATGACGTCTGCGAGACGTCCTACCGCGACCGTGGCGGCAAGTACCAGGGCCAGACCGGCGTGACCCTGCCGCGGACCTGACGATTGCAGGCGATTTGTAGAGCCGAGCCATGCTCGGCTGCCCTGCATTGAAGCCGAGCATGGCTCGGCTCTACATGATGGAAGGCGGCGCAATGCGCCGCCTTCCTTATTTGCCGCGACCGAACAGCATCGCGATGCCGACACCAACCAGGGCCACCGGCCACCAGGTCAACAGCAGCTTGGACAGGTTCAGGTGCGTCCAGCCGAGATTGCTGGCGAGCATGAACAGGCCGATCAGGATCAGCAGGACGGCGGCAACGAGGTTGAATCGCATCGGGTCGGCGAAGGCTCAGGACTGGGCCGGATATCCTAGCCGTTCCTTCCAGTAGGCGACATGCTGGTCCAGCGCCGCCGGCTCGTAGCGGTGCGCCGGGCCACTGCCCCAGACCGGGCCCGGCCAGGCCGGATCACCGTCATGGCGGCCGATGACATGGAAGTGCAGCTGGCGCACGATGTTGCCCAGCGCCCCGATGTTGATCTTCTCCACCCCGTCGGCACCCTTCAGGGCCTTGCAGGCGCGGTTGAGCTCGGTGCGCAGCTTGTCCTGCTGCTCGCCGTCCAGCTCGATCCACTCGGTCACCCCGGCCAGGCGCGGTACCAGCACCAGCCAGGGGAATCGTTCGTCGTTCATCAGCCGCACTTGCGACAACGGTCCTTCCGCCACCAGCACGCTATCGGTGGCCAGGCGTGAATCGAGTTCGAATTCGCTCATCCAAGATGCTCCGAGAAGAAGTCCAGGGTGCGTTGCAGCGCCAGGGCGGCGCTGTCTGGATCATACGCATGTCCGACCTCCCGGTTGAAGGCGTGATCGGCCGGATAGACGTAGGTGGCCATCTGCGGCAGCTTCTCGCGGTGGGCCTGGACCGCTTCCGGCGGGATGCTGCGGTCCTGGGCGCCGAAGTGGAAGATCACCGGGGCCTTGGGCGCCTCGTCGAGGAACTGCACGTTGCGCGCACCGTAGTAGCTGACCGACGGCAGCCCCAGACGCAGTGCGGACAGCATCGCCACCGTGCCGCCCCAGCAGTAGCCGACGGTGCCGACCTTGCCGTAGGGCGCCAGCCGGGTGGCCGCCGCGCGCACGACCTCCAGCGCCCGTTCCATGCCCAGCGCGCCGACCCGTTCCAGGCCCTGCTTCACGCCCTCGGCGTCGTAGGGCAACGCATCCGGGTCGGCGTCGGGGCCGTCGACCAGGTCGAAGAACGAGGGCGCCAGCACCGCATAGCCTTCGGCTGCGAAGCGCTCGGCCACGCTGCGGATGTGCGGGTTGGCGCCGAAGATTTCCTGCACCACCACCAGTCCGCCGCGCGCGGTGCCGTCCGGCAGGGCCTGCCAGGCCCGTACCGGGCCGTGATGCGTATCCAGGGTGATCCACTCGGCCATCGTCATCTTCCTCGTTGCTGGGAACAGAGCTGCATTGTCGGCGCTGCGCCGGTTAGCGCGGCGTCAGCGGCTGTGCCGGATCGGGCGGCTGCGGGTTTGCGGCAGTGCGTTCCCAAGGCGGTGCAGAGGGCTGTTTCTGCATTGACCGGTGCACACCCGCAGCCTAAGCTTTCAGCCACGATGACATACAAGCCTCCGGCGCGAGCCGGGGGCTTTTTTGTTGTCCGCGTGTTGCGGGTCGCAACGCGCAACCGGTGGCTGTGACGGGCCAGCCACGATGACCCACTGCAGGCAGCCCCGAGCCTGATCACCCCGAACCCCAGCCGCCGCAAGGCGGCTTTTTCATTTCCAGGAGATTCAACACCATGTCCATCAATCAAGCCATTTCCGCCCAGGACTCCGCGCTGTACGTGAAGGCCGGTACCGCCCCGACCGCGCCGAACAATCCGGCCGGCTATACCGAAATCGACGGCCTGACCGCCTTCCCGTTCGGCCGCGGCCAGGCCAACACCCTTGATGCCACCAACCTGCGTTCCAAGCAGATGGAGAACATCGCGGGTCTGTCCGGCGGCCAGGCCGTGCAGGTGTCCGGCCACCGCTGGCCGGTCGGCAGCTCGGCAGGCCAGGAGATCCTGCGCGACGCCGATCCGGATGCCGACCTGCACTTCCTGATGGTGCTGCCCACCGGCGATGCCGCTACCTTCGTCGCCAAGGTCGCCGCCTTCAACGTGGCCCCGGGCACCAACCAGGTGCTGACGTTCACTGCGGACCTGCTGCCGCGTGAGTTCGCGCTGGTAACCGTGGCCGCTGGCGGCACCCCGTGATGCTGCTGGGCAAGCAGCAGATCCTGGACGCGCAGGATCGCCGGCACGAGGACGTCGCCGTACCCGAATGGGGCGGCAGCGTGCGCGTGGCGATGATGTCGGCGCGTGACCGTGATCGCTGGGAGCAGGAGACCTATGGCGGTGACACGCCCAAGGTGGATGACTTCCGCGCGCGATTCGTCGGCCTGTGCCTGGTCGATGAAATGGGCGAGCGCCTGTTCTCCGACCACGAGGTGGCCCAGCTGGGCACGAAATCGGCCGCGGCGCTGGATCGCGTGTTCCGTGTCGCGCAGACGCTCAATGCGCTCGGCGATGCGGCCGTGGGAGAGCTGGAAAAAAACTGATCCGCCGGCCTGAGCGCCGGCTTCAGTTCCGGATCGCGTGGAGGCTGGGCCTCCCGCATCCGGACCACCTGCTGGCGGGAGTGACCTCCCGCCAGCTCTCGGAGATGTATGCGTTCGCACGCCTGGAGCCGTTGGACCAGCCCCTGCAGGGGATGCTCGCCCAGCTGACCAGTGTGCTGGCGCAGGTGCACGGCAATACGACCACTGCCGACGACTTCCTGCTGGTGCGACCGCGTGCGTCGCCGGAGAGGGCGGCAAAGGAGCGCTCGCAGCAGCTGCTGGAACTGTTCGGCAGCGCATCGCGGCGCAACGCTGCGGCGTGATTCCGGGCGGGGCAGGGCATTGCTTCTCCGATGCGTGGCATGCAATCGAACCTGGGGCCCTGCGGGGCCCCTCATCATTCTTGGAGGAACGCGTATGGCGTCCACTAACCAGAATCTAGACGTAGTACTGCGGGTCAACACGACGGGCTTCCGTACCGCAATGGCGGAGGCCAGCCGCCTGGCAACGCAGAATCTCAAGACACTGCGCGCGGAGGCCGAGCGGACGGCCGCCGCGCTGGCGCGCGTGCATGCGGCACCGGAGGGCGCAACGGGCAAGGCCGCGACAAAGGCAAAGGCCAACGTCGGCGGCGATGTGCTCGGCAGCGGCTTGAAGGAGCTTGGTAGCGGCCTGCTGACGGCCGCCGGTGGCCCATGGGGCATCGCCATCGCGTCGGTGCAGAAGCTGGGCGAAGCGTACCTGGACATGGTCAAGGCGTCCGAACGTGCGCGCAGCGAGTACAAGGAGCAGATGCAGTCGCTGCAGCAGATGTCGTTCTCGATGGACCAGGCCGGCCTGGGCATGGGCGCGGGCACGCTGCCCCTGGAGCAGGCGGTCGCCACGCTGCATGAGCAGGCCAGGGCGCTGCGCGAGCTGGAGGCACGCGAGAAGGCGCTGCAGGGCTCGGTCGTCCATTGGGAAGGCCGAGTGAGTCATGGCCAGCGATCGGGACGGGAAGGGGCGGGCCTGAGTGCAGCCTCGGACTACGCCGAGCTGGAGAAGGCCAGGGCGAACCTGGAAGCGTTCCAGGCGGAGGTCGCGCCGGTCCAGGAGAAGTTCCGGGGCCTGAAAGAAACGATCAGGGGCGCCCTCGACGAGAAGCTGTTCAATGCGATTGCCGCGGCCATCCAGAACGTGGACAACCAGACGCTTGACCAGCTCATCGCGTCTCTGGGTGCGACGCAATGGAACGCATTGAAGGCGACCGATGCCTTCAACGGCATGCTGGGCGCCATGCGCGGAGAGGCGTGGCGGGACGAGGTCGAGTGGATCCGGCTGACCCGTGGCGAGTACGCGGCCTGGATGGCTGAACGCGGCGCGGAGATCAACGCAAGGGGCGGCCCGGACAAGATGGACCCGGCCCAGCGCGCAGAGTTCAACAGGGATGCCGCGCGCAAGAAGGCCGACATCGAACGCAAGGCCCAGTTCCGCGAACAGCAGCAGGCCGCCCAGCAGTCGGTCAGGGGCGTGCACGAGCAGGCTGATGCGTACGCCGGGCTGATGGATCGCATCGAGAAGCAGATCGCCCAGGACCGGGTGCGGCAGAAGCTGAAGGAGGGGATGACAGAGGCGGAAAAGCTGCAGGTCACCCTCCTTGACGAGATGGAGCATGCCGAGAAGAAGCTCAGCGAGCAGAAGCAACTGCGGGTGAAGGCCTCGCTGGACGCCGCGGTGGCCCTGGCCAAGGAAGCGGCAGCCGCTGAAGCGTCGAAGAAGGCCCAGCAGGATCTGCTGAAGCTGCAGCGGGAACTCCAGCAGGCGGCGCATGCACAGCAGCGCGGCAACGACCAGGCGCTGTTCGGCATCGGCCATGGCGCAGCGAGCGTGGATCGCATGCAACGCCGTTCCGCTCTGGATGAGGATCGGGACAATCGAAAGCGCGCGCTGGACGACGAGTCGCGTGGTGAGGACGGCAAGGTCATCGAGTCGGAGCGCTACAGAGCCCGGCTGGCCGAGCTCGATGCATTCCATGAACAGTCACTGCAACGCGAGGCAGAGTTCCAGGAGAACAAGAAGGCATACCAGTCCGATTGGAAGAACGGCGCAATGCGGGCGTTCGAGGACTATGCCGATGCCGCGGCCAATGCCGCCGAGTTGAGCCACGGCGTCTTCAGTAATGCATTGGGCGGGTTGGAAGACAGTCTGGTCAAGTTTGCCCAGACCGGAAAGCTGTCCTTCTCCGACCTCGCCGACTCGATCATCGCCGATCTGGCGCGCGTGGCAGCCAAACAGATGGTCAGTGGGCTGATCAGTTCGATCGGGCAGATGTTCGGACCGAAGATCACCGGTTTTTCCATCGGCGGCTATACAGGCCCAGGGGGCAAGTACGAGCCGGCCGGCATCGTCCACAAGGGCGAGGGCGTGCTCAGCCAGGAAGACATGGCTGCGCTCGGCGGCCCATCGGCATTCTTCGCCCTGCGCACTTCGCTGCGAACCGGCAATGGCCTGTCCGGTGGTGATAGCGGGGGTTATGTGCAGGTACCGATCGCCCGTGCCGGCGAGGGTGGGATGAATGTGGAAATCAACAACTACGGCGAAAGCCGGGTCAACACCCGGGAAGAGCGGCAGCGCATGCCCGATGGCAGCGAAGTACGGCGGCTGGTGATCGACATCGTGGGCGACAGCCTCAACGGTGGTGAGCTGGGCGCCATTGGACGGGCCCGATACGGATGGACGGAGGCAGTGGGATGAGCAGTTGGCCAGAATATGCAGAAATCCGCTTTGCGGATTACGGCGAGGAGATCGTCGCTTCGGAAGAGCGGACCGAGATGGAGCGCGGCCCCAGCAAGATGCGCGCGCTCAACAGCCGGGTGATGAAGAACGTGTACGCCTCGGTGCAGTTCCGCACCGCGGCTGACGCCGAGGCATTCGAAGCGTGGTACCTGCACGATGTCGGTCGCGTCGGCTGGTTCACGATGGAGCACCCGCGGACCGGGCAGCCGATCAGCGCCCGCTTCCCGCAGGGCATCGGCCGCCTGGTGCCACTGAACACCCGGTTCCGCTTCTCCAAGCGCGATCTTGTACTGGAGTACATGCGATGAGTTCCTTCCATGAGCGCCGCCAGCGCCTGGCCGACACCCAGGGACCGCTGATGCTGTTGGAAGTGTCGGCGCCGTCGATGCCGGAGGTGTTGCGGATCGTCAACGACAACGTCAACTGGACCAGCAACGGCAAGGAGTTCATTGCCGCACCGTTCGGCTTCCAGCTTCCCGACGATGTCAGTGGACAGGCACCGCGCGCGCAGCTGGTGATCGACAACATCGGCCGCGCACTCACCGAGGACCTGGAAGGGCTTGCCCCCGGAGAGATGGTGACCGCTCGGTTGATGCTGACCGATCGCGCCGATCCGGATGCCATCGAGGCCGAGTACGACCTGCCGATGACCCAGGTGTCGGTCAACACGCGCACGGTCAGTGCCCAGTGTGGTGTCGACTTCCTGATGCGCCAGCAGGCCGTGCTGCTGCATGCCAATCCGTTCACGCTGCCGGGGATCTTCTGATGCGCCTGGTCGACGTCGAGCGATGGGTGGGCATCCCCTATGACGAAGCAGCGTGCGACTGCGCCGACCTGGTGATGCAGGTGCAGCGGGCGCTGTTCGCCCGTGAAGTGGCACTGCCCGGACGCCGGCCGCGCGGGCGGCGCGGCTCGGCCGAGCTGGGCGCATTGTCGCGCGCGCAGGCGGTACCTCGCGAGGGCCCTCCACAGGACGGCGACCTGGTACTGATGATCGAACGCGGACAACACAACCCCGGCCACGCCGGGGTTTTCTTTTTCCTGGCTCATGAGGGCTGGGTCTTGCACAGCAACGAAACGAACGGCTGCAGCGTGCTGCACCGCGTTCGTGACCTGCCCGGATTTGGGCTGAGGATCGAGGGATACTACGCATGGAACTGACACCACAACCGGCGGTCGACGGCCGCCTCATCATCACCCCGCACCCGGTGCTGCTGGATGGCCAGCGCAACGTGCCGGTCGAACTGCGCCCGGGTGAAAGCCTGTACGCATTCCTCATGCGCCATGTAGACGGGCTCGATGGCCGCGCATGGCAGGTCTGCGTTGACGGGCTGGAGGTGCCGCGCGAGCAGTGGATGCACACGCGACCGCGCCATGGCCAGTTGATCGAAGTGCGCAGCGTGGTGGGCAAGGCGGTGATTCCGCTGGTGGCGATGATCGCGCTGACCTATTTCACCTTCGGCATCGGCACGCTGGTGGCCGGTTCCGCGTGGGGCGCAGGCGCCGTTGCGGGGCTCAGCGCCACCTACGGCACCGCGCTGGCGTCGGCGGTCTATGTTGCCGGCAGCGTGCTGATCAACAAGGTGCTGGGCCCGAAGCCTCCCCGTGCAGGTGGCGGTGGCGGTGTCGCCGACACGGCGTATTCCCTGGCAGCGCCGCGCAACCGTGTGCGCGCCTATGAACCGCTGGGCCTGCTGTTCGGTTCCACGCGCCTCGCTCCGGACCTGATCAGCCGCCCATATACCTGGTTCGAGGGCGATGAGCAGTACGTCGGCCTGACCCTCAGCCCGGGCATCAACGTTGGCCGGGTGGAGGCCCTGCAGAACGGTGATTCGGCGCTGTCCAGCTACGAAGGCGTGCGCACCTGGTTCCGCGGCTTCCCGCAGATGCCCGACGAAGCGATTCCGCTGTACAGCAACGCGGATGTGATTGAAGGCGCGCAGCTGCTCGATACCGGCAGCGATGCCAAGCACGTGGCCAGCCCGTGGGTGGAACGCACCAGCTCCGCTGACTCTCTGCGCCTGCAGGTGAACATCGAGTTCCGGCTGTGGGATACCACGTCCAAGGGCAAGGACAAGGACAACCGCGAGCAGATCCAGATCCAGTACCGGCCGGTCGGCTCCGATGCCTGGCAGTCGTTCGGCAATTACAGCGTCGTGGGACGCACGCAGAAGGCGCGCCGCGTCAGCTACGGCCGCGACGTGGAGCTGGGCCAGTACGACGTGCGCGTACGCGTGGCCGGGCAGAACACCGATGGCAGTGGCGCGCAGGCGAATTTCACCTGGACCACGCTGGTCAGCGTGCAGCGCGACGACGCCAGCCATGCCGGAATTCCTGCCATCGGCCTGCAGATGAAGGCGTCCGGCCAGCTCAATGGCACCCCGGATGAGATCCGCTGCGTGGCCCACGCGCGACCGATTCCGGTGTGGAAGGGGGAAGCGGCCGGCTGGGTGACCGAGGAAACCAGCAACCCGGGCGCACAGATCCTGGCCTACGCGCGTGGCATCCATGATGAGAACGGCAAGCGCATCGCCGGCCTGGGCATGGCCGACCGGCGCATCGATATCGAAAGCCTGAAAGCCTTCATGCTGCACTGCGCGGACAACGCGCTGGGCTACGACTACTGGCTGACCGAGGTGCGCAGCCACCAGGCAGTGCTCGACGCCATCGCGCTGGCCGGCTTCGGCCAGGTGACCTGGGCGAAGGGCCGGCTGGGCGTGGCCTGGGCGGCCGATGAGCAGCCCCTGTCCGGCGTGGTCAACATGGCCACGATCAAGAAGGGCCAGTTCCAGGTCGATTACACCCTGGCCAACGCTGCCGACGGCATCGAGTACAGCTACCTGGACCGCCGCACCTGGAAGGCGGCGACGCTGCGCGTGCCGGCGCCGGGCGTGGAGGTGATGCTCAATCCGGCCAAGATCACCGGTGAGGGCGTCAGCTCCGAAGCCCATGCCGCGATGCTGGCGCGTTGGCATCTGGCGCAGAGCGTCTATCAATACAAGTCGATCAGCTACAGCACCGACATCGAACACCTGGCCTACTCGCGGTTGTCGGTGCTGGCGTTGCAGCACGACCTTACCCAGTGGGGCTTCGGTGGCCGCCTGATCGATGCCGCCGTCGACGCTGCAGGCGTTGCCACGCTGCAACTGGACGAGACGGTCCCGGCACCTTCGCTGGGCAGTGCGTTCATCGGCCTGCGTATTCCAGGCGAGCGTGTCTACCGCGTACTGCGCGTGGTTCCGGGCGCTGAGCCAAGTGACAGGCTGGTGCTGGCCGATCCGTGGCCGGCAGATGCACCGCTGCCGGGCCACAACGACGGCAATCCTGCACACGACACGATCTGGATCTACGACTTCAAGCAGACGCCGGGTACCCGCGTGCGCGTGACCGGCATCCGCCCGGAAGGTGACCTGAAGGGCGCCGCTGTGGAGGTGGTGCAGGAGGGGCCCGAGTTCTGGCACTACGTGCGGACCGGGCAGTATGTGCCGCCGTCGAATGAATCCTCGCTGCAGACCCGGCCGGTGGCCAGCAATCTGAAGGTGGTCGAGCGCCAGGTCAGCCGGGGTGGCAGCGTGCATACCGAACTGCAGGCCAGCTTCGATATCAGTGGACCCACCGGCGAAACGCGGGTCCTGTCCGATCCAGACGGCAATGCCGCGCTGGAGGAAGTGGCACGCACCACCACGCGATCAGCGAGCTGGGCGATTCCCGGAGCGGGTACCTATCCGGTGGTCGTTCGTCCGTACAGCCCCGATGGCCGTGCCGGCGTTGCCGTGTCTACCCAGTACACCACGCTGGGTGCCGATGCGCCGCCGGTCCTGGTCGATCTGTTCGACATCGAAGAGCTCAGCGGTGGCGTGCGCCGGTATGTGTGGGGCTTCTCCGGCGACACCGTGCAGTCGGCTGATTTCGCCGGCGTGGAAATCCGCTATACCGCCGGCAGTATCGACAACCCGCTGTGGGAGCACATGACCCCGCTGGGCGATGCCGGTGGCTTCTTCACCTCCGCAATCGAAGCCGTATTGCCAGAGGCGGGCAGCTGGACGTTTGCGTGCCGCAGTCGCAACACCGCTGGCGTGCTGTCCGTCGGTGCCCGCTACCTGCGACGCTCGCTGGGGCGCAATACCGGGCAGACGCTGGAGGGAATCGGCGGTGTGGTCGAATCGGTCAAGCAGGACCTGGGCAAGGAAATCAACGCCCGCATCGACAGCGACCTGGCCGCCGCCACCCGTGCAGCCGAGGCGCTGCGTAGCGAATCGCTGCGCCTGCAGGACCAGATCACCGCCAGCGCCCAACGACTTGCCGGCCAGGCCGAACGGCTGGACCAGCAGGCGCAGGCGCTCAAGGCGAACACCGATGGCCTGGCGCGCGAAGTGCTGGACCGTGCTGCCGGCGATCTGAATACCCGCACCGAGCTGACCACGGCGGTGACCCGCGAAACCAGCGAGCGCCGGTCGGATGTGGAGAACCTGACCCGCATGGTGAGCCAGCTGTCGGCAGGCAGTGGCGTGCAGTTCGACAGCAAGCGCATCTGGTACTTCGACAGCAGCGTGGAAGGTTGGGGCGCGAATGGCGGCAGTCCAACGCTGGTGGAGGGCTGGCTGCGCCCGGCCAACCATGCCAGCGACGCCTTCGTGACGAGCCCGCGCGGCCAGGATGTCCAGGGCGCGGCGCACCGCTTCGTCAAGCTGCGCATCCGCAAGGTGGGCAGTCCTGCCTGGGACGGGCGCCTGCTGTGGAATGGTCCCGGCCAGTCGTGGGACAACGCACGCATGGTGCAGTTCGCGGAGCCAAGCTATGACAGCAACGGCATCGCGACGCTGGACGTGGACAACATTCCATGGAACGGGACCATCGTCGACCAGATCCGCCTGGATCTGTCCAAGGCGCAGACCGATGCCGACTACTTCCTGCTGGACTGGGTGGCGATCGGTCGCCCGACGCCGGGTGCGTCGGTGGCCATGCTGCAGGACGAAGCCACTGCACGCGTCGCAGCAGACAGCAGCGAAGCGGGCCGGCGCGAGTCGCTGGCCGTGCAGTTGCGCGGCAGCTACGAGGGCGGTGACCTGGCAGGGGTCAGCCAGGGCCTGATCGCGGCCGAGAAGACCGCACGGCTGAGTGGCGACCAGGTCAACGCGCAGTCGATCCAGGCACTCCAGGCACGGATGCCGGCAGGCACCGGCGCGCTGGCCACCGGTGCCAGTGTCAGCAGCCTGCAGCAGGCGATGGTGACCGCTGACACCGCGCTGGGGCGGCGCGTGGACAGCCTCGATGCCACGATGGGGGACAAGATCGGATCCAGCGCCTTCAATGCGTTGAAGACCGAAGTCGGGCAGCTCGATGGCCGGGTTACCAGCAGCAGCCAGGACCTGGTGCAGCTGAAGAGTCGCATGGAAGCGGTGATGGGCGCGGGCAGCAACCTCGCGCTCAATGGCGACTTCAACCTGGGCGCTGGCACCGGCTGGACGTTCTTCAACACCACCGCAGCATCGGTGGTGCGCGAGGGCCGCGGCAACAGCCTGTGCTGGAAGGCGGAGCCCTATGCGGGCGGAAGCAATACGGTGGTCAGCGCCGCGGTCAATGAGGGGCGCGTCATCACCCTGACCGCCGGCCGTCGCTATCGAGTGTCGTGCTGGACGCGGACCAGCGAGGACTTCGACGGCACCGCCGACAATACCAAGCTGCGCGTCGCCGACCACAACGGCAACCTGATGGGCGGCGCCACGCAGTCGTTCCCGAAATCGGCGGACTGGGTCAAGACCGAGACCGTCGTGACGTTGCCGCCTACCGGCACGGTGCAGGGCATCAAGGTCACGATCAATCGCAATGGCACGGCCGGCACGTTGTGGCTGGACGATTTGTGGGTGGAGGATGTGACCGATGTCGACGCGAACGCTGCGGCGGTCAGTGGCCTGTCGACCAGGGTGGAACAGATCGATGGCAAGCTGAGCAGTGCCGCCGAGGACGTCACCCGGCTGGCCTCGGGCATCGGCAACATGGTGGCCTACAACATCATCGCCAACGCACATATCCTCGCCTGGCCCACCGGTGGCCCCCGTGCATCGGGTGTGTACCGTGCCAATGGCAGCATCGTGCCAGGCATGGGCGCCAACCGGGGGCTGCGGGTGGGCATCATCAATGCGGACAACAGCATCACCGATACGGCGGTGTTCGATACCCATGGCAATCTGCAGAGCGAGTCGGCCCGCTTCAACACCTGGTACGACCAGACGCTGAAGGACAACCAGTACTTCATTGCCTATACGTCCGATGCAGTGGGGGCGATCAGTAGTGCCAGCAACAGCGACACCAGTGGCCTGCGCACCCGCCTGCTGGACGCGGGCCTGTCACAGGAAAACCTGGCGGCCCTGTCGGGGTCGCGGATGCTGGTGATGATCGGGCGGCGCAGGAGTGGTGCCGGCGGTGGCAGGCAGATCCTGTCGCCCTTGCCGGAGACCGGCCGTACTGGCATGTGGGTGGAAATGACCGTCACCGTGCTCAATGGCGTGCCGACCGGATCGCAGGATTCGTCGATGCTCGATCGTACGGCGCGGAGCAATGCGGACGCATTGACCGGGCTGCGCACCGACGTCAGCAAGCTCGGTACCGACCTGGTGTCCGCCGCCGACAGCCTGACCAGCCTGGCCGCGCGGGTCGACACCTCGGTGACCAGCAGCGACAACGTGCTGCGCAACAGTAACTTTGCTGGCAGTGCCGCCTGGTGGACGCTGACCCGTACCGTGTCGGCCAACACCGTGGAGTGGGTGAAGGCATCGGGCCAGAGTGGTGATGCGTTGCTGATGACGCATGGGCCGCAGGCCGGGCAGAATCCGGCCATCACGGCCAATGACGCGCGGTGGCTGCCCGTTGTTGCCGGCAGGTCGCGGCGGTACCGCCTGGTGATGGTCGCCCGCGCCTTCGACGATGCGACGGCGACCCTGGTCTGCCGGTTGCGCGTGCGAACCACGGGTACAGGCGAAAGCCACGCCGACGTGACGCTGAACCTGTCCGATGCGTCCTGGAAAACCTACACGGCCGAATGGTCTGCTGCGCAGGATCGCAACGAGATCATGCCGCAGGTGCATCTGACCAACGCCGGCGGCAAGGTGCTGTTCGACCGGATCGAGTTCTACGACATCACCGATGCGCAGGACATCGCCGGCAACGCGACGGCCATCGCCAACCTGCGCAGCGACGTGGTGCAGCTGGGCGATCGTGTCACCAGCAGTGCGTCCAGTGTGCTCAAGCTGCAGTCGGACGTGCAGTCGGTCCTCAATGGCAGCGACAGCCTGTTCCCGCTGGGTGCGTTCGAAACGTTCCAGGATGGCCAGCTGCTGGGCAGTGCGGCGGGCACGATCTACACCGTCCGCGCCGATGCTCGCCGGACCGGTGAGCGCGGTCTGGACGTGAACGTTGCGGCCAACACCAGCCCGAACACCAATGCGGACCTGTACTTCGGGCAGTGGACCCCCATCACCGGCAATCGCCGCATCTATGTGGAGTACTACGCCCGCCTGCATCCGGACAGTATCCAGCCGACTGGTGGTTCCATCCGGGTGGGCTGGCAGACCACCAACGAAGCCAACGCGGAGAATTCGTGGCCCTTGCAGGCTTACGCACTGGCCTCGCTGCGCAGGGATGGCTGGACCAAGGTCAGCGGTTACCTGGACACCGCCGCGTCTGCGGCGAAGTGGCGGATGCTGGTCAGCATTCCGGGAGGAAGTGGTGCGCGCGAAGTGGGCGTGCGCGTGCAGGTGGACGACATCCGCATGATCGATGTCACCGACGCCTACGCCGCGCAGCAGAGCGCCGCTGCCACGGCCACCGCGGTGACCGCGCTGACCACCAAAGTCGATCGGCAGGGCACGAAGGTCGACGCGCAGGCGCAGCAGCTCACCGACCTGTCCAGCGGGCTGAAGGGCGTGCTCAACACCGGAAGCGGCCTGCTGCCCAATCCCGACTTCGCCGAAGGGCTGGGGGGGTGGACGGCATCGGCGGCGGCCAATGGGGCGGTGTGGAGTACGGTCAACGGCGACGGACGCCCAGGTGTGCTGCTCAACCGCTACACGAACGTGAATCCGACCCTGCAGGCCAACGGTGGCAAATGGGTGCCGATCAACGGCGCGCGCCGCCTGCGGGTGATCGTCCGCGCCTGCGGTGCTGGCGGCGCCAACAATCTGCTGGTGCGGATGTATCGCAAGAATGCGGCAGGCCAGCAGTCCTACCAGGATCTGCGTGCCGTGTTCGCGGTGGAGGCGTTCGAGACCCGATCGTTCGACTTCGATGCCTTCAACAGCGGCATCGATGCCTGGCGCTTGAACCTCTATGTTCATCCCGACAACGGTCAGGTGCGGGTGGACAGCGTCCAGGTCTATGACATCACCGACCAGGTGGCCAACGATGCCAATGCCTCGGCCATCACGGGGCTGAGCACCTCGGTAAGCCAGCAGGGCACCAAGCTGGACACAACCGCGCGTGACCTGACCCAGCTCAAGACCCAGGTGGGCGATGTATCGGCCAGCGGCTTCTCGCAGCTGAACAGCCAGGTCAGCCAGCAGGGTACGCAACTGACCGCGCTGTCCGGGCGGATCGATGGCGTGCAGGCCTCACTGGGTGGCAAGGCGGATGCAGCCGTGGTCACCAGCATGCAGGCGCAGGTCAAGAATCTGGGCGCCGGTGGCAACCTGCTGATGAACACCACGTTCCCCTTCTGGCAGCGCTCGGGGTGGGGCTGGGGCAGTAATCCGAACGGGCGGTGGACCGAACTGGGCAACCCCACCGGCGATGACAACTGGCATCCGCAGGGGATCTTCGGGCTGGGCGCGGTGACGCCCGGCGTCGTCGCAGCAGGCGAAATGGCATGGTGGGGAACCGAGTACGACATCGCCATCGAAGGCGGCAAGACCTATTGCGCGTCCGCCTGGATCAATACCCATCGCGTGGAAGCCAAGCTGGAGATGACGTTCTTCGATGCGGCCGGCAATCACCTGGGGCTGGTGCACAGCCCGGGCGTGAGGAGCGATACCGGAACCCCGATCACGCTCGACCGCTTGACGCGCACGTTCCTGATCACCAAGGCGCCCGCCACGGCGACCTTCGCTCGCTTTCGCGTGATCGTGATCGGCACCGGTGGAAACACGCCCTATTTCTGGATGTTCCGCCCGATGCTCAGCCAGGTGGACGCGGCAGCAACCGCCCCGCCCACCTGGTCGGCCGGAGGCACCGAGTCTTCCGCGCAGTGGTCGGTCAACGTCCGTGCAGATGGCCGGGTAGGGGGCGTGCAACTGGCGTCCAGCGGCCAGGTCTCGCGTTTCGATGTGGTGGCCGACGCGTTCAGTGTCAGTGCCCCCGGTGGCGGGCGTCGTACCGAGTACAGCGATGGCAACTGGCGGGTCTATGACGAAGCCGGACGCCTGCGCGTGCGCATGGGCGTGTGGTGACCCGTGCACCTGCCCGCCGCGGTGGGTGCCCTGCATGAAAACCGTTCGGGCCGCCGGTGGATGCGGCCCTTTTTTTGGAGATCCAACATGAAGTTCAACGCACGTCTTGTCCTGCTGACCCGCGCAGTGGAGCAGTCGGGGGTGGTCAATCTGCATTTCCGGCCGGAGGGCGAGAACCTTCTTCCGCAGATGGTGATCCCGGTATCGCCGCTGGATGCGTATGCCTTGAAGTTCGGGGCACTGTACCGGTTCGAGGCGATCGAGGTGGAAGAAGCGCTGCCCATTGAAGCAGCCGCTGGCTGAGACCGGGCGGTTGCAGTGGTGCTGGATATGACCGGGTACTGACCCTTCACGGGCTAGGCGCCGCAGGCGGCAGCGGCGATTCAGGGCGCTGGCCCGAAGCCCGGTATACTGGCGCCCTTTCAGGCCCCGGCCCCCAGGTACCCCTGCCATGCCGGCAGGGGCCCAGGCCCCCAGAGTCCCGCGATTCCATGTCCCAGCTGAACCCCAAAGTCGGCTTCGTCAGCCTTGGCTGCCCGAAGGCCCTCGTCGATTCCGAGCGCATCCTCACCCAGCTCCGCTCGGAAGGCTACGACATCGTCCCGTCCTACGATTCGGCCGACGTGGTGGTGGTCAACACCTGTGGCTTCATCGATTCGGCGGTGACCGAGTCGCTGGATGCCATTGGCGAGGCGATGAACCAGAACGGCAAGGTCATCGTCACCGGCTGCCTGGGCAAGCGCCCTGAGCAGATCCGCGAGGCGTACCCCAACGTGCTGGCGGTGTCCGGCCCGCAGGATTACCAGAGCGTGATGGAAGCGGTGCATGAAGCACTGCCGCCCAAGCACGATCCGTTCGTGGATCTGGTGCCCGACTACGGCATCAAGCTGACCCCGCGCCATTACGCCTACCTGAAGATTTCCGAAGGCTGCAACCACACGTGCAGCTTCTGCATCATTCCGTCGATGCGCGGCAAGCTGGTCTCGCGCCCGGTGGATGAGGTGCTGCGCGAAGCCGAGCGCCTGGTGCGTGGTGGCGTGCGCGAACTGCTGGTGGTGTCGCAGGACACCTCGGCCTACGGCGTGGACGTGAAATACGCCGAGAAGATGTGGCGCAACAAGGCCTACCAGACCCGCCTGAAGGCGCTGTGCGAAGGCCTGTCCGAGCTGGATGCGTGGGTGCGCATGCACTACGTCTACCCGTATCCGCACGTGGACGAAGTGGTGCCGCTGATGGCCGAGAACCGCATCCTGCCGTACCTGGACATCCCTTTCCAGCATGCGAGTCCGCGCATCCTGCGCCTGATGAAGCGCCCCGGTGCGGTCGAGAAGACCCTGGAGCGCGTGCAGAACTGGCGCCGTATCGCGCCGGACATCACCGTGCGTTCGACCTTCATCGTCGGCTTCCCGGGCGAGACCGAGTCCGAGTTCGAAGAACTGCTGGCGTTCCTCGACGAAGCGCAGCTGGATCGCGTGGGCGCGTTCGCCTATTCGCCGGTCGAGGGGGCCACCGCCAACGATCTGCCCGATGCTGTGCCGGAGGAAGTGAAGCAGGAGCGTCTGGCCCGCTTCATGGAGAAGCAGGCGCAGATCTCCGCCGCACGCCTGGAGGCCAAGATCGGCACCGTGCAGCAGTGCCTGGTCGACGCCATCGAAGGCGATATCGCCGTGGCCCGTTCCAGGGCCGATGCGCCGGAGATCGACGGACTGGTGCACATCCAGAACGCCGACCAGGTGCCGCTGCGCGTGGGCGACTTCGTCGACGTGGAAATCACCGAGAGCGACGAGCACGACCTGTACGGTGACGCGCTGCCCGCCGCTCCCCGCCCGGCATTCGACCTCAAGATGCTGTGACCGCAGCGACGACCGCCGCCAGTGACGGGGGCGGCGTCCGGCGCTTCGTACCGCCGCCACGTGCGGCGATCGATCCGCAGGTGTTCGCGCAGCCGCTGTTTGCCGGGCTGCAGGATTTCCGTGATCTGCTGGATGGCCCCCACTGGCCGTCCATCGCGGCGCTTGACGCACGCCTGTCCCTGCCGGGTTGGCAGCTGGTCGAACAGGATGCCGCGTTGCTGGCCGATGGCCTGCACTACGAGGCCCGCATCGCGCAGGGGCGCATCGCCACCCGTGCCGACAACTGGCACGACCTGTTCAACGCGCTGGTGTGGGCCTCCCACCCGCAGCTCAAGCGGGCACTCAACGTGCAGCAGTGCCGGCATATCGAAGCCATGCCACCCGGCCAGCGCAACCGCGCGCAGGCCGCCTTGACCCAGTTCGACGAAACCGGCGTGATCGTGCGTGTGGGGGATGTCACGTTGCTGCGCGCGTGGGATGGGCATGACTGGCCTGCGTTGTTCGAGCCAACGCGCTGGCAGAGCGGTGACATCGCCATTGCCACGGTATTCGGGCACGCGTTGATGGAACAGGCACTGCTGCCGGGGCGATTGCTGGTGGGCAAGTGCGTGGTGGTGCAGGGTGATGCCGATGCTGCCTGCGTTGACGCGGTGACTGCGGCCATTGCCGAAGGCAGGGCAGTGACCGATCCGCTACAGCTGCGGCCCCTGCCGTTGGCCGGTATTCCTGGCTGGCACGGCGTGCAGGATTCCGCCTTCTATCGCAATGCCGGGTATTTCCGCCCGTTGCGCGCAGGGCGCACATATCCGCCGCCGTTGTAGAGCCGAGTCCATGCTCGGCTGCGTTTGCCCATCAGCCGAGCATGGGCTCGGCTCTACAACGGCAGCGAGGTCGGGCATGACTCGACTCTACAACGGCGCGTACTCCACCCCGATCACCGTAAAGGTAAATTGCCCGCCGGGCAGCTCCACCGAGAATTCATCATCCAGTCGCTTCTTCAGCAGCGCCCGCGCCAACGGCGAATCGATGCTGATCCAGCCCAGCCCGGCATCGGTCTCATCCGGCCCGACAATGCGATAGCGGCTGGTCTCGCCACTGTCCACATTCTCCAGTTCCACCCATGCGCCGAAGAACACCGCCAGCGGGTCGGTCGGCGTGGTGTCGACCACGCGCAGTGATTCCAGCCGCTTGGTCAGGTAGCGCACGCGACGGTCGATCTCGCCCAGCTGCTTCTTGCGATAGGTGTATTCAGCGTTCTCGGAGCGGTCACCTTCCGCGGCGGCCGCGGCCAGTGCCTTCACCACCTCCGGGCGGCGCACGCGCCACAGCTCATCCAGTTCGGCCTTCAGCCGGGCATGCCCGGAGGCGGTGATCAGTGCCGTGCTTTTTTCTGCGGGGGGGCGCCAACGCGACATGCAATACGACTTCTTTTCTGGATGACGAACGGGGAGTGGGGTCGGAGCCCTCCCTGGCGGGGGGATCCGACCCTGGGGTCAGATCCCTTTCCAGCGGAAAGGGCTCTGACCCCGGCCGTGGCAGATCAACGCTTTCCGCCGAAGATGCCACCCAGGATGCCGCGCACGATCTGGTTGCCCAGCTTGGTGCCGACGGTGCGCGTGGTCTGCTTGGCCATCGTCTCGATCATGCCCTGGCGGCGCTTGGTGCCGAAGATCGCATCCTTGATCGCCTGGCCGAAACCGCCTTCCTGCGCTTCGTCCTGTTCGCGGCTGCGCGCGGCCGGCGCCTGCGCCTGTTCGACAGTCTTCTGTGCACGCTGGGCCAGCAGTTCGGCGGCCGATTCGCGGTTGATCGCGGTGTCGTAGCGACTGCCGACCGGGCTGCCGGCACGCACCTGGGCGCGCTCGGCTTCGGTGATCGGCCCCATCCGGCAGCGTGGCGGCGCGATCATGGTCTGCTGCACCGGCATCGGGATGCCCTTGTCCTGCAGCGTGGAGACCAGGGCCTCACCAGTCCCGAGCTGGCTCAGTACCTTGGCCACGTCCAGCTTCGGGTTCGGCACGAAGGTTTCGGCCGCGGTCTTCACCGCCTTCTGGTCGCGCGGGGTGAACGCGCGCAGTGCGTGCTGCACGCGGTTGCCGAGCTGGCCGAGGATGTTGCCTGGCACGTCGTCGGGGAACTGCGAGCAGAAATACACGCCCACGCCCTTGGAGCGGATCAGGCGCACCACCTGCTCGATGCGCTGCACCAGCGATGGCGGCGCATCGTCGAACAGCAGGTGTGCCTCGTCGAAGATGAAGACCAGCTTCGGCTTGTCCAGGTCGCCCACTTCCGGCAGCTGCTCGAACAGCTCCGACAGCAGCCACAGCAGGAAGGTGGAGTACAGCTTGGGCTTGAGTACCAGCTGGTCGGCGGCGAGGATGCCGATCATGCCGCGGCCGTCGTGGTTGACGCGCATGATGTCGGCCAGCTCCAGCGCAGGTTCGCCGAAGAAGTGCTCGCCACCGTCCTGCGCCAGGCGCAGCACCGAACGCTGGATCGCGGCGATCGACTGCGCGCTGACCAGGCCGTACTCGGTGGAGATGTCCTTGCGCTCCTCGGCGACGAGGCCGAGCAGGGCGCGCAGGTCGTCCATGTCCAGCAGCAGCAGGCCGCGGTCGTCGGCCAGCTTGAACACGATGTCGAGCACGCCGGACTGGGTGTCGTTCAACTCGAGGATGCGCGCCAGCAGGGTCGGGCCCATTTCGCTGACGGTGGTGCGCACCGGGTGGCCCAGCTTGCCGTACAGGTCCCAGAAGAGGGTGGGGCTGGCGGCCGGCGCATAGTCGGCCACGCCGATCTCGGCGGCACGCTGGAGCAGGTTCTCGGCGCCGCTGCCGGGCACGGCCAGGCCGGAGACATCGCCCTTCACATCGGCCAGGAACACCGGCACGCCCAGTCGCGAGAAGCCCTCGGCCAGCGTCATCAGGGTCACGGTCTTGCCGGTACCGGTGGCGCCGGCCACCAGGCCGTGGCGGTTGCCGAGTTTCGGCAGCAGGGTGACGGCAATATCGTCGGTAATGCCTTTGCCGAGCAGAATCGGATCCATGGTCCAGCCCTTGTGATGAATAGCCCAATGTTAACCGCCGGCAGTGACGGTCCGAAGGTCGGCTTGCCCGGACCTTGGCGGCGCCGCTACTCTGCCTGCCTGTTTCGCACACAGTGCCATCAATGCCCGTTCCTGTCCTGATTTCCCGCGGTTGGCCGCTGCTGGCCCTGGCCGGCCTGGTTTCCCTGGCGCCCGACGCCCATGCGCAGCGGGTTTCGGCCCGGGACAAGGTGAAGGTGGATGCGCTGCAGCAGCGCATGACCGTCGCCGAAAAGCGCTACAGCGACGCCCTGCTGCTGGTCGCCAATGCCGACCCCAAGGGCAGCAACGAGGCCGACGCCGCGCTGGAGGACATGGAAGATGTCCTCAACGACTGCGTGAAGCAGAAGGGCTGCCAGATGGGCACCCTGCTGGCCAGCTACAAGCGCCTGCTCAAGCACGACGCCGATGCGGCTGCCAGCGATGACGTGGCCGACGAGGGGGGTGACCGCCTGGAAGCCGACCCGGATCACATCGGCCCGCTGACCGCGGATGTGCCCGAGGCCGCGCGCGCTGCCGCGCTGCTGAACGACAAGCGGCACGCCTTCGACAGCATGGTCGAGTACAACCCGGCGGTGCAGGCCGGCATCCGTCGCTGGCTGACCGACATGCGTCCTGCGCTGCTGACCAGCTACGAGAACTACCAGAACCTGCGCGCGGTGATGTGGCCGGAGTGGGAGAAGCGTGGCCTGCCCGAGGCGCTGCTGTTCGGCATCATGGCCAAGGAATCCAACGGCCGCGTGCACGCCTCCTCGCGTGCCGGCGCCGCCGGCCTGATGCAGTTCATGCCGGCCACTGGCCGTCGCTTCGGCCTCGGCCCGGATGGCACCGGCTTCGACACGCGCTTCGATGCGCGCAGCGCCGCCGAGGCCAGCGCCAGCTACCTCAACGAACGCCTGCGCGAACTGAACAACAACGTGGAAATGTCGGTGGCCGCCTACAACGGTGGCGAAGGCCGTGCCGCACGCGTGTTCAAGCAGAGCGCCGGCCAGAGCTTCTGGACCGACAGTGTCTACAACCAGTTCCCGGGCGAGACCAAGGACTATGTGCCGATGGTGATTGCCGCGGCCTGGATCTTCCTGCACCCGCAGCAGTATGGCGTGGAGTTCCCGAAGATCAGCGCGCAGCCGGCCACGCTGCGCCTGGCCAAGTCCACCACCATCTATGAACTGACCATCTGCCTGGGCAGCCACGGCACCCGTGATGGCTACATGCGCGCGCTGCGCAACCTCAACCCGCGCTATGAAGCCGATGGCTGGATTCCGGCCGGCACCCTGATCAACGCCACCACCCGCATCGCCGGGCTGTACCAGCGCAACTGCGTCAGTGGCCCGCGTGCCGACCTGGCCCGCACCCTGATCACCGCCGATCTGAACGCGGCGATCAAGCGCCCGACCGCGGCCAGCTACACCGGCAGCGTCGCCGTGGGCGGCGTGGTGCCGGTGGCCGACGCTGCGGCCTCCACCAGTGTGCCGACCACGGTGGCGGCGGTGGCGACGCCTCGCCCGGCGCCGGCCGCGCGCCCGAAGCCGGTGCGCAGCCACAAGGTGGGCAAGGGCGAGACCCTGGGCGCCATCGCGGCGAAGTTCCAGTGCGACGTGCCGACCCTGGCCCGCGCCAACGGCCTGAAGGCCCCGGCCTACAGCCTGCGCCACGGCCAGACGCTGAAGCTGCAGGGCTGCGACAAGTAATTCCCCCGACCCCTGGAACCCGCATGGATCTCGAAGACACCCGCAACCTGTTCGCCAACCTCCGCGAAAACACCGACTGGGACATCAACGGCCCGCTGCTGTGGGGGTACTTCTTCGTGCACTCCACTGCTGAGCCGTTGCAGGCACTGGCAGAGCACCTGCAGGCGCAGGGCTACACCTTCGTGGAATTGTTCGAACAAGATCCGGAAGAGGGTGACGCGCCGTTCCACGTGCTGCATGTGGAGCGCGTGGAGATCCACGACGAAGCCTCGCTGGACCGTCGCAACCAGGAATTCGCAGCGCTGGCCGCGGAGAAGGGCGTGGAAGACTACGACGGCATGGACGTCGGCCCGGCCCCGGCCCTGCAGTAACGCGCGTACCGGTAGTGCCGGCCGCTGGCCGGCATCCCGTTGTGGAAAAGGGGACGGAGGGGATTAAGTCGTTTATGCATAAACGACTTAATCCCCTCCGTCCCCTTTTTATCAGCGCAGCTTCGCCAGGGCCTGGCCCAGCTGTACCGGGCTTTCGGCGCCCAGCTGCGGGGCGAATTCGGCCACGCCCGGCGGCAGCAGCACGATCACGGTCGAGCCGTAGTTGAAGCGTGCCATCTCGGCGAAACGCTCCAGCCTGATGCCCTGGCCGCGGTAGTCCTTGCGGGTGATGCGGTCGCCGTAGTGCGGAATCTCCTCGCCGCTCCACACGGTTTCCACGCCGGACACCAGCAGTGCACCGACCATCACGCTGACCATCGGGCCGAAGCTGGTATCGAAATGGCAGACCAGGCGTTCGTTGCGTGCGAACAGGCGCGGTACGCCGTTGACGGCCGCCGGGCCGACACTGAACAGGCGCCCTGGCACGTGCACGGTTTCACGCAGGGTGCCGGTCCAGGGCATGTGTACGCGGTGGTAGTCGCGCGGGGACAGGTACACGGTGGCGTACAGGCCGTCGTTGTACGGCTTGGCATCCTCGGCGCCGCCCAGCAGTTCGGCGGCGGTGAACGACTGGCCCTTGGCCTGGAAAATGCGGCCGGCCTCGATCCTGCCGAGCTGGCTGATGCGGCCGTCGGCCGGCATCACCAAGCTGCGCGGATCGGCATCGGCCACGCGTGCGCCCGGCTTCAGCGCACGGGTGAAGAACTGGTTGAAGGTCGCATAGCTGCGCGGGTCCGGGTTGGCCGCTTCGTCCAGGTTGACGTTGAACTTGCGGGTGACCGTGTCGATCAGCCAGCGCGACACGCGCGGATCGTCCGAGTACGCCAGCGAACGCGCCATCGAGGACAGCAGGCGGTGGGGCAGGGCATACGTCAGGGCGGTGGTGAGGCTCATGGGGCGGTTTTCTCGGTCAGCTTCTGCAGGTCGCGGGCGATCGCCGGCGCGTTGAACGGGGGGCGTACCAGGCCGGCGAGGCGGCCCTGCGGGTCGAGCACGGCCAGGCTGGCCGAATGCTCGACGGTGTAATCCTCGGGGTTCTCGTCGAAATGCTTGCCCGGCACCTTCTGGAACACGAAGCCCAACGAGGTGGCGAAGCGCTCCAGCGAGGGAACGTCAGCGGTGGCGGCCAGGGTGTCCTTGTGGAAGCCGTGCACGTACTCGCCCAGGCGGGTGGCGCTGTCGCGGTCGGGGTCGACCGAGATGAACAGCACGCGTGGGCGCAGGCTGTCGGGCAGGGCTTCCCACTGGTTCTGCGCGCCGGCCAGCGCGGCCAGCGTGGTCGGGCAGACGTCCGGGCAGAAGGTGAAGCCCAGGAACACCAGGGTCCAGTGGCCCTTCAGTTCGCCCGGGATCAGGCGGGTGCCGTCGGACTGGGCCAGGTTGAAGTCAGGCAGTTCGCGCGGCTGCGGGTACAGCGTGATCGCTTCGGTGGCCGGGGCATTGGCCGGCGGCTTCGGCGCGAACACCTGCTGGGCGGCCAGCAGGCCGAGACCCGCCGCCAGGGCGATCAGCAGGATGATGCCGGCGTTGCGATTGAACATGGGGGCTCCCGCGCGAAGTGGGCCCCATCATACCGGCTGTGGCCCGAATCGTTTCCGCCGCAACGGATGCCGCCACGGGCGCCAGCCCCTATAATCGGGGGCCACTTTGCCCGCAGTACCGCCATGACCGCTGAAACGGCCGCCGAACTCCACACGATCATCGATCTGATCCGCTACGGCACCAGCCGTTTCAACGAAGCCGGGCTGACCTTCGGGCACAGCTACGACAACGCGCTGGACGAGGCCACCCAGCTGGTGCTGCACAGCCTGCACCTGCCGCACGACCTCGGCCCGGCCTACGGCCAGGCGCGCCTGCTGCAGGCCGAAAAGCTGCGCGTGCTGGAGCTGTTCCAGCGCCGCATCGATGAACGCATCCCGGCCGCCTACCTGACCGGTGAGGCCTGGTTTGCAGGATTGAGCTTCAAGAGCGACAAGCGCGCCCTGGTACCGCGCTCGCCGATCGCCGAACTGATCGAATGCGGCTTCGAGCCGTGGCTGGCCGGCCGCGACGTGTACCGTGCACTGGATCTGTGCACCGGTTCGGGCTGCATCGCCATCGCCATGGGCCACTACTACCCGAACTGGCAGGTGGACGGCGTCGACCTGAGCGACGATGCACTGTCGCTGGCCGAAGAAAACAAGGAGCGCCTGCAGGCGCACAACGTCACCCTGATCAAGTCGGACCTGTTCAACGGCCTGTCCGGCCGCCACTACGACCTGATCGTCACCAATCCGCCATACGTCACCAACGACGAGACCGATGCCCTGCCGCAGGAATACTCCTACGAGCCGGAGATGGGCCTGCGTGCCGGCGACGACGGCCTGGACCTGGTGCTGAAGATCCTGCGCGATGCCCCGCTGCACCTGAGCGAGGACGGCCTGCTGATCTGTGAAGTGGGCGAATCCGAGCAGCATCTGGTCAAGCTGCTGCCGGAAGTCGATTTCGCCTGGATCGAATTCAAGGTCGGCCAGATGGGTATCTTCGCGGTTGAATGCCGCGAGCTGATCGCCCACAGCGCACGCATCACCGAACTGGCGGCGCAGCGCCCGTGAGCTCCAATTCGTTCGGCAAGCTGTTCACCGTCACCACGTTCGGCGAGTCGCACGGGCCGGCCATCGGCTGCGTGATCGATGGCTGCCCGCCGGGGCTGGCGCTGGACGCGGCCGAATTCGCCCACGACCTGCAGCGCCGCGCCACTGGCAAGAGCCGGCATACTTCGGCGCGGCGCGAGGCCGACGAGGTCGAGATCCTGTCCGGCGTGTACGAGGGCCTGACCACCGGCACCCCGATCGCGCTGCTGATCCGCAACACCGACCAGCGCAGCAAGGATTACGCCAACATCGGCCAGCAGTTCCGGCCGGGCCATGCCGACTACAGCTACTGGCACAAGTACGGCATCCGCGACCCGCGCGGTGGCGGCCGTTCCTCGGCACGCGAGACCACCATGCGCGTGGCCGCTGGCGTGGTCGCCAAGAAGTGGCTGGCCGAGCGCTTCGGCGTCACCGTGCGTGGCTACCTGTCGCAGCTGGGCGACATCACCCCGGCCGGTTTCGACTGGTCGGCGGTGGAAGACAACCCGTTCTTCTGGCCGCATGCTGCACAGGTGCCCGAACTGGAGGCGTACATGGACGCGCTGCGCAAGTCCGGAGATTCGGTCGGTGCGCGCGTGGACGTGGTCGCCGACAATGTGCCGCCGGGCTGGGGTGAGCCGATCTACGGCAAACTCGACGGTGAACTGGCTGCCGCGCTGATGAGCATCAACGCGGTGAAGGGCGTGGAGATCGGCGACGGTTTCGCCAGCGCCGCGCAGAAGGGCACCGAACACCGCGACCTGCTGACCCCGCAGGGCTTCGCCAGCAATCATGCGGGTGGCATCCTCGGTGGCATTTCCACCGGCCAGCCGGTGGTCGCCTCGATCGCGTTGAAGCCGACCTCCAGCCTGCGCCTGCCGGGCCCGTCGCTGGATACGTCCGGCAACGTGGTCGAGGTGGTCACCACCGGCCGCCACGACCCCTGCGTCGGCATCCGCGCCACCCCGATCGCCGAGGCGATGGTAGCGATGGTGCTGATGGACCAGGCGCTGCGTCACCGCGCGCAGTGCGGCGATGTGGGCACGATCACCCCGCGCATTCCCGGGCAGATCGATGGCTGACACGCGGCCGACCGTGTGGGTGAGCCAGCCGCTGATCGACGCGGCCATCGCGCCGCTGCGCGATCGCGTGCAGCTGCGCAGCACCGACACCGTCACCGCCTGGGCCCCGGACCAGATCGCCGGACAACTGGCCAGCGCCGACGGCGCGATCATCACGCTCAACGAGCGCATCGGCGCGGCCCAGGTGGCCGGCGCCGCGCAGCTGCGGGTGATCGCCAATGTCGGGGTGGGCTACAACAACCTGGACGTCGACGCGCTCAGCGCGGCCGGCATCCTGGCCAGCAACACACCGGACGTCCTGACCGAAACCACCGCCGATCTCGGTTTCGCCCTGCTGATGGCCACCGCGCGCCGCATCACCGAGTCCGAGCGCTGGCTGCGCGAAGGGCAGTGGCAGCAGTGGTCGTTCCAGACCATGCTCGGTGCCGATATCCACGGCAGCACGCTGGGCATCCTTGGCATGGGCCGCATCGGCCAGGGCATCGCCCGTCGCGGCGCGCACGGTTTCGGCATGAAGGTGCTGTACCACAACCGGTCGCAGCTGCCGGCGGCGACCGAGGCGGAAGTGGGCGCGACCTATGTGGACCTGGATACGCTGCTGGCACAGTCCGACCACCTGCTGCTGGTGCTGCCCTACACGCCGGCCTCGCATCATCTGATCGATGCCGCCGCACTGGCGAAGATGAAGCCGTCGGCGACGCTGGTGAATATCGCCCGCGGTGGCCTGGTCGATGAGATCGCGCTGGCCGATGCGCTGGCCAACGGTCGCCTGGCTGCGGCGGGTCTGGATGTGTACGAAGGCGAGCCAACGGTACGCCCGGAACTGCTGGCGCTGCGCAACGTCGTGCTCACTCCGCATATCGGCAGCGCCTCGCTGGCCACGCGCACGGCGATGGTACAGCTGGCCGTGGATAATCTGCTTGCCGGGCTCGGCCTGGACGGCGGCCCGTCGCGGATGCCGAGCGCGATCAACGCTGACGCGGCGATGGCCGCGCGCGTGACGCTGGGCAAAAAAACCGGGAAACGATAGGGAACCTCCGCGCGCCCCGCTTGAGGAGGTTCCCCGAACCCAGCTGTCGTGCGTGTTTTTCCCCATTCCCGTTTTCGTGAGAGTTCCCCCATGAGCAATGCACAGCGCAGTTTCCACGTCGCCGTCGTCGGTGCCACCGGCGCCGTCGGCGAGACCATGTTGTCGATCCTGGCCGAGCGTGATTTCCCGGTCGGTACCCTGAGCGTCCTGGCCTCCGAGCGTTCGGCCGGTGGCGAGATCGAGTTCAACGGCCAGAAGGTCACGGTCCAGGACCTGGCCACCTTCGATCCGGCCGGTGTCGAGATCGCGCTGTTCTCGGCCGGTGGCAGCGTGTCCAAGGAATACGCACCGAAGTTCGCCGCCGCAGGTGCGGTGGTGATCGACAACTCCTCGGCCTTCCGTTACGACGATGACGTGCCGCTGGTGGTGTCCGAAGTCAACCCGGAACAGGTCGCCAACCGTCCGCGCGGCATCATCGCCAATCCGAACTGCTCGACCATGCAGATGCTGGTGGCGCTGGCGCCGCTGCACCGCAAGTACGGCATCGAGCGCATCAACGTCTCCACCTACCAGTCGGTGTCCGGCGGTGGTCGTTCGGCCACCGAGGAGCTGGGCAAGCAGACCGGCCAGCTGCTGAGCTTCCAGGAGATCGATCCGCAGCGCTTCCCGGTGCAGATCGCCTTCAACCTGATCCCGCACATCGACGATTTCCAGGACAACGGCTTCACCAAGGAAGAAATGAAGCTGATCTGGGAGACCCGCAAGATCCTCGGCGACGACAGCATCCTGGTGAACCCGACCGCAGTGCGCGTGCCGGTGTTCTACGGCCATTCCGAGTCGGTGGCGATCGAAACCCGCGACAAGGTCACCGTGGCCGAAGCACGTGCGCTGCTGGAGCAGTCGCCGGGCATCGAAGTGGTGGACCGTCACGAGGCCGGTGGCTACCCGACCCCGGTCACCCACGCCTCGGGCACCGACGCGGTGTACGTCGGCCGCATCCGTGAGGACCTGTCGCACCCGCGCGGCCTGAACCTGTGGATCGTATCGGACAACGTGCGCAAGGGCGCCGCCCTGAATGCCGTGCAGCTGGCCGAGCTGGTCGCCGCCGAGCAGCGCTGATCACAGCGGTTGCCTCACCGGTAGTGCCGGCCGCTGGCCGGCATTGCCGTGATGGCACGTGCGTGTCTGCCGGCCAGCGGCCGGCACTACCAAAGGTCCCCATCGGTGGGTGCGGACCGCGGTCCGCACGCTTTATAGTGTCGCCATGAATAAACGGGCCAGGGGCGCAAAGCGCCCCCTCCTCTATCTTTCCACCGCGCTGCTGGCCCTGGCCAGCAGTTCGGCGCTTGCCCTGGGCTTGGGCGACATCCGTGTCCTGTCCAAGCCGGGCCAGCCCCTGCTGGCCGAAATCCCGGTGGTCTCGGCCGATCCGTCCGAGCTGGAGAACCTGCGTGTCGCGTTGGCCTCACCGGTCACCTTCGAGCGCGTCGGCCTGCAGCGGCCGACCGGGCTGGTGGGCGAACTGCAGTTCGAACTGACCCGCAATGCGCAGGGCAGGGCAGTGGTGCGTGTGACCTCGCAGACGCCGGTCGAGACCCCGTCGCTGAGCTTCCTGATCGAGGCGGACTGGGGCCAGGGCCGCCTGGTGCGCGAGTACTCGGCGCTGGTCGATGCACCGTCCAGCGCACTGGCCGTGGCCGAGCCGGAAATCGTTGCACCCGCAGGTACGCTCTCCAACACCATCGCCCGTGAGGCCGCCCCGGCGCCCGCCGCCGCGGAGAGCGTGAGCGCGCCTGCGCCGTCCACCGCCACCACGCCGGCACCCGCACCGGCTCGCCCGCGTGCAGTGGCTGCACCCGCTGCCGCACCGGCAGCCGATGGCAGCGTTACCGTCCAGCGTGGGCAGACCTTGTCGCAGATCGCCAGCGTGGTGGCCCGCGGCAACCAGGTCAGCCGCGACCGCGCAATGATTGCGCTGCTGCGGGCCAACCCGGAGGCCTTCATCCGTGGCAACGTCAACCTGCTCAAGCAGGGCGCCGTGCTGCGCATGCCCGGCAGCGATGCACTGGCGGCGGTCGATGCCGCCGAGGCCGCCGCGCTGGTGCGCGAGCATGCCGCACAGTGGCGTCAGGCGCGCACCGTGCCGCAACCGGCGGGTACTGTCGCCCCGGTCGCCACGGCGGGAACCACGAACGCTTCTTCCCCGGCTGCGGCCACTGGGGCACGACTTGAAATCGCTCCGGCGCTGGCCTCCGACGCCGCGCACGCGGGCACAACCACCGGCACTGCAGCCGGCAGCGAGGGTGACATGCTGGGCAACGAACAACTGCGCCAGGCACGCGAGGACATCGCGACCCGCGATGCCGAGATCGGCGAGCTGAAGCAGCGGGTGGCCGACCTGGAAAAACTCAAGGAACAGCAGCAGTCGCTGATCGCGATGAAGGACAACGACCTGGCCGCGGCGCAGCAGCGCCTGGCGCAGGCACCGGATGCCCGCGATGCGGCAACGCCGTGGTACTGGCTGGGTCTGCCGGTGCTGTTGCTGGCGGCCGGCGCGGCCTGGCTGCTGCGTCGTCGCAAGCCGTCGCCACTGCCGCCGCTGCGCGAGGAAGGCGACGCCGCCGGCCTGGCCGCTGCGGTACCGGCCGGCGCGGCGCTGGATACGCTGGCCGAGCAGTCTTCGTGGTCGACGGCGGTGTCCGACAGTGGCCGCCAGGAACCGGCGATGCCTGCCTGGGCGACCGAAGCCGAGGTGCAGGATGACGTGGCTGCCGAAGCGGTCGCCGACGTCGCCGCCCAGACTGACTGGCAGGCGCAGACGCTGCGCGATGACGAAGTAGTGGAGCTGCCCGGGGCCGTGACCGACCTGCCGCGCTGGGACGAGCCGGTGGCCATGCAGGACATCCCCGTGCAGGATGAGCCGCCCGCGCAGGCGGTCCCTGACGAGATCGCAGTGCCGGACTACGCGCTGCACGCCGAACAGCAGCCGCAGTTCCGCGGCGTGTTCGACCTGCCGGCCGAGCATCATGACGGCGGGGATTCGAGCGCGGCGCCGCACGACGCGCTGGCCGCGGCCGCGCATGAAGACGGTGCTGCCGCGCCGGCCAGCGATGCCGGCTGGGCGCCGCGCGCCGGGCAGGAACGCCTGGAACTGGCCATCGCCTACCTCGACCTGGGCGATGCGCAGACCGCACGGACGTTGCTGCTGGAAGTGGCCGAGGGCGGCGACCTGCACTGCCAGGCCCAGGCTCGCGAACTGCTGGCCCGCCTGCCGTGACCGAACCCGCCGACAAGGACCGTGCCATGAGCCGCGAGCGCCGTATCGACTACGTTGAATTCGCCTCCAGTGACCCGGCCGACAGCCGCGCCTTCTTCGAAAAGGTGTTCGGATGGTCGTTCGTCGACTATGGCAGCGACTACACCGCCTTCGACGATGGCCGCCTGCAGGGCGGCTTCTTCCGCGGCCAGCCGCAACGGGCCGGTGACAGCGGCGCGCCGCTGCTGGTGCTGTATGCCGACCAGCTGGCGCCCATCGAGGCGGCGGTGCGCGACGCTGGCGGTGAGATCGTACGGCCGGTGTTTTCTTTCCCCGGTGGCAGCCGCTTCCAGTTCGTCGAGCCCGGTGGCAACGAACTGGCGGTCTGGTCCGAACGCGATCCGGCCTGAGCGCCGCCCCTCCCGCAACATCGAGGTAGCACATGCGTTACGCGCTTGGCGTCGAGTACGACGGCAGCGATTTCAGGGGCTGGCAGAACCTGGGCGAGGGTGGTCCCAGCGTGCAGGCCAGCCTTGAGCAGGCCCTGTCGTCGGTGGCCGATGCGCCGCTGCAGGTGGTCTGTGCCGGCCGCACCGATGCCGGCGTGCACGGCCAGTGCCAGGTCGTGCATTTCGACACCGACGTGGTGCGCGATCCGCGCGCCTGGATGCTGGGCACCACCACCCGCCTGCCGCGCTCGATCGCGGTGCGCTGGTGCGTGCCCGTGGCCGATGATTTCCACGCCCGCTTCTCGGCGCGGGCACGCCGTTACCGTTACCGCCTGCTCAACCGCGAAGTGCGGCCGGCGCTGCAGCGGCAGACCCTCAGCTGGGAGCGCCGTGCGCTGGACGCGGGCCTGATGCATGCCGCCGGCCAGGCCCTGCTAGGCGAGAACGACTTCAGCGCGTTCCGCTCGGTGCAGTGCCAGGCGCTGCATGCACGGCGTGAACTGCAGTCGCTGCAGGTCAGCCGCCAGGGCGAGGTGATCGAGGTCGCCGTGCAGGGCAATGCATTCCTTCATCACATGGTCCGCAATATCGTCGGATCGCTGATCCTGGTGGGCAGTGGCGAGAAGCCGGTGGAATGGATCGCCGAACTGCTGGCCGGGCGCGATCGCACCGTAGCCGGTCCCACCGCACCGCCGCAGGGCCTGGTGTTCCTCGGGCCCCTGTACCCCGACAACTGGCATCTGCCCGCCGAGGTCACGCTATGAGCCGCTCCTACTACCGCACGCGCATCAAGTTCTGTGGCATGACCCGGGCCGGCGACGTCCGCCTGGCCGGTGAGCTGGGCGTGGACGCGGTGGGTTTCATCTTCGCCCGTGAAAGCAGCCGCCGGGTCGCTCCAGCCGAGGCACGCGCGATGCGCCAGGCGATCGCGCCCATGGTCGACGTGGTGGCGCTGTTCCGCAACAACAGCAAGGAAGAAGTGCGCGAGGTGCTGCGCACGGTACGACCGACCCTGCTGCAGTTCCACGGCGAGGAAGACGAGAGCTTCTGCCGCAGCTTCAACATGCCGTACCTGAAGGCGATCGCCATGGGCGGCCGTGAAGAGATCAACGCCCGCACCCTGCAGCTGCGCTATCCCAGCGCCGCCGGTTTCCTGTTCGACAGCCACGCGCCGGGCGGCGGTGGCGGCACCGGCGTGGCCTTTGACTGGGGCCGGATCCCGACCGGCCTGCATCGCCCGTTCCTGCTGGCCGGCGGCCTGAACCCGGAAAACGTCTACGACGCGGTGCTGGGTACCCTGCCGTGGGGCGTGGATGTCTCCAGTGGCATCGAACTGGAGCCGGGCATCAAGGACGGCTACAAGATGCGCACCTTCGTCGAGGAAGTGCGCCGCGCCGATTGCACGGTTCTCGAGTGATTGGCGTCATTATTTGCCGTGATTTGGACCTGGATTTGAGCCTGCACGCATTCTTCACATAGGATGGTCCCAAGCGCGCCTGCCATGAGGGCTGGCGCGGGGATCGACGGGACGCGCGCGGCGCGCCCCGAACGGGCGGCCGCCGCCCACAGCCCAGGAAGGCAAGCGATGCAGGAGTTTCTCACCGTCGTACTCGGTTACCCGACGCTGCCGTACAGCATTCTGCTGTTGGTGTCGGTGATGTATTGGGCGGTTGCGGCGTTCGGCCTGGTCGATGACGGTTTTGGCAATCTCGGCGCCGATGGCGCGCTCGAGGCGGGGACCGACCTCAGTGGCCTGTCGGCCATGCTGGCGCGCTGGGGCCTGGGTGGCGTCCCGATCATGGTGGTGGTCACCCTGCTGAGCCTGTTCGGCTGGCTCATCACCTATTTCATCCATCTGTTCGTACTGCTGCCGCTGCCGGACCTGCTGCGCTGGGGCCTGGGTACGCTCGTGGCGGTGCTGGCACCGCTGCCAGCGGTACCGCTCATCGCGCTGATCCTGCGCCCGGTCCGGCGCTTCCTGCTGCGCCTGCGGCCGGTGCCGCAGGCATCGCTGCTCGGCCGGGCCGGCGTGGTCGCATCGCCGAAAGTGGACGCACGCAGCGGTCATGCCACGGTCGATGATGGCGGCGCCGGGCTGGTGCTGCAGATCCGCAGCGACATCGAACTGCAGCGTGGCGAGCGCATCGTGCTGGTCGAGCACATGGCCGAACGACACTATTACCGGGTGGTCCGCGCCGATGCGATCGCCCTCGATTTCCAGGACAACCTGCTTCCGGGCAACAAGGAGACTCATCAATGACGTTGGCATCCCTCTTACCGTTCCTGGCCGTCGCCGGCGGCCTGCTCGTCCTGCTGCTGGGCGTGGCCGGGCTGTTCAAGGCCTTCTACCGCAAGGTCGACCAGGGCGTGGCCCTGATCGTCAACGACATGAGCTCCACGCCCAAGGTGCACTTCACCGGTGCGCTGATCATCCCGGTGCTGTACCGCGCCGAGCTGATGCGGATCAGCCTGATCACCCTGCAGATCGACCGCCGTGGCAAGGAAGGCCTGATCTGCCGCGACAACATGCGTGCCGACATCGCCGTGGCCTTCTACCTGCGGGTGAACGAGACCCAGGCCGACGTGCTGCGCGTGGCCAAGGCCATCGGTGCCGACCGTGCGTCGGACAAGCATGCCGTCGATGAGCTGTTCAACGCCAAGTTCTCCGAAGCGTTGAAGACGGTCGGCAAGAAGTTCGACTTCACCGAACTGTTCGAGAAGCGCCAGGAGTTCCGCGACGAGATCATCGCGGTGATCGGCAACGACCTCAACGGCTATGTGCTGGAAGACGTGGCGATCGATTACCTGGAGCAGACCCCGAAGGCGCTGCTGGACCAGTTCAACATCCTTGACGCGCAGGGCATCCGCAAGATCACCGAGCTGACCGCCGCGCAGAACGTGGTGACCAACGAGCTGGAGCAGAACGAGAAGCTCGCCATCACCAAGAAGAACGTGGAAGCGCGTGAAGCGCTGCTGGCGCTGGAACGCCAGCAGGCCGAAGCCGAAGCACGCCAGAAGCGCGAGATCGAGACCATCCGCGCGCGCGAGGAGGCCGAGACCGCCAAGGTGCAGGAAGAGCAGCGCCAGCTGTCCGAGAACGCCCGCATCGAAGCACAGCAGCTGATCGAGATCCGCGACCAGAACCGCCTGCGCGAAGTGGAAGTGGCCGAGCAGAACCGCCAGCGCGCCGTGGCCATCGAGGCCGAGCGCGTCGAGCGCGCACGCCAGCTTGAGCAGGTCACCACCGACCGCGAAGTGCAGCTGCAGGGCGTGGAGCGCGACAAGGTGGTCGAGCAGGGCAAGATGGACGTGGCCAACATCACCCGCGAACGCATCTCCATCGACAAGACCGTGGCGCAGGAGGAAGAGCGCATCAAGGAAGTGCGCGAGGTCTCCGAGGCCGACCGCCAGAAGCAGGTGCTGATCCTGGAAGCCGAGGCCAAGGCACAGGAATCGCTGGTGCGCGAGGTAAAGGAAGCGCAGGCACGCGAGACCGCTTCCAAGCACCGCGCAGTGGAACTGACCACGCTGGCACAGGCCGAACACGAAGCAGCCGGCAAGCAGGCCGAAGCCAAGCGCCTGCTGGCCGACGCGCTGCGCGCCGAGCAGGCCGCACCGGGCCTGGCCGAAGCGCAGGTGCGTGAAGCTTCGGCACTGGCCATCGAGAAGGTCGGCATCGCCGAGGCCCGCGTGATCGAAGCCAAGGCCGAAGCCAGCCTGAAGCAGGGCAGCAACGAAGCCCGCGTGCTGGCCGAGACCCTGCAGGCGCAGGCGCAGGGTGAAGAGAAGATGGGCCTGGCCCGTGCCACCGCCACCGAATCGCTGGGCAACGCCGAAGCCGGCGTGGTGCAGAAGAAGCTGCTGGCCGAGGCCGAAGGCCTGGTGCGCAAGTTCGAAGCGATCGCTTCGCTGAGCGACCAGGCACGTGGCCACGAAGAGTTCCGCATGATGCTGGACAACAGCCTGAAGCAGGCGCTGGCCTCGATCGAAGCCGGCAAGGAAGTCTCGCGCGAGAACGCCAACGTCATCGCCAGCGCGCTGCGCAACGCCGATATCGATCTGGTCGGTGGCGACGGCGGCATGTTCGAGAACCTGGTCAAGGCAGTGTCGCTGGGCAAGTCGATCGAAGGCTTTGCCGGCAAGAGCCCGATCGTGCAGGAGCTGATGCAGCGCTACCTGGGCGTGGCCGTGGCCGAACCGGCGCCGCGCCAGATCGCCGAGGATGCCGAAGCGGTGCCGACCGTGTCGGCCACCGTGGTCGACAGCGCCCGTTGATGCATCGGGCGATGGCTGCTGCGGCCATCGCCCGCCCGCGCCGGCCGCAACCGCGGCCGTCCGCCCGTGAGCCGGAAGCCTGCTGATGTCTGATACCCATCCGTCCGCCGAATCCACTGCACCGGAGGCCGGCGGCACTACCGTCGACCAGGCCGTTGCCCAGGGCGGTGCCTATGAAGTCCTGCGCCGCCGCCTGGCCGAGCAGGGCCAGCGCCTGCAGGGCCTGGCCGAAACGCTCAACCGCCAGCGCCTGGCCGAGTTCGGCGACAGCCGCCTGGAGGTGGTCGGGCGCTTCCGCATCCGCAGCGAAAACAACTGCGTCGGCCGTGACATCGTGCAGGTCGGGCCGGACCGCCTGCTGTTCGGCTACAACGTGTTCATCGGGCTGAAGACCCAGACCCGCATCGAGGACGTGTTCGGCCTGTACCGGCTGGTGCAGGGCAGCGACGGCTACGATGTGGCGGCGCTGGAGCTGAAGGGCAGCTTCCTCGACCAGCCCGGCTTCGTGCACGACTTCAACGAGCTGTACGCCTACTACAAGCACGCGCGCCTGCTGCAGCTGATCGTGGTGGGGGACAAGCTGCTGGCGTCGTTCCAGATCGGTGAGCGCAGCAGCGACGTGCGCGTGTTCCGCTGGGCGCTGTCGCGCGATGGGGAACTGACCTATCTGGATGCGCGCGGTGAGCGCGATATCGCACTGCCGCCGCCATTCGACTTCGAATGGACCCGGGCGACCCGCGACCTGGCGGTCAATGGCCGCCATTCGCACCTGAACATCCTCGATACCCTGTTCGTGGAGACCACCGGCGGCGACCTCACGATCAAGGTCGAGAACAACACCGAGACCGGGCAGGGCATCTACAGCGAACCGGTGGAGGACAGCACGCAGTCGCTGGACGACGCCCAGTTCGAATTCGCCCGGGTCGGCTCGCTGGTGCTGCTGAAGGTGCTGCCGTACCGCGAGACGGAGTGGCGCGGGCTGATCTACAACACGCTGACCGGCGGCATCGTGCGCAACGATGCGATCGTGCAGGCCTGCGTGCAGCTGCCCGAAGACCACGGCGTGATCTTCCCGGGTGGCTATTACCTGCAGGGCGGCGAGCATAAGGCGTTCGACGCCTCGATGGCCGGCATGCAGTTCAAGCGCAGCATCCGTTCGCCCAACGGCGAGGACGTGCTGTACATCTTCTACGAACGCGAAGGCGGGCGCTCGGCGCTGTTCGTCTACAACACCATCCAGCGCGTGCTGCAGAACCCGGTGTTCGGCCATGGCTACGCCTTGATGCAGGACGGGCGCATGGTGCTGTTCCATGCCGAAGGCAGCGAACCGACCCGCATCCATCCGATGCAGGTCTGGCAGACCCCGTTCAGCAGTGACGAGTTTGCTGCAAGCCGGCCACCCGGCAACACCTTCATGGGACGCATCGGCAACGCCGAACTGGTGCGGGGCATCTCCAACCTGTTCAACCTGGCGCGCGAGATCGATGGCCAGGACGTGTCGGTGCAGCGCTACCAGCGCCTGGTGGCCGACACCCGGCGCCTGTTCGATGCCCACCACTGGCTGGGCGACGCGGCCTGCGATGGCGCCGAGGCGCTGCTGCGGCAGATCAGCGCCACCGGCGAATCGGTGCTGGACGAGTACGAGAAGGTGCAGTCGATCCGCCAGCAGTCGGCGCAGGCGATGGTCGAGGCAGAGGCCGCGCACAAGGCGCTGCTGGGCCGGCTGCAGCCGCAGAACTGGAGCGAGGTGCAGGCCTTCGTCGAGGCCCTCAATGCGATCACCGCATTGCGCGGACGGCTGCTGACCATCCGCGAGCTGCGCTACATCGACACCGCGCGCATCGAGACGATGACGGCCGAGCTGGTGGAGGCGCAGGATCATGTCGGCGCCGCCACGGGTGACTTCCTCGCCGGCGATGCCGCGCTGGTGCCGCTGACCACGCGCCTGCAGGCGCTGGATGAAGCTGCGCAGCAGGCGCAGAGTGCCCGCCAGCTGGATGAGCAGCTGGAGGGGCTGCGCGGGATGGCGGCCGATCTGGATATGCTGTCTGAACTGATGGCCGGCCTGAAGGTGGACGATGCCACCGCCCGCACCCGCGTGGTCGAGTCCATTTCGGTGCTGTACGGCCGCCTCAACCAGGCCCGCGCGCGTGCCGATCAGCGCCGCAGGTCGCTCGGCTCAGCCGAGGCCGTGGCGCAGTTCGCCGCGCAGTTCGCGCTGTTCTCGCAGTCGATCACCAGCGCGCTGGCGCTGGCCACGGACCCGGAGCGTGCCGACGAGCAGCTGTCGCGCCTGCTGGTGCAGCTGGAGGAGCTGGAGAGCCAGTTCGGCGAACACGAGCAGTTCCTCGGCGACATCCTGAGCAAGCGCGAAGAGCTGGTTGAAGCCTTCGAAACGCACAAGCAGGCGCTGCTGGATGACCGCCAGCGCAAGGCACGTTCGGTGCTGGATGCGGCCAGCCGCATCCTCGATGGCCTGGCCAAGCGCACCGAGCGCTTCGCCACCGCCGATGAGCTCAATGCGTTCTTTGCCGGCGATCCGCTGATCCTCAAGCTGCGTGAGCTGGCCGAACGCCTGCGCGCGTTGCATGACAACGTCAAGGCCGACGACATCGAAGCGCGCCTGAAGGGCGTGCGTGACCAGGCGGTGCGCCAGCTGCGTGACCGCAGTGATCTGTACGAGGCGGGCGGCAACGTGGTGCGGCTGGGGCCGCGCCATCGCTTCAGCGTCAACACCCAGGCGCTGGACCTGACCCTGCTGCCGCGTGGTGACACGCTGGCGATCCATCTGACCGGCACCGACTTCCTGGAGACCCTGCACGATCCGGAGCTGGATGCGCTGAAGCCGTTCTGGCCGGTCACCCTGGACTCCGAATCACCTGCACTGTATCGCGGCGAGTATCTTGCCGGCAGCCTGTTGATGGCCGCGCAGGAGGGGAGCGACGGGCTTGACCTGGCCACGCTGCAGCACGACGTCGCCACGCCCGAAGCACTGGACCAGCGCGTGCGTGCGTTTGCCGCACCGCGCTACCGCGAAGGCTACGAGCGGGGCATCCATGACCATGATGCCGCGCTGATCCTGCGTGCGTTGCTGCCCTTGCAGCAGGCGGCCGGCAGCCTGCGCCATGCACCGCGGGTGCGTGCGCTGGCGGTGCTGTTCTGGGCTGCCGAGCAGCGGCGCGAAGCGGTGGCGCAGTGGCCGGCCCGCCAGATGGGTGCTGAAGCGCTGGCACGCCTGCTGGGGTCCGACGAAGGGCGCCTGGCGTTGCGTGCGGAAATGGCCGAGGCACTGCTGGCGTATGCGCAATCCCACGCGTTGCCGTTCGATGCCGATGCCGCAGAGGCCGCGGCCGCTTATCTGGGCGAGGAACTGGCGGCCGGCGAACCGGTGTTCAGCAGCAGCCGCCATGCGGTAGCGCTGCTGGAGGCACTGGCTCGGCAGCTGGAACAGGCCGGGCAACGCGAGGCGGTCGAACGCGCCCTGCAGCGCAGCCAGGATCCGCTGGCCACGCGCTGGGCGCTGGCCGGTCAGTGGCTGCGGGCGCTGGCGCGGATGCCGGCGCATGCCCCGCATGCCGGCTACGTCGACGAGGCTGCAGCACTGCTGCTGGTGCAGCGCCAGCTGCGTACCCGTGCCAGCGACGCCGCGCTGCAGGCGGAGGTCAGTGGCCTGCTGGGTGAACACGCCCGCATCAGCAACGGCACGCTGGTGGTATCGCTGGATGATTTCCTGGCGCGCCTGAAGCAGCACCTGCGTCATTTCGTGCCAGCGTTCCATGCCTACCAGGCGCTGCGCCAGGGCATCATCGGCCGCGAGCGCGAGACCCTGCGGCTTTCCGAGTTCAAGGCGCGGCCGCTGTCCTCGTTCGTACGCAACAAGCTGATCAATGATGTCTACCTGGGCGTGATCGGTGACAACCTGGCCAAGCAGATGGGCACGGTCGGCGAGAACAAGCGCAGCGACCTGATGGGCCTGCTGATGATGATTTCGCCGCCCGGCTACGGCAAGACCACGCTGATGGAATACGTGGCGCACCGCCTGGGCCTGGTCTTCATGAAGATCAACGGCCCGGCGCTGGGTCACGAGGTGCGGTCGCTGGACCCGGCCCAGGCACCGGACGCGACCTCGCGGCAGGAGCTGGAGAAGCTCAACCTGGCGCTGGAAATGGGCAACAACACCATGCTGTATGTGGACGACATCCAGCACACCCATCCGGAGTTCCTGCAGAAGTTCATCTCGCTGTGCGATGGCACCCGCCGTATCGAAGGTGTGTGGCGCGGTCGCACCCGCACCTACGACATGCGCGGCAAGAAATTCTGCGTGGTGATGGCCGGCAACCCGTATACCGAGTCCGGCGAGGTGTTCAAGATTCCGGACATGCTGGCCAACCGTGCCGACATCTACAACCTGGGTGATGTGCTCGGTGGCATGGAGGCGGCCTTTACCCTCAGCTACATCGAGAACAGCCTGACTTCCAACCCGGTGCTGGCGCCGCTGGCTACGCGCGACATGGCTGACCTGTACACGCTGGTCGACCGGGCGATGGGCAAGGAGGTCTCGACCAACGGCCTGAGCCACGCCTACAGCAGCGCGGAGATCAACGAAATCACCGCCACCCTGCAGCGCATGCTGCGCGTGCGCGACGTGGTCTACCGCGTCAACCAGCAGTACATCGCCAGTGCCGCGCAGGACGACCGCTACCGCACCGAGCCGCCGTTCCGGCTGCAGGGTAGCTACCGCAACATGAACAAGCTCGCCGAGAAGATCTCGCCGGTGATGAACGAGGACGAGCTGGAGCAGTTGATCTCCGACCACTACCTGGGCGAGGCACAGCTGCTGACCACCGGCGCCGAAGAAAACCTGTTGAAGCTGGCCGAGCTGCGCGGCGTGCTGGACGACACGCAGGCGCAACGCTGGACGCAGATCAAGCGCGACTTCCTGCGCAACAAGGCCATGGGGGCCGACGACAGCGATGTCGGCGGGCGCGTGGTCGCGCAGCTGGCCGACATCGCCACCGCCCTGCAGCTTCCGCCGCCGGCGCCGGAAGCGATTGCCGTTGCCGACCCGGCACCGTGGCCGGCGTTGCTGGAGGCCCTGCATCGTCTTTCTGAAACACGTCCGGCCGCCGCGCCGGTGCCGGTCGCGGCAGCCGCCAGTGTGCCGACGACGGTCCTGGCCGACGACCTGCAGGCTGGCCTGGCACCGTTGGTGGAACTGTTGGCGGCATCGCAGGCGCAGCAGGCACAGGTGTCGCAGACCCTGGCCGCGTTCGCCGGCTGGGCGCGGCAGCAGGTCGAGCGTGGGGTGCCGAACAGTGCGGTGGCGCAGCGTGCGCGTGTGCGCCGTGCCACGACGCCGGAGGAGCGCGCGCTGGATGAGGCGCTGATGCGTCACTTCTACGGCGAGTCGTTGCCGCCGGACGACGGTGAGGAGATTCCAGCGACGACACCGAAGCCGCCGCCGCTGCCGTGACCATGCAGGCGCCACTGCCGCCACCGAGCTTGCCGGACACGGCCGATGTCGCCGCGCTGGCCGACTATGGTGCGCCGTTGCTGCAGGCGCTGGCGCGGCGCGAAACACCGTTGCCGCCGGGCGCGGGCGCAGGGCTGGTGGCCGCACTGGCACGCATCGCGCTGGCCCTGCAGGCCGATAACCCGGCGCAGATCCGGCAGCAGGCGGGCTGGTGGGGCCGCCTGCTGGGGCGCGATGTCGATCGCGAGGCGGAAGGACGTGCGCTGCAGTCGCAGCTGGGCGTGCTGGCCCTGCAGGCGCGCGAGCAGGCCCAGCAGCTGCAGCAGCAGCTGCAGCTGCGGGCCATGGCCATCGCCGGACATTCAGCGGCGGCCGCAGCGCTGGACGCCTGGGTCGAGCTGGCAGCGGTGCGGCTGGCGTCGCTGGATACCGCCGGCCAGGCCGCGCTGTCGCAACGGCTCGATCACCTGCGCCGGCTGGCCACGCTGCGCCGTCTCGAGGCCGGCCAGTGGCAGCTCCTGCAGGACCAGGACAACGTGCTGCTGCAACGCTTCGCGCGCATCCATGACGTCCTGTTGCCAGCCTGGCGGCAGGCCGCCGCGGCGGGCCAGGCCGCGGCCGGCGCCACATTGGCGGCGAAGGCCGCCACGCTGCACGCACAGATCGATGACGAGGTCGCGGCGGCTCAGGCTAGACTGCCTTGAGCCGGCCGCCGCTGCCGCTTACCCAACTGCAAGGAGACTGCCCGATGACCCAGGACAGCCAGACCCCCGGTGCCCTCGTGCCCGGCACGACTACCGCCGTTCCGCTCGATGAAGGCGCATTGCAGGCGCTTGGCCTGGTCCGCGAGGATCTGCCGCGCATCGCCGAGATCCGTCTGGAGCTGGATGACCTGCGCCCGGGCAACCTGCAGGTCTTCGGTCGCGAAGCGGCCACGCGCACCGCTGCGTTTTCCAGCCAGTTGCTGGACCAGGTGCGCAATCGTGACCTCGATGCCAGCGGCGAGAAACTGGGCGAAGTGGTGCGCATCGCACGCAGCCTGAAGCTGGACGGCTTCGCGCAGCGGTCGAAGGTGCCGGTGATCGGTGGCCTGATCGACCGCCTGCGCGTATCCAAGGGCGAGCTGGTGCAGAAGTTCAGCGACACCAATGCGCAGATCGAGCAGCTGCTGGGTGATGTCGGTGTGCAGCAGGCGTTGATGGGCAAGCGCGTGGGCGAGTTCGACCGCATGCATGACATCGTCCGCGAAGAACGCCATGCGCTGGGCCTGTATGCTGCGGCCGGCAAGCAGCGCCTGGCCGAACTGCAGGCCGAGCAGCAGGCCGGGCAGGGCAGTGAGGATCCGCAGCAGCGCATCCGCCAGAGCGAAGTCGACAACGCGATCCGCCTCCTCGAAAAGCGCGTGTCCGACCTGCAGCTGATGCAGCATGCGGCCGACCAGTCGCTGCCGATGATCCGCCTGATCCAGGCCAACGCGCTGCAGCTGATCGAGAAGTTCAACACGGTGCGCGAGATCACCATCCCGTCGTGGAAGCGCCAGTTCGCCATCCAGCTTTCGCTGGGTGAGCAGAAGGCCGCGGTCGAGCTGTCCACCGCCATCGACGATGCCACCAACGAGCTGATGCGCCGCAACGCCGACCTGCTGCGCCAGGCCTCGGTGGATACCGCGCGCAGCAACCAGCGCGGCGTGATCGACGTGGCCACGCTGCGCCACGTGCACGACCAGTTGATCGCCACGGTCGAGGAAGTGCGCAGCATCCATCGCGAAGGAATGCAGCAGCGGCAGCAGGCCGAAGTCGAGCTGTCGCGCCTGCGCGAAGACCTGCAGCAGCGACTGGCCACCCCGACTGCCAGCTGAAAAAAGGGGACGGAGGGGATTAAGTCGTTTGTGCCACTTGCGACTTAATCCCCTCCGTCCCCTTTTTGTTGTCTGTGCCACTTGCGACTTAATTCCCTCCGTCCCCTTTTTGTTGTCAGCGCAGTTGCTGGCCCAGCCAGTCGGCCAGCGCATCCACGCGCCCATCTGCCGGTCCATCCGGTCGCGCCAGCACCCAGAAGCCACCGGTGGCGGCAAACCCCCACGGCGCGACCAGTCGCCCGGCGGCCAGGTCCTCGGCCACCAGTGGCTCGGGTGCGATCGCCGGGCCCAGCCCGGCCACCGCTGCCTCCAGCAGGTAGTACAGGTGTTCGAAGGCAGTACCCAGCTGCAGCTTCGAGGTGTCCAGATCGTGCGCTTGCGCCCACGCCGGCCATGCCTGCGGCCGTGAGCTGGTGTGCAGCAGCGTCTCCTGCAGCAGCGCCGAAGGCGGCACATGCCGCAGTCGCTGCGCGGCCGGATGCGAGGGGGCCACCACCACGCCGACCCGTTCCGGCGCCAGCTCACGCACCTGCCAGCCCCGGGGCCACGGCCCCTGCGCCAGCAGCAGCACCGCGTCCAGTGCGGCCTGCGCCTCGGTGAAGCTGCCATCCAGCGCCGACCACTGCAGGCGTACGCCGGGCAGGGCGGCCTGCAGTGCGGGCAGGCGCGGAATCATCCAGCGCGCCAGCACGCTGCCGCTGCAGCCCAGCACCAGCGCCGGGGCCGCCGTCGGCCGGCGCAGTTCGCGCACGCAGTCTTCGATGCCGCTGAAGGCCTCGCTGCACGCTGCCTGCAGGCGCGTGCCCGCAGCGGTCAGGCGCAGGCCGCGACCGGCCCGCTGGAACAGCGCCAGGCCGAGGTGGTCTTCCAGCAGCTTCAGCTGGCGGCTGACCGCGCCGTGGGTCACGTGCAGGTCCTGCGCGGCGCGGCCAACCCCGCCCAGGCGGGCGGTGGCCTCGAACGCGCGCAGCGCATTGAGCGGTGGCAACAGCGAACGGCTCATGTGAGATTTCCTGACGGTATATGCCAGATAATATCCATTTTCCGGTCACGACCCGTGCGCTAGAGTATCCACCTGTCTCGAACCAGCGGTCGCTTCCATGTCTGCCTCCCCCATTGCCGACTACCACGCCTTCCCGGATGCCCAGGGCCATTTCGGCCGCTACGGCGGCAGCTTCGTTGCCGAAACCCTGGTCGGCCCGCTGCAGGAACTCGCCCAGGCCTATGACCAGGCCCGCCAGGATCCGGCCTTCCAGGCCGCCTACGACCGCGACCTGGCCCACTACGTGGGCCGGCCGAGCCCGATCTACCACGCCCAGCGGCTGAGCGACCATGTCGGCGGCGCGCAGATCCTGCTCAAGCGCGAAGACCTGAACCACACCGGCGCGCACAAGATCAACAACACCATCGGCCAGGCGCTGCTGGCGGCGCGGATGGGCAAGAAGCGCATCATCGCCGAGACCGGTGCCGGCCAGCACGGCGTGGCCAGCGCCACGGTTGCCGCGCGGTTGGGCCTGGAATGCGTGGTGTACATGGGCGCCACCGACATCGAGCGGCAGAAGATCAACGTCTACCGCATGAAGCTGCTCGGCGCGACGGTGGTGCCGGTCACCTCCGGTTCGGCCACCTTGAAGGACGCGCTCAACGAAGCGATGCGCGACTGGGTGACCAATGTGCAGGACACCTTCTACATCATCGGTACGGTCGCCGGTCCGGATCCCTACCCGCGCATGGTGCGCGACTTCAACGCCATCGTCGGCCGCGAGGCACGCGAGCAGATGCTGGCCGAGTACGGCCGCCTGCCCGATGCGATCACTGCCTGCGTCGGCGGCGGCAGCAATGCCATCGGCCTGTTCCATGCCTTCCTCAACGACCGCCAGGTCGAGATCGTCGGCGCCGAGGCCGCAGGTGATGGCATCAGCACCGGTCGCCATGCTGCATCGATCGCCGCCGGTCGCCCGGGCGTGCTGCATGGCAACCGCACCTATGTACTGTGCGACGACGACGGCCAGATCATCGAGACCCATTCGGTGTCGGCCGGCCTGGACTATCCGGGCGTCGGCCCCGAACACGCATTCCTGGCCGATACCGGCCGCGCGCGCTACCTCGGCATCACCGATGACGAAGCACTGCAGGCCTTCCACCTGCTGGCGCATACCGAGGGCATCCTGCCGGCGCTGGAGTCCAGCCATGCGCTGGCGCAGGCGATCAAGCTGGCGCGTGAGCGTCCGCGTGACCAGATCGTGCTGTGCAATCTGTCCGGCCGTGGCGACAAGGATGTGCATACCATCGCCGCGCGCGAAGGGCTGGTGCTGTGAGCGCGCTGCTGCGCAACAGTGGCGTGCTGCTGCTGGCGCTGGGGTTGGCCGCGTGCCAGCCGCCGGAGCCGCCGCTGCTGGCACCGGCCGCCAAGGCCACCACGCAGCCGGCACAGCAGGCGGCCGCGAATGATGACCTCGACCCGATGGCACGTGCGCCGATCGTCGATCCGCCGTCCACGGAAGATATGGACAGCGATGGCGCGCCTGCGGTGGTCTCGGTGGCGCTGGACCATGCCGGCGAGGTGCTGATCGGCCAGCACATGAGCGATCTGAAGGCACTCGGGCCGTGGACCGCGCAAGGGGCGGTCGAAGCCATCGGCGGCAGTTGCGAGTACTACGACGGCAAGGGGCTGCCGCCCGGCGTGTCGATGATGACCGATGAAGATCGCGTCGTCCGTTTCGATCTCGGCCTGGATCCGGACAGCGGGGCGCCGACCCAGCAGCCCGGTCCGTTCGGCCTGCGTGTCGGCATGACCCGCGCCCAGGCCATGGCCCAGTTCCCGAAGCCGCCGGTATCCAGCCCGCATGCCTACGACGGTGACCAGGGCGAGTACCTCACCTGGCAGGACCCGGGTTCGGACCTGGGTATCCGCGTGGAACTGTTTGAAGGGCGGGTCACCCAGATGTACTGGGGAACCAGCGATGCGATTGAACTGATTGAAGGATGTGCCTGAAATGTCCGTATCCCGACTCGATGCCTGTTTCCAGCGTCTGCGCGAACAGCAGCGCAAGGCGCTGATCCCCTTCGTCACGGCCGGTGATCCCTCGCTGGAGGCCACCGTGCCGGTCATGCACGCACTGGTCGACGCCGGCGCCGACGTGATTGAACTGGGCGTGCCGTTCTCCGACCCGATGGCCGATGGCCCGACCATCCAGCGCAGCTCCGAGCGCGCGCTGGCGCGCGGCGCCGGCAGCCGCTACGTCCTGCAGGCCGTGGCGCAGTTCCGCGAGCGCGATGCGCAGACCCCCGTGGTGCTGATGGGCTACCTGAACCCGGTGGAGATCCACGGTTACGCGGCCTTCGCCAAGGCCGCCGTCGACGCCGGCGTGGACGGCGTGCTGCTGGTCGACCTGCCGCCGGAAGAAGCGGGCGACGCCCAGCAGGCGTTCGACGCAGCCGGCCTTGCGCTGGTACTGCTGGCGTCGCCGACCACCAGCGAGGCGCGAGCCGACAAGCTGCTGGCGCTGGCCCGTGGCTATCTCTACTACGTCAGCTTTGCCGGTGTCACCGGCGCGTCCGAGCGCCTGGACAGCGATGCCGCCAGTGCCCGCCTGCAGGCGTTGCGCGCGCGTGCGTCGGTGCCGGTGGTGGCGGGCTTCGGCATCAAGGATGCCGCCAGTGCCGCGGCCATGGCCCGGCAGGCCGACGGCGTGGTGGTGGGCAGCGCGCTGGTGGCGGCGCTGGCCGAAGCGGGCTCGGCGGAAGAGGCCGCGCAGCACGCCCGGACCTTCCTCGCCCCGCTGCGGCAGGCGCTGGACGCGTAACGGTAGTGCCGGCCGCTGGCCGGCATCCTCCTGAGGGCTCGCGTGCAAGGGCTGCCGGCCAGCGGCCGGCACTACCCATCGGTCTGCACGCAAGGGCTGCCGGCCAGCGGCGGGCACCGCCCCAGCACCTAAACGTACGTCCCAGCATGGTTTTTTCCGGCTGCCCCGTGGCTGGCAAGGGGGTGCACGGGCGGGGAAAGCGGAGCTAGACTGTCCGCCTTTGCGGCCCCCGGGCCGCCCTGAACGGAAGTGTCCTCCCGCATGAGTTGGCTCAGCAAGTTGATGCCGTCCGGCATCCGCACCGACAACACCCCCAGCAAGAAGCGCAGTGTCCCCGAGGGCCTGTGGGAAAAGTGCAGCAACTGCGGCAGCGCGTTGTACCGTCCGGAACTGGAAGAGAACCTGGAAGTCTGCCCGAAGTGCGGCCATCACATGGCGATCCGTGCGCGTGCGCGCCTGGCCGCCCTGTTCGATGCCGACAGCACCACCGAGATCGGTGCGCGCCTGGGGCCGACCGACCTGCTCAAGTTCAAGGACCAGAAGAAGTACAGCGAGCGCATCAAGATCGCGCAGAAGAACACCGGCGAGTACGACGCGCTGATCGCCATGCGCGGCCTGCTCAAGGGCCGTGCGCTGGTGGCATCGTCGTTCGACTTCGCCTTCATGGGCGGCTCGATGGGCTCGGTGGTCGGCGAGCGTTTCGCACTGGCCGCGGAAACCGCGGTCGAGATCGGTGCGCCCTACGTGTGCTTCTCGCAGAGCGGTGGCGCCCGCATGCAGGAAGGCCTGTTCTCGCTGATGCAGATGGCCAAGACCTCGGCCGCGCTGGGCAAGCTGCGTGAAGCCGGCCTGCCGTACATCTCGGTGCTGACCCATCCGACCACCGGCGGCGTGTCGGCTTCCTTCGCGATGCTGGGTGACATCAACATCGCCGAGCCGCAGGCGCTGATCGGCTTCGCCGGCCCGCGCGTGATCGAGCAGACCGTGCGCGAGAAGCTGCCGGAAGGCTTCCAGCGCTCGGAATTCCTGCTGGAGCACGGCGCCATCGACCAGATCTGCGACCGTCGCGAAATGCGCGACCGCCTGTCCGATCTGCTGGCAATGCTGGGCCGTCAGCCGGCGCCGGAGGTGGCTTGATGGGAGGCCGCAAGTACTTCGGTACTGATGGCATCCGTGGACGGGTCGGCCAGGGCGTGATCTCGGCCGACTTCGTGCTGCGCCTGGGCAACGCCCTGGGCCGTGTCCTGGTCGACCAGCGCGGCCAGGACGGGCGCCGGCCGATCGTGGTGATCGGCAAGGACACCCGCATCTCCGGTTACATGTTCGAAGCGGCACTGGAAGCCGGCCTGGTCGCCGCCGGTGCGGACGTGCAGTTGCTGGGGCCGATGCCGACCCCGGCGGTGGCGTTCCTGACCCGTACGCTTGGCGTGGACGCTGGCATCGTCATCAGCGCCTCGCACAACCCGCACTACGACAACGGCATCAAGTTCTTCTCCGCCCAGGGCGAGAAGCTCGACGATGCCACCGAGCTGGCCCTGGAAGCGGCGCTGGACATCCCGTTCACCACCGCCGAATCGGAAAAGCTGGGCAAGGCGTCGCGTGCGCGCGAAGCGGTCGGCCGCTACATCGAGTTCTGCAAGGCCAGCGTGCCGCGCGCGTTCGACCTGCGTGGCGTGCGCCTGGTGCTGGACTGCGCGCACGGCGCCACCTACCAGATCGCGCCGCTGCTGTTCCGTGAACTGGGCGCCGAGGTGATCGGCATTGGTGCCGAGCCCAACGGCGTCAACATCAACGCCGGCGTGGGTTCCACCCACATCGACAACCTGGCGGCCAAGGTCCGCGAAACCCGCGCCGATCTCGGCATCGCCTTCGATGGGGATGGCGACCGCGTGCTGATGGCCGACGACCAGGGCAACCCGGTCGACGGCGATGACCTGCTGTATATCCTGGCCCGTGCATGGAAAGCCGAAGGCCGCCTGCGCGGCCCGGTGGTCGGTACGCTGATGAGCAACTACGGCATCGAGAAGGCATTTGCCGACCTGCAGATTCCGTTCGTGCGCAGCAATGTCGGCGATCGCTACGTGCACCAGGCGCTGATGGAAGGCGGCGGCGTGCTCGGCGGTGAAGCCTCCGGCCACCTGCTGTGCCTGGATCGGGCCACCACCGGCGACGGCATCGTCAGCGCGCTGCAGGTGCTGGTGGCATTGCGCAACAGCGGGCAGACCCTGCGCCAGGCGCTGGAAGGACTGGTGCGGGTGCCGCAGAAGACGGTCAACGTGCGGCTGGGCAATGTCTCGGCCAAGGCCACGGTGCAGGCCGGCAGCGTGCAGGCCGCGCTGGCTGTCGCGCAGCAGTCGGTGGCCGGCCGTGGCCGTGCGTTCCTGCGCCCGTCCGGTACCGAGCCGGTGGTGCGGGTCACGGTCGAGGCCGATGATGCGACGCTGATGCAGGACACGCTGGATCGACTGTCCGCGGCGGTACGTGAAGCCGCCGCCTGAGGCCGCTGCACATCCCCCCAACGAAAACGCCCCGGAATGCCGGGGCGTTTTCGTTGAAGGGGCAGGGCGGTGGGTTGCCTACGGCCCCGGCACCATCTTCTTCTGGCGTGCCTTGAAGCCATTGAACAGCGGTGCGATCAGCGGGTTGTAGCTCTGTGCGATGCGTTTTCGCAGCCAGCTGGCCGGGCGGTTGCGGATCGCGAAACGATAGATGCGCTCCGGGTCGCCGCCCACCACATTGCGTCCGAACGGGTGGGTGGTATGCAGGTAGCGGAAGCCGTGCTCGCGCGCCACCTCGATGTGGTCCTGGTCGAAATCGCCGTAGGGCCAGCACAGCGTATCGGACACCTCGCCAAGCTTGTCCTGCAGGACGTCGCGCGAGACTGCCAGGTCGTGGCTCAGGCCGGCACGGCGCTGTGCGCGGTCCAGGTCGTCGCGGCGCAGCCAGCGGGTGTGGGTATGGGTGTGGCAATGCACTTCGAAGGTGCCGGCGGCGATGGCCGCGCGCGCTTCGCTCCAGCGCATCATCACGTCGTCGCTGCGGTTCTGCTCGTAGATCGCCGCTTCGCAGCCGCGATGGTCCGGCGTGGCAGGCAACGTTGCCCCGGCAAGCCCGGCGTGGGGCCGCTCCGGGCCTTCGCCCATCCAGCCGGTGACCACGAACACCACCGCGTGCAAGCCGTACTTCTGCAGGATCGGGTGCGCATACACCCAGTTGTCCAGGTAGCCATCGTCGAAGGTGATCACGATCGACTTGCGCGGCACCGGCTTGCCGGCCAGGAAGCCGGCGTACTGGTCCAGTGTCAGCGACGTCCAGCCGTTGCCGGCCAGCCACGCGATCTGGCTTTCGAAATTCTCCGGTGACACGGTGATCATGCCCGGCGACGGACTGACGTGGTGGTGCATCAGCACCGGTACGGTTCGGGCATCAGCCATGTCCCAGCTCCTTCAGCCACTGGTGGTAATAGTGTTCGGTGGTCTCACCGTGGCCGTCGGGAGTGAACCGGTGCGCGCTGCGCATCCAGTCCCACCCGGCGCGGCCCATCTGCCGCCGCCGTTCCGGATCGTCCACCAGCAGGCGCAGGGCGCCTGTCAGGGCTGCATTGTCGCCCAGCCGGGTGAGGATCGCATTGCTGCCATCCACCACCATCTCCGGCACGCCACCCACCCGCGTGGCCACGATCGGCACCCCGACATAGGCGGCCTCCAGGAAGACGGTACCGGCCGCTTCCTTGTGCGATGCCAGCGCGAAGATGTCGAAGCCAGCCATCAGCCGGCATGCGCCATCGCGATAGCCGAGCAGATGGACCTGCTGCTGCAGCCCGTGCTCGTCGCGCAGCGCCTGCAGCCGGTCCATGACCGGCTGGCCATCGCCGACCACCACCAGGTGCAGGTTCGGGTGCGTCTTGCACAGCGGTACCATCGCCTGCAGCAGGTCGGCATGACCCTTGGGTTCGCGCAGCACCGCCACGCAACCGACCACGATGTCCTGTTCGCCGAAGCCGAGTTCGGCGCGCACGTCCGCGCGTACCTCCTGCAGGCATTGCCAGGGGTCGTCCTTGCGGATTTCGCTCCAGCGCGGCGGGACCGCGATGGGCGGCACGATACCGATGTGTTTGGCCGGAATGCCGCGCGCGGCCAGCAACTGCTTGACGAAGCTGCTGACGGTCAGCACCCGGTGCGGCAGGCCGGTATAGGTCAGCAGCGAGTTGACCGGGCTCATCAGGTGGCGCGAGCGCACCACCAGCGGCGTGCCGCCCAGGCGTGCACCGGCGGCGGCGATCAGTGCGTCACGGCGGCTGGTGGTGTTGACCACGTCATAGCGTTCGCGGCGCACCAGGCGCGAGACCGACCAGATGCCGCGCAGCAGGCGCAGCAGGCCACCCATGCGCAGGGTATGCACGGTGAAACCATCATCGCGTGCCAGCTGGGCCAGTCGCGCTTCGGGCTGGCACAGCAGCGCCACCTCGTGGCCACGCGCGCGCATCACCTGCATGTGGCGGAAGATGTAGATCTCCTGCCCGCCCATTCCCTTGGCGGCTTCAGTGTGCAGGATGCGCAGCGGACGGTTCATGCAGGATCGGTCCTTGAGGGTCAGCGGTTGCGGAAGCGGGTCAGCGCTTCCCATGCAGTGCGTACGGCGGCCGCATCGGGCGCCTGCTGTGGCAGCGGCCGGTAGCGCAGGTCCAGGGCGGTGGCGTTGCCGAACTTGTCGAACACATAGATGGCATCGCCATGGCGCACCGCGCGCTGCGACCAGCTTTCGACCACCAGCGCACGCGTGCCCTGCGGCCCGGCCAGCAGGTCCTGGCCGGTGCTGTAATCGGCCAGTGCGTTCTCGCAACCCAGTGCGTGGCGCATCAGTGTCGGCACCCAGTCTTCGTGCGAGCTGGTGCGTGCGTCGTGGCCAGCGGCCTTGCCCGGCCAATGCAGCACGAACGGGACCTGCAGCTGATAGTCGGAGAAGTTGCCGTTGTGGCCCCAGTAGTTCAGCTTGAGGTCGTTGAACTCTTCGGCATGGTCACCGGTGACCAGCACGATGGTGTCCTCGGCCAGGCCCTGTGCGCGCAGGTCGTCCAGCAGCGAGCCGATCAGGCTGTCGGCATAGTGCACGGCGGTGCGGTAGCGGTTGAGTTCCGGCGTCGGGTCATGCTCCGGGCCGAATTTGAGGAAATCGATATCGGCGGCCATCGGTGTGGCCACCGCCGGATAGCCCTCGGGCATGTGGTAGGGCGCATGGGTGGAGTCGAGGAACACGAAGCCGAACCACGGGCGCTGCGCGGCCTGGCTGGCGCGGATGTCCTGCTGCAGCGCACTGATGATCGCGCGGTCGCGGCCGTCTGACTTCAGCGCTGCCGGCCCCTGGTGCAGCTGGTCGCGGACATCGGCGAACACCGTGCGATCGAACTCCGGGCTGTACAACGGCGCACTGCCGTACAGGTGCAGGTCGTAGCCCTGCTGGCCCAGCACCTGGAACAGCTGCGAGCCACGCTGCTCGTCAAGCATGCTCGGCCAATAGCCGCCGGGCAGGCCGTAGAGCAGCCCGAACAGGCCGTAGCGGGTGGCATTGCCGGTGCTGAAATGGTGGTCGAAGACGCGCGCATCCTGCGCCAGCGTCGACGTGTTGGGCATCAGCTGCGGTGTCAGCACATCGTGGCGCAGCGACTCCAGTACCACCATCAGTACGTTGGGACGATGTGGGCTCTGGCAGCGCAGCGGATGCAGCGGGTACAGCAGCTGCGCATGGCGCGGGTCAGGCAGGCCGGCGTGCTGTTGGCTGACCACGCCCAGGCGCCGCATGAAGCTCTTGGCCGTGATCGGCTGCGCCCACGGCAGGTAGTTCCACTGCGCGATCACATCACGGTCGCCGCGGGCGTCGTAGTAGGCCGTGGCGACCTGGCCGCCGGCCATCAGCAGCGCGACCACCGCCCAGGCCTGCAGCACCCGTCGACGGCGCGGCGCGGCCGGCAGCAGTTTCCAGCACGCCCAGGCCAGCAGGCCCTCGGCGGTGAAGACCGCGGCAACCAGCAGGCCGACCTGCAGCCAGGTCTTCCAGGACAGGGCAACCTGGTCCTGCAGGGCGCCGCCGAACACCATGTTCACGACCATGGCATTGAGGTGGAAGCGGTACAGGGTGAAGACCTTGGCGTCGACCAGCAGCAGGCACAGCCACAGGCCCTGCAGCACGGCCGCGCTGATGCTCAGCGTACGCGCGCTGCGTGGCCACAGGCCCAGCAGCAGCGGCAGCAGGCCGGCCAGCGCACCGAACGCGAGCAGGTGGCCGGGCAGGGCGACCGCCAGATAGGCCAGGCCGGCGCCGCCGCCCGGATTGTCACGCAGCGGTACATTGCCCAGCGCAATCGCCGCGGCCAGTACCGCATTGCCGACGATGAACAGCGACCACCAGGCCAGCCGCCGCCAGCGCCGGGCGGAACCTTCAATGGCAGGGGCGGCAGGGGCAGCTGCGGGCATGGTGGGGCAGGTTCAGGGGGTGCAGGGGAGGGGCGGGGCCAACGTGACGGAAGCGTTGCTCCGCGCGCGGGTCGCGCATTGTATCGGTTTGTTTCCGTGTATCGAGTGGCGTCCCCCGGGCGATCTGTCACAATGTTCAGGCGGGCCATGAATGCGTTGGCCCCCTCAGACCCAACGACAAGCCAGGAACCGCTGTGAGCCAGATCCCCACCCTCGACATCACCCGTTTCGACAGCGACCGCGAGGCCTTCGTGGCCGAGCTGGGCGCGGCCTACCGCCAATGGGGATTCGCGGGCATCCGTAACCACGGCATCCCGCAGGCCGACATCGACGCGGCCTACGATGCCTTCAAGGCTTTCTTCGCCCTGCCGGAAGAGGTCAAGCGCAAGTACCACGTGGCCGGCAGCGGTGGCGCCCGCGGCTACACCCCGTTCGGCGTGGAAACCGCCAAGGGCTCCAAGCATTTCGACCTGAAGGAGTTCTGGCACATCGGCCGCGAGATCGCCGACGATTCCAAGTACCGGGACGTGATGGCGCCGAACCTGTGGCCGGCCGAGGTCGAAGGTTTCCGTGAGCGCGGTTACGGCCTGTATCAGGCGCTGGACAACCTGGGGTCGCGCGTGTTGTCCGCGTTGGCCCTGCACATTGGCCTGCCGGAAGACTTCTTCGCCGACAAGACCAACTTCGGCAACTCGATCCTGCGCCCGATCCACTACCCGCCGATCACCACTGACGACATCCCGAACGTGCGTGCCGGTGCCCATGGCGACATCAACTTCATCACCCTGCTGGTCGGCGCCAGTGCCGCAGGCCTGGAAGTGCAGTCGCATGACGGCGAGTGGGTGCCATTTACGTCAGATGCGGACACGATCGTGGTCAACATCGGCGACATGCTGCAGCGCCTGACCAACCACGTGTATCCGTCGACCATCCACCGCGTGGTCAACCCCCCGGGTGACCTGGCGCGCCAGCCGCGCTACTCGGTGCCGTTCTTCCTCCACCCGAACCCGGACTTCCTGATCGACGTGCTGCCCTCGTGCATCACCCCGGAGAACCCGAGCCGGTATCCGGAGGCGATCACCGCCCACGGCTTCCTCGAGGAACGCCTGCGCGAGATCAAGCTGAAGTAAAGAAAAGTGAGGCCGCCGAAAGGCGGCCTTTTTCTTTGCAGGGTTGCACCCTGCACCCGCGGTAGTGCCGGCCGCTGGCCGGCAAGTCCAAAGCCAAAGCGGCTCTGGGGTGTTCCGTGGGGAGGCGGGGAGGTGTCGGATGGCGGGGACGCCGTAAACCCATCCCTGGGGGCTTGGCCACGGCATCCACGCCGCGGACACCCCGCCATCCGACACCTCCCCGCCTCCGACAGTTTCCCGGTGACGGTTGGTGGGTGTCGACCTTGCTCGACACGGTAGATCCACGCCATGCGTGGATGAGATCTCTCGGATCGAAGTGGGGTAGGGGGTTGGTCCAGCCAGCATCAACCCGGAATGCAGCTTTTGTCTTTGCTCTTGCTCTTCTTTTTTCTTCCCGTGGCGGGCGGAACCGCCGGACTGTGTCAGAGGCCGGGCGGGTGGGGCTGCGCAGGGGCGTGAGCCGCATGGGCCCGAGGCATGCCTCGGGCGGGTTGGGCAGGACGCCCAATCCCGGTCTTGCCGTGTGCGCAGGACAGCGCACACGAGCAAGCGGCGATCGAGCTTACATGGACGTGCTTGCAGCGCCCCCTGCGCAGTCCCACCCGCCCGGCCAAGCCCCAGATCGAGCCGGGCTCTCCGCGACCAACCAAACCCCGCCCCCCCCTCCGCCACGAGGGGCTGCGCCGTTGGCTGAAAATCCATGTAACCGCTTACAAGGAAACGGATTTTTGCCGCAACGGGTATCATGACCGGCTGACTTCACACAGGAGCCACCCGCTCATGCGCCGCAAGATCGTCGCCGGAAACTGGAAGCTGCATGGCAGCCGTCAATTCGCCAATGAACTGCTGGGGCAGGTGGCCGCCGGGCTGCCGCTGGAGGGGGTGGACGTGGTGATCCTGCCGCCGCTGCCGTACCTGGGCGAGCTGGTCGAGGACTTCGGCGAGACCAGCCTGGCCTTCGGCGCGCAGGACGTGAGCAGCAACGAGAAGGGCGCCTATACCGGCGAGGTCTGCGCGGCCATGCTGGTCGAGGTCGGGGCCCGCTATGGCCTGGTCGGCCATTCCGAGCGCCGCCAGTATCACCATGAAAGCAGCGAGCTGGTCGCGCGCAAGTTCGCCGCCGCCCAGCATGCCGGCCTGGTGCCGGTGCTGTGCGTGGGCGAGACCCTGGAGCAGCGCGAGGCCGGACAGACCGAAGCGGTCATCGCCAGCCAGCTGGCGCCGGTGCTGGAACTGGTCGGCGCGGCCGGCTTTGCCAAGGCCGTGGTCGCCTACGAGCCGGTCTGGGCCATCGGTACCGGCCGTACCGCTACAAAGGAGCAGGCACAGCAGGTGCACGCGTTCATCCGTGGCGAAGTTGCGCGCTTCGATGCTAGAATTGCTGATTCACTGCCCATTGTTTACGGCGGTAGCGTGAAGCCCGACAATGCCGGGGAACTGTTCGCGCAGCCGGATGTCGATGGTGGGCTGGTCGGCGGCGCCTCCCTGGTGGCCGCGGACTTCCTGGCCATCGCACGGGCGGCGGCCGCGAACTAATCCTAGAAGTATTGTCCGAGGGCGGTTTCCAATGCTGATGTTGATCCTCAATGTCGTCTACGTGCTGGTCGCTGTGGCCATGATCGCGCTGATCCTGATGCAGCGTGGCTCGGGTGCGGCGGCGGGTTCGGGCTTTGGCGCCGGCGCCTCGGGCACGGTGTTCGGTGCGCGTGGCGCCTCGAACTTCCTGTCCAAGTCGACCAAGTGGCTGGCCGTCGTGTTCTTCGGCATCAGTCTTTTCATGGCCTGGTATGCCGGTCACGGCACCCGTCCGGCGGCCGACCAGGACCTGGGCCTGATGTCCGCCCCGGCGGCCAGCGCGCCGGCGGCTCCGGCGGGCGAACTGCCGGCCGTTCCGAAGGCCGATCCGGTCCCGGCCGCCCCGGTTCCGGCGGCGAATGTGCCGGCTCAGGCGGAATCTTCGGTTTCTGGTGAAGAAAAGCCTTCGGAAGGCTCCCAGAAACACTGAAGCCGGTTACAATACGCGGCGCATCGGGAAGATAGTCTGATGTGATCGTTTGCCCAGGTGGCGGAATTGGTAGACGCACTACCTTGAGGTGGTAGCGACGCAAGTCGTAGGGGTTCGAGTCCCCTCTTGGGCACCATTTGTAAGTAAAGCGGGTTCGTCTGGCGCGCAAGGCGCCAGGCAGGTTCCCGTCCACTCCCCCATGCCAAAGCGCCTGCAGGCGCGGCGGCAGAGGCAAGAGAGAATCGCTGTGCTGGCCGAATATTTGCCTTCTCTGCTGTTTCTGATCGTTGCCACCGGTATCGGCATTACGCTGATGCTGGTTGGTCGATTCCTCGGTCCCCGCCGCCCCGATCTGGAAAAGCTGTCGCCGTACGAGTGCGGCTTCGAGGCCTTCGAAGACGCGCGCATGAAGTTCGACGTGCGCTACTACCTGATCGCGATCCAGTTCATTGTCTTCGACCTGGAAATCATCTTCATCGTGCCGTGGACCCAGGTCTTCATGGAGCTGGGCGCCCGTTCGCTCATCACCATGGGCCTGTTCGTCGGCATGCTGTTCCTCGGTTTCATTTACGTCTGGAAGAAGGGAGCGCTGGAATGGGAGTGATTCAGACTCTCGATGGCCTCATGAACAACCCGTCGCCGGAAGGCCGGGTTGATGACATCCTGCGGCCGGAAGGCGACAACCCGCTGCTGGAAAAGGGCTTCGTCACCACCAGCGTCGACGCACTGCTGAACTGGGCGCGCACCGGCTCGATGTGGCCGATGACCTTCGGCCTGGCCTGCTGCGCGGTCGAGATGATGCACGCCGGCGCCGCGCGCCTGGACCTTGACCGTTACGGCGTGGTGTTCCGCCCGTCGCCGCGTCAGTCCGACGTGATGATCGTGGCCGGTACCCTGGTCAACAAGATGGCCCCGGCGCTGCGCAAGGTCTACGACCAGATGCCGGACCCGAAGTGGGTCATCTCGATGGGTAGCTGCGCCAACGGCGGTGGCTATTACCACTACTCCTATTCTGTCGTGCGCGGCTGTGATCGCGTGGTGCCGGTGGACGTCTACGTCCCGGGCTGCCCGCCGACCGCCGAGGCGCTGGTGTACGGGATCCTGCAGCTGCAGAAGAAGATCTGGCGTACACAGACCATCGCCCGCTGACCCCTTCACCTGACAAGAGCGCGCCAAGCCCCCATGGCAGAGCAAGCATCCTTCATCGACCGACTCTCCGCACGTTTCGCTGGTGCGAAGGTCATCGTGGTCGAACCCCGCGGCGAAGTGACGCTGGAAGTGCCTGCCGCCGAGTGGCACGCCACCGCCCTGGCGCTGCGTGACGAGTTTGGTTTCGAGCAGGCCGTGGATCTGTGCGGCGTCGACTACCTCGGTTATGGCTCCGACGAATGGGACACCGCCGACGTGTCCTCGCAGGGCTTCAGCCGTGGCGTCGAAGGCAAGGCCCAGGGCCGCTTCGCGTGGGGCGAGTTCCCCACCGAGGAAAACGGTGCCGACGGTGCCCGCCCGCAGCACATGCCGACCCAGCGTTTCGCCGTGGTCGCCCAGCTGCGCTCGTACCAGCACAACCTGATGATGCACCTGCGCTGCTTCGCCCCTGACGAAGCGCTGCCGGTGGTGTCCTCGCTGACCAGCGTGTGGCCGGGCCTGAACTGGTTCGAGCGCGAAGCGTTCGACCTGTACGGCGTGATCTTCGAAGGCCACCCGGACCTGCGCCGGATCCTGACCGACTACGGTTTCGTCGGCCATCCGTTCCGCAAGGACTTCCCGCTGATCGGCAATGTCGAAGTCCGCTACGACGAAGAAAAGAAGCGCGTGATCTACGAACCGGTCACCTCGGTGGAGCCGCGTGTCGGCGTGCCGCGCGTGATCCGTGACGACGCCCGTCTGCAGACCGCAGCCGGTGAGCGCGCGCAGGAGGCAGTGAAGTGAGCCACGTACACCAGGCCGGCGAAGCGTTCGCCAGCAACGCCGCCGAAAGCCGGCAGGAAATCCGCAACTACACCATGAACTTCGGCCCGCAGCATCCGGCCGCTCATGGTGTGCTGCGCCTGATCCTGGAAATGGACGGCGAAACCATCATGCGTGCCGACCCGCACGTGGGTCTGCTGCACCGTGGCACCGAGAAGCTGGCCGAGTCCAAGCCGTTCAACCAGTCGATCGGCTACATGGATCGCCTCGACTACGTGTCGATGATGTGCAACGAGCACGCCTACGTGCGCGCGATCGAGACCCTGATGGGCATCGAGGCGCCGGAGCGTGCGCAGTACATCCGCACCATGTACGACGAGATCACCCGCATCCTCAACCACCTGATGTGGCTGGGCTCCAACGCGCTCGACCTGGGTGCGATGGCCGTGATGCTGTATGCCTTCCGTGAGCGCGAAGAGCTGATGGACTGCTATGAAGCGGTCTCCGGCGCGCGCATGCACGCGGCGTACTACCGCCCGGGCGGTGTCTACCGCGACCTGCCGGACCACATGCCGAAGTACAAGGAATCGCGCTGGCACAAGGGCAAGGCGCTGAAGCAGCTCAATGCTTCACGCGAAGGCTCGCTGCTGGACTTCCTGGAGAACTTCACCGTCGAGTTCCCCAAGCGCGTCGACGAATACGAAACCCTGCTGACCGACAACCGCATCTGGAAGCAGCGTACCGTCGGCATCGGCGTGGTCACTCCGGAACTGGCGCACCAGTGGGGCATGACCGGCGTGATGCTGCGTGGCTCGGGCGTGGCCTGGGACCTGCGCAAGAAGCGCCCGTACGCCAAGTACGATGCTGTCGATTTCGACATCCCGCTGGGCAAGGAAGGCGACTGCTACGACCGCTACCTGGTCCGCGTCGCCGAAATGCGCGAATCCAACCGCATCATCAAGCAGTGCGTGGCGTGGCTGAAGGCCAACCCCGGCCCGGTCATGGTCAAGAACTTCAAGGTCGCTCCGCCCAAGCGCGAGGACATGAAGGACGACATGGAAGCGCTGATCCACCACTTCAAGCTGTTCAGCGAAGGCTATTGCGTACCGGCGGGTGAAACCTATGCGGCCGTGGAAGCGCCCAAGGGCGAATTCGGCTGCTACCTGGTCTCCGATGGCGCCAACAAGCCCTTCCGCGTGCACCTGCGCGCACCGGGCTTCGCCCACCTGTCCTCGATCGATTCGATCGTGCGCGGCCACATGCTGGCCGACGTGGTGGCGATGATCGGTACCTATGACCTGGTGTTCGGCGAGGTTGACCGGTAATGCCGTCCGCCACGCCAACGCCCGCTGCAGGCAGCCGGCGCAAGCCGGCGCCGCAGTTTCTGGAATTTCACGTTATGCATTTCGCTGAGGTCGGCCGATGAAGGCGACAGGTAATTTCGAGGCGGCGCGCGACGTCGACCCGATGGTGGTGCTGAGCGACAAGACCCGCGCTCACATCGATCACTGGCTGTCCAAGTTCCCGCCGGACCGCAAGCGCTCTGCCGTGCTGCAGGGCCTGCATGCGGCCCAGGAGCAGAACCAGGGCTGGCTGACCGACGAGCTGATCGCCGCCGTCGCCAAGTACCTCGACCTGCCGCCGGTGTGGGCCTACGAGGTCGCCAGCTTCTACTCGATGTTCGAGACCGAGAAGGTGGGTCGCAACAACGTGGCCATCTGCACCAACATCAGCTGCTGGCTCAATGGCGCCGAGGACATCGTCCGCCATTGCGAGAAGAAGCTGGGCATCAAGCACGGTGAATCGACCCCGGACGGCCGCGTCTACCTCAAGCGCGAGGAAGAGTGCCTGGCCGGTTGTGGCGGCGCGCCGATGATGGTCATCAACGGTCACTACCATGAGCGTCTGACCCTGGAAAAGGTCGACGAGCTGCTGGACGGGCTGGAGTAAGGGCATGGCACATCACCACGAATCCAAGGGTCCGGTCGGCCCCGCGCCGCTGCCGCACCAGGTGGTCTACACCACCCTGCATTACGACACCCCGTGGTCGTACGAAAGCTACCTGAAGACCGGTGGCTACGCCGCCCTGCGCAAGATCCTCGAAGAGAAGATCCCGCCGGAGCAGGTCATCGAGATGGTCAAGGCCTCGGGCCTGCGCGGCCGCGGTGGCGCAGGCTTCCCGACCGGCCTGAAGTGGTCCTTCATGCCCAAGGGCAACATGCAGAAGTACATCCTCTGCAACTCGGACGAATCCGAGCCGGGCACCTGCAAGGACCGCGACATCCTGCGTTACAACCCGCATTCGGTGGTGGAAGGCATGGCGATCGCCTGCTACGCCACCGGTTCGACCGTGGGTTACAACTACCTGCGCGGTGAGTTCCACCACGAGCCGTTCGAGCACTTCGAGCAGGCCCTGGCCGACGCCTATGCGAACGGCTGGCTGGGCAAGAACATCCTCGGCAGCGGCGTAGACATCGACATCTACGGTGCGCTGGGCGCCGGCGCCTACATCTGCGGCGAAGAAACCGCGCTGATGGAATCGCTGGAAGGCAAGAAGGGCCAGCCGCGCTACAAGCCGCCGTTCCCGGCCAATTTCGGCCTGTATGGCAAGCCGTCGACGATCAACAACACCGAAACCTACGGTTCGGTGCCGGCGATCATCCGCAACGGTCCGGAGTGGTTCAAGGGCCTGAGCCTGACCGCCAACGGCGGTCCGAAGTGCTTCTCGGTGTCCGGCTGCGTGCAGAATGGCGGCAACTTCGAAGTGCCGCTCGGCACCAAATTCCACGACCTGCTGGAAATGGCCGGTGGCCTGCGTCCGGGCCGCACGCTGAAGGGCGCGATCCCGGGCGGCGTGTCGATGCCGGTGCTGACCGCGGCCGAGCTGGAGGACCTGCCGATGGACTACGACACCATCCGTGCACTGGGCTCCGGCCTGGGTTCGGGCGCGATCGTGGTGCTCGACGACAGCGTCTGCTGCGTAAAGTTCGCCTGCCGCATCAGCCAGTTCTTCCACAAGGAATCCTGCGGCCAGTGCACCCCGTGCCGTGAAGGTACTGGCTGGATGCACCGCGTGCTGGAGCGCATCGTCGCCGGCAAGGCCACGATGGAAGACCTGCACCAGCTGAAGGCGGTGGCCGGGCAGATCGAAGGCCACACCATCTGTGCGTTCGGTGAAGCGGCTGCATGGCCCATCCAGGGCTTCCTGCGCCAGTTCTGGGACGAATTCGAGTACTACATCGTCAACGGTCATTCGATGGTTGACGGCAAGAAGGTGGAGGCAGCCGCCGCATGAGCGCGCAACCCGTAAACCCGAACGTGCCACCGGATCACGTGACCATCGAGATCGATGGCAAGTCGCTGGTCGTGCCCAAGGGTTCGATGATCATCCAGGCGGCCGACAAGGCCGGTATTCCGATTCCGCGCTTCTGCTACCACGAGAAGCTGCCGATCGCCGCCAACTGCCGCATGTGCCTGGTGGACGTGGAGAAGTCGCCGAAGCCGGCGCCGGCCTGCGCCACCCCGGTGATGGACGGCATGAAGGTCGCCACCCGCAGCGAGAAGGCACTGAAGTTCCAGCGCTCGGTGATGGAGTTCCTGCTCATCAACCACCCGCTGGACTGCCCGATCTGCGATCAGGGCGGCGAGTGCGAGCTGCAGGACGTGTCGCTGGGCTATGGCCGTTCGGTCAGCCGCTTCAACGAGCGCAAGCGCGTGGTGCCGGACGAGGACATGGGCCCGCTGGTCGCTACCGAGATGACCCGCTGCATCCAGTGCACCCGCTGCGTCCGCTTCACCGCCGACGTTGCCGGTACCTACGAACTGGGTGGCATGTACCGCGGTGAGAACCTGCAGATCGGTACCTTTGACGGCAAGCCGCTGACCACCGAGCTGTCCGGCAACGTCGTCGACGTCTGCCCGGTCGGCGCGCTGACCAACAAGGTGTTCCAGTTCCGCGCCCGTCCGTGGGAACTGACCGCGCGCGAATCGCTGGGCTACCACGACGCGATGGGTTCGAACCTGTTCCTGCACGTGCGTCGCGGTGAAGTGCTGCGCACCGTGCCGCGCGACAACGAAGCGGTGAACGAGTGCTGGCTGTCCGACCGTGACCGCTACTCGCACCAGGGCCTGTACAGCGAAGACCGTGCGGTCAAGCCGCTGCGCAAGGTCAATGGCGAATGGAAGGAAGTGAGCTGGGCCGAAGGCCTGGCCGCGGCCGCCGAGATCCTCAAGGCCAACCAGGGCGACAACCTGGGCGTGCTGGTGCACCCGTCCACCTCCAACGAGGAAGGCGCGTTGCTGGCCCGCCTGGCCAAGGGCCTGGGCACGGGCAACATCGACCACCGCATCAACAACCGCGATTTCTCCGACGCCGCAACCGCCGAAGTGTTCGGCCTGCCGCTGGCCGAAATCGAAGGCGCTGACCGCATCGTCGTTCTGGGCAGCAACATCCGCCACGAACTGCCGCTGCTGCACGCCCGCCTGCGCAAGGCGCAGACCACCAAGGGCGCGAAGATCCATGTCGTCAACCCGGTGGACTTCGACTTCGCCTTCAGCATCGCCGGCAAGCAGATCGTCGCACCGTCGAAGTTCGTCGACGCGCTGGCCAACGCCGAGCTGCAATCGGCAGTGCAGGGCGGCAACAACACCGTGCTGATCGTCGGTGGCATCGCCGAAAACCACCCGCAGGCTGCCGCGATCCGCGCTGCTGCGCGTGAGTTCGCCGCCGCCACCGGTGCCAAGCTGTGCCGCATCCCGCAGGGCGCCAACGCCGTTGGCCTGACCCGCGCCGGTGTGCTGCCGGCTGGCAAGGACGTCGCCGCGATGCTGGCGCAGCCGCGCCAGGCCTATGTGGTGTACGGCCTGGAGCCGGGCCTGGACTTCGCCGATGCACCTGCCGCGCGCAAGGCGCTGGCCGGTGCCCAGGTGGTGGCTTTCAGCCAGTTCGCCTGTGCCTCGACCCGCGACGTCGCCGACGTGATCCTGCCGATCGGTGCGCTGCCGGAAATCGACGCCACCCTGACCAACCTTGATGGTCGCGAGCAGTCGGCCCGTGCCGGCGGCAAGCTGCCGGGCGAGGCCCGTGAAGGCTGGCGCGTGCTGCGCGCCCTGGGCGGCGAGCTGGCCGTGGCCGGTTTCGACTTCACCGACCTGGCCGGCCTGCGCGCCAGCCTGGCCCCGGTACCGGTCACCGTTGCCGCTTCGGCGCAGCCGGTGGTTGCCGGCGAAGGCCTGGAAGTGGCTTCGACCGCCGCGATCTACCGCACCGATGCGGTGGTCCGTCGCGCCCCGGCGCTGCAGTCGCATCCGCTCAACAACGCCCCGCGCATCGTGCTGAACGCTGAAGATGCCGCTCGCCTGCAGCTGCAGGAAGGGCAGATGGCCAAGGTCGGCACCGATGCCGGCAAGGCCACCCTGCCGGTGGTGGTCGACGCCCGCGTCGCTGCGGGTTCGGTCTGGATTGAATCGGGCCACGGCGCGACCGCGCCGCTGGGTGCCGCTCGCGTATCGGTGGTGGCTGCATGAACGAATTGCTGTTGAACGCGGTCGACCCGCTGCACCAGTGGCTGCTGGGCCTCGGTGACATCGGCGCGCTGATCTGGATCATCCTGAAGATCCTGGTGATCGCCGTTCCGGTGATCATCTCGGTGGCCTTCTACGTGGTCTGGGAACGCAAGCTGATCGGCTGGATGCACGTCCGCCACGGCCCGATGTACGTGGGCATGGGCATCTTCCAGGCCTTCGCCGACGTCTTCAAGCTGCTGTTCAAGGAAGTGGTCCAGCCGAGCAGCGCCAACAAGGCGATCTATCTGCTGGCCCCGCTGATCACCCTGGCCCCGGCCTTCGCGGCCTGGTCGGTGGTGCCCTTCGATTCGCAGATCGTGCTGTCCAACGCCAACGCCGGCCTGCTGTACCTGCTGGCGATGACCTCGCTGGGCATCTACGGCATCATCCTGGCCGGTTGGGCATCCAACTCGAAGTATGCGTTCCTGGGGGCGATGCGCGCCTCGGCGCAGATGATCAGCTATGAAATCGCCATGGGCTTCGCCCTGGTCGGCGTGATGATCGCCTCGGGCAGCCTGAACCTGAGCAACATCGTGATGGCGCAGGCCGGCAGTTCCGGCTTCTTCGACTGGTTCCTGCTGCCGCTGTTCCCGCTGTTCGTCATCTACTGGGTCTCGGGCGTGGCTGAAACCAACCGCGCGCCGTTCGACGTGGTGGAAGGCGAATCGGAAATCGTCGCCGGCCACATGGTCGAATACTCCGGCGGTGCCTTCGCCCTGTTCTTCCTGGCCGAATACGCGAACATGATCCTGATCAGCTTCCTGATCTCGATCTTCTTCCTCGGCGGCTGGCTGAGCCCGGTCCAGGGCTGGGTCAACTTCGGCGATGTCTCGCCGCTGGTCGACTGGATCTGGAAGGGGGGCGCGCCGTGGCTGTTCGTCAAGGTGTTCTTCTTCGCCAGTGCCTACATCTGGTTCCGTGCCAGCTTCCCGCGCTTCCGCTACGACCAGATCATGCGCCTGGGCTGGAAGGTCTTCATCCCGCTGGCCATTCTGTGGATCGCGGTTACCGCCGTCATGGTGTTCTTCGGCGTGATTCAAAAGGGCGTCTAAAGTGATGAACAGGATTACCCATTACTTCAAGAGCCTGCTGCTGCTCGAACTGCTGGCGGGCCTCTGGCTGACGCTGAAGTACAGCTTCAAGCCGAAGTACACGATGATGTACCCGATGGAGAAGTTCCCGCAGTCGCCGCGCTTCCGTGGCCTGCATGCGCTGCGCCGTTATCCCAACGGCGAAGAGCGCTGCATCGCCTGCAAGCTGTGCGAAGCGGTGTGCCCGGCGCTGGCCATCACCATCGACTCGGCCAAGCGCGAGGACGGCACCCGCCGCACCACGCGTTATGACATCGACCTGTTCAAGTGCATCTTCTGTGGCTTCTGTGAGGAAAGCTGCCCGGTGGACTCGATCGTCGAAACCCACATCCTCGAGTACCACTTCGAGAATCGTGGCGAAAACATCGTTACCAAGCCGCAGCTGCTGGCCCTGGGCGACCGTCTCGAAAACGAGATCGCCGAGCGTCGCGCCGCCGATGCCGCTTACCGCTGAGGTCGAGAGATGGATTGGGTAAATATCGCTTTCTGGGTGTTCGCCATCGCGGCAACGGTTTCGGCCGGTGCGGTGATCAGCGTGCGCAACCCGGTTCACGCCGTGCTCTGCCTGGTGCTGACCTTCTTCTCCATCGCCTGCGTGTGGCTGCTGGTGGGCGCCGAGTTCCTCGGTGTGGCGCTGGTGCTGGTCTACGTCGGTGCGGTGATGGTGCTGTTCCTGTTCGTGGTGATGATGCTGGACATCGACCCCACCAAGCTGCGTGAGGGCTGGGTGCGCTACCTGCCGGTCGGCCTGATTGTCGCGGTCGCGATGCTGGCGCAGATGCTGATCCTGATCGGGGTCAAGGCGCGTTCGGTCACGCCGTTCCCGGCCGACAACGCCGCTGCGGTCGCCGCCGACAGCTCCAACATCACCTGGCTGGCACGCACGCTGTTCACCGAGTACCTGCTGCCGTTCGAGTTCGCCGCTGTCATCCTGACCGTGGCCGTGGTTGCCGCCGTGATGCTGACCCTGCGTCGCCGTACCGGCGTGAAGAGCCAGAACCCGGGCCAGCAGACCATGGTCAAGGCCGGCCAGCGCCTGCGCATGGTCAAGATGGGTGCCGAAGCACCGGTCGTGCACAGCAACAGCAAGCCGGTCGCCGGCGAGGAGACCCAGCCGTGATCACCCTTGGCCATATCCTCGCGCTGGGCGCGGTGCTGTTCGCCATCAGCCTGGCCGGTATCTTCCTCAACCGGAAGAACGTCATCGTCCTGCTGATGTCGATCGAGCTGATGCTGCTGTCGGTGAACATCAACTTCGTCGGCTTCTCGCGTCAGCTGGGCGATCCGTCCGGCCAGCTGTTCGTGTTCTTCATCCTGACCGTCGCCGCCGCGGAAGCCGCCATCGGCCTGGCGATCCTGGTGACCCTGTTCCGTACACGCCGCACGATCAATGTCGGCGAAGTCGATTCGTTGAAGGGCTGATCCACAGATGGAAATCACTCTCTCCAAGAGTCTGTTGATCGCAGTGGTGCTCGCACCGCTGTTCGGCAGCATCATCGCCGGCCTGTTCGGTCGCCAGGTCAAGCGCTTTGGCGCGCAGACCATCACCATCCTCGGCGTCGCGGTGGCCTGCGGCCTGTCGATGTATACGCTCTACCAGCTGCTGTGGGGTGGGGCGCAGCCGTTCAACCAGAACATCTACACGTTCTTCGAAGTCGGCCAGTACTCGGCCCACGTCGGCTTCATGGTCGACAAGCTGACCGCGATGATGATGGTGGTGGTGACCTTCGTGTCGCTGCTGGTCCACATCTACACGATCGGCTACATGCAGGACGATCCGGGCTACCAGCGGTTCTTCAGCTACATCTCGCTGTTCACCTTCTCGATGCTCACCCTGGTGATGAGCAACAACTTCCTGCAGCTGTTCTTCGGCTGGGAAGCGGTGGGCCTGGTGTCGTACCTGCTGATCGGCTTCTGGTTCAAGCGCCCGACCGCGATCTTCGCCAACATGAAGGCGTTCCTGGTCAATCGCGTCGGTGACTTCGGCTTCCTGCTGGGCATCGCCGGCGTGCTGTGGGTGTTCGGCACCCTGGACTACTCGCAGGTGTTCTCGCAGGCCGGCATGCTGGCCGACCCGCGCGCCCAGCTGCAGATCTGGGACGGCACGCTGCTGGGCATGCAGCTGCTGAACGAGCCGGTGATCTGGTCGATCGCCACCGTCATCTGCATCTGCCTGTTCATCGGTGCCATGGGCAAGTCGGCCCAGGTCCCGCTGCACGTGTGGCTGCCGGACTCGATGGAAGGCCCGACCCCGATCTCGGCACTGATCCACGCCGCGACGATGGTGACCGCCGGTATCTTCATGGTCACCCGCATGTCGCCGCTGTTCGAGCTGTCGCAGACCGCGCTGAACTTCGTGCTGTTCATCGGCGCCACCACCGCGTTCTTCACTGGCCTGATCGGCATCGTGCAGAACGACATCAAGCGCGTGGTCGCGTACTCGACCCTGTCGCAGCTGGGCTACATGACGGTTGCACTGGGCGTGTCGGCCTATTCGGCTGCCGTGTTCCACCTGATGACCCACGCCTTCTTCAAGGCCCTGCTGTTCCTGGGCGCCGGCTCGGTCATCATCGCGATGCACCACGAGCAGGACATGCGCAAGATGGGCGGCCTGCGCAAGTACATGCCGATCACCTTCATCACCATGTGGATCGGTACCCTGGCGCTGGTCGGCACGCCGTTCTTCTCCGGCTTCTACTCGAAGGACACCATCATCGAGGCGGCCGAGCTGCACGCGCACCTGTCCAACAGCTGGGTGGCCACCTATGGCTACTGGGCGGTGCTGGGTGGCGTGATCGTCACCAGCTTCTACAGCTTCCGCCTGCTGTTCCTGACCTTCCACGGCAAGGAGCGTTTCCGCGACGCGCATGACGATCACGGCCACGGCCATGACGATCACCACGCCGCCGACGCCCACCACGGCGATGCACACCATGGTGATGGCCACGACGACCACGGCCATGGCCACGGTCCGCACGAGCCGCACGAAACCCCGTGGGTGGTGACCCTGCCGCTGATCCTGCTGGCCATCCCGTCGATCGCCATCGGTTTCTTCAGCATCGGCCCGATGCTGTACGGCACCGACTGGGCCGGCAACCACGCGCACGATGCCATCAAGGGCCAGGCGCACACGTTCTTCACCGGCATCGTCGACTTCTACGATCCGGCCAAGAACACCATCGGCTTCCTGGGTGAGGAGTTCCATGGCCCGGTCGCCTTCGCGCTGCATGGCATGATGGCTCCGGCGTTCATGCTGACCGTTGCGGGCTTCCTGCTGGCCGCACTGTTCTACCTGTGGAAGCCGGACCTGTCGGGCAAGGCCCGCAAGACCTTTGCTCCGCTGGTGTCGGTGCTTGAAAACAAGTACGGCTTCGACAAGCTGTGGATCGATGGCTTTGCCGGTGGCAGCGTCAAGCTGGGCAGGGTCTCGCGCTGGATCGACAGCAACATCGTCGACGGCGTGGTCAATCTCTCGGCACGTGTTGTGGACGTCGCAGCCGGCGTGCTGCGTCGTACCCAATCCGGTTTCCTCTATCACTACGCCTTCGCGATGATCATCGGCCTGATTGCCCTGCTGGGCGTGCTGATGCATTACCTGCGTTGATGACCTGTACGGAATAAGAAGACGTGTCGAACTGGCCTCTACTCAGTGTCCTCATCTGGCTGCCGATCATCGGTGGTGCCCTGATCCTTGCGATCCGTGATGCGCAGACCGCCCGCTGGGCGTCGCTGGGCGTAGCGGTGCTGACCTTCGTGGCGAGCCTCTCGCTGCTGAGCGGCTACAACGCAGGCGTCGATGGTCTGCAGTTCGTCGAGACCCATGCCTGGATCCCGGCGTACAAGATCGGCTACAACCTGGGCGTGGACGGCATTGCCGTGGCGCTGATCCTGCTGACCACCCTGGTCAGCGTGCTTGCCCTGATCGGCGCCTGGAGCGCCATCGACAAGCGCGTGAACCAGTACGTGGCGGCCTTCCTGATCCTGGAAGGTGTCACCGTCGGCATCTTCGCCGCGACGGACGCGATGCTGTTCTACGTGTTCTTCGAAGCGATGCTGATCCCGATGTTCCTGATCATCGGTGTCTGGGGCGGTCCGCGCCGCATCTACGCCGCGCTGAAGTTCTTCCTGTACACCTTCCTCGGCTCGGTGCTGATGCTGGTGGCGCTGATCTACCTGTACATGAAGGGCGGCAGCTTCCAGCTGGCCGACCTGTACGCGCTGCCGCTGTCGGCCAAGGAGCAGACCTGGATCTTCTTCGCCTTCCTGATCGCCTTCGCGGTCAAGGTGCCGATGTTCCCGGTCCACACCTGGCTGCCGGACGCCCACGTGGAAGCGCCGACCGCCGGTTCGGTGATCCTGGCCGCGATCGCCCTGAAGATCGGTGGCTACGGCTTCCTGCGCTTCAACCTGCCGATCGTCCCGGACGCGTCGCAGGAATGGGCCTGGCTGGTGATCGCGCTGTCGCTGATCGCGGTGATCTACGTCGGCCTGGTCGCCCTGGTGCAGGACGACATGAAGAAGCTGATCGCCTATTCGTCGATCGCGCACATGGGCTTTGTCACCCTGGGCACCTTCATCGCCCTGTGGCTGGTGCGCGAAGCCGGCAACGCCGACGCCGCGCGCCTGGGCCTGCAGGGCGCCATGGTGCAGATGATCTCGCACGGCTTCGTGTCCGGCGCGATGTTCTCCTGCGTCGGCGTGCTGTACGACCGCATGCACAGCCGCCGCATCGCCGATTACGGCGGCGTGGTCAACGTGATGCCGTGGTTCGCCACCTTCGCGATGCTGTTCTTCATGGCCAACGCGGGCCTGCCGGGTACCAGCGGTTTCGTTGGCGAGTTCATGGTCATCCTCTCGGCCTTCCAGCGTAATCCGTGGATCGCCCTGGGCGCGGCCACCACCCTGATCATCGGCGCCGCCTACACCCTGTGGCTGTACAAGCGCATCTTCTTCGGTGATGTGGCCAACAGCCATGTTGCCGAACTGAAGGACATCAACGGCCGCGAATGGCTGGTGCTGGGCGTGTTCGCCATCGGCGTGCTGGCCCTGGGCATCTACCCCAAGCCGCTGACCGACCTGATGGAGCCCTCGATCGCGAAGCTGGCGATGCAGATCGCATCCAGCAAGCTGCTGTAATTCCAGGATTTGATGATGACCACCTCGCCGCTGCTGCCATTGACCGCCGCTGACCTGCCACCGCTCGCTCCCGAGCTGGTGCTGATCGGCAGCGCCTTCGCCCTGATGATCCTCGACCTGTTCGTCAGCAACCGGAACAAGATCGTCACCCACCTGTTCTCGCTCGCTGCGCTGGCCGTGGTGCTGTTCATGCTGGCCACCGGCGTGGGCGGGCAGGGGGAGGTCTTCCATGGCATGTTCGTGCGCGATACCGCCGCGGACGTGATGAAGACCGGGATCGTGCTGCTCAGCGGCCTGACCCTGGTCTACGGCTGGCGCTACCTGCGTGATCGCGACCTGTTCCAGGGCGAGATCCCGGTGCTGATCCTGTTCGGCACCGCCGGCATGATGATCCTGGTCTCGGCCGGCAGCCTGCTGATGGTCTACCTGGGCCTGGAACTGCTGGCGCTGTGCTCCTACGCCCTGGTCGCCAGCAACCGCGAAAGCGGCCTGGCCTCGGAAGCGGCGATGAAGTACATCGTGCTGGGTTCGCTGGCCTCGGGCCTGCTGCTCTACGGCATGTCGCTGATCTACGGCGCCACCGGCAGCCTGCACCTGGATGTGATCCGCGAGGCCATCCCGCACTCGGAAGAGCGCGTGCTGCTGATCACCGGTGCGGTGTTCATGATCGCCGGCGTCGCCTTCAAGCTGGGTGCCGCGCCGTTCCACATGTGGCTGCCGGACGTGTACCAGGGTGCCCCGGCACCGATCGCACTGTTCATCAGCTCGGCGCCGAAGCTGGCCGCGTTCGGCATGGCCTACCGCCTGCTGGAAATGGGCGTGGGCCCGCTGTCGACCGAACTGCAGCTGCTGATTGCCGGCCTGGCCGCGGTATCGCTGGTCATCGGCAACCTGATGGCCATCGCGCAGAGCAACCTCAAGCGCATGCTGGCGTTCTCCACCGTCTCGCACATCGGCTTCCTGCTGATGGGCATCGCCGGTGGCGGTTCGCAGGGCTACGCCGCCGCGCTGTTCTACGCACTGGCTTACGCGATCATGTCCACCGCCGCCTTCGGCGCGATCATCGCGCTGTCGCGTGCCGGCTTTGAAGCCGAGAACATCGAGGACTTCAAGGGCCTGAACGCCCGCAACCCGTGGATGGCCGGCCTGGTGCTGTGCATCATGGCGTCGCTGGCCGGCATCCCGCCGTTCCTGGGCTTCTGGACCAAGCTGGCGGTGCTGGGCGCGGCCGTCAACGGCGGCCTGCTGTGGCTGGCCATCCTCGGCGTGCTGTGCGCCGTGGTCGGCTGCTTCTACTACCTGCGCGTCATCAAGGTCATGTACTTCGATGAGCCGGTGGGCGAGGCCATGCCGCGCAGCAACGACCGCGTGCTGGGCGTGGTGCTGGGCGTGAATGCCCTGGCGCTGCTCGCGCTGGGCCTGGCCTGGAACCCGATCATGGTCTGGTGCCAGCAGGCATTTGCGCATCTTGCATAAAAGTTGACACAAAGCTGCGCGATTCGTGTAATATGCGCAGCCTGAGTTGTCACTGCAGCGGTTCAGCCAGAACATCGTTGCGGTAGCCCTCCTCGAAAGAGCAGGGCAGCAGTTCAAACACTTCCGGTGCGGGGTGGAGCAGTCTGGCAGCTCGTCGGGCTCATAACCCGAAGGTCGCAGGTTCAAATCCTGCCCCCGCTACCAACGTCGGATCGGCGCCAACCGGTTCGATGAATGAGGGGAAGCTTGCATTTGTCGCAGCAATGCCTCATGATTCCGCTTCTGATGCGGGGTGGAGCAGTCTGGCAGCTCGTCGGGCTCATAACCCGAAGGTCGCAGGTTCAAATCCTGCCCCCGCTACCAAGTAAAGAGATCGCCTTCGAAGTCCTGCTTCGAGGGCGTTTTTCTTTGGGGTCTGCGTTGTTTCTGCGTGATCGGGGTCAGATCCCTTATCCACGGGAAAAGGGATCTGACCCGGGTCCGCACCTTGCACCAGCGCGGTGCAGTCGCTATCATCAGCGGCCTAGCAGTACCCCTGAAGGCGGCCTCCCAGCGGGAGTCCGGACCCGGAAGGAGGGCCGCAACCGGCAGGCAATGCAGGTTGCAACCGGAATCCAGTCACCGGAGTCTTTCCGGAAAAGGGGCCCAACGGGCCCTTTGTCGTTTCCGGGGCGTCACGTTTCCACGCCGGCCAAGGCCGGCACCCAACCATAGAGATCAAGGCAGGCTGTGAGCGACAAGGCAACCGACATCGCGAATCTGCTCGCCCCGACCGTTGTGTCGCTGGGCCTGGAGCTGCTGGGCGTTGAGTATCTGCCGGCCCCCGGCGGTGCGACCCTGCGCCTTTACATCGACGTGCCGCTGGCTGAACAGCCCGAGCGCATCATCAATGTCGACGACTGCGAGCGGGTCAGCCGCGAAGTGTCGGCGCAGCTGGACGTCGAGGACCCGATCAGCGGCAATTACACGCTGGAAGTGTCCTCGCCGGGCGTCGACCGTCCGCTGTTCAGCCTGGAGCAGTTCGGCCGTCACCTCGGCGAATCGGCCAAGGTCACGCTGAAGCTGCCGCAGGACAACCGTCGTCGCCTGCAGGGTCGTATCGAGGCGACCGACGAGGCGGCGGGGACCATCACTTTCATCGTCGACAAGGCCGAAGTGGTCGTGTCGGCCGACAACATCGACAAGGCACGGATCATGCCCGACTGGGTGGCGCTGGGGCTGGCCCCGAGCAAGCCGACCGGTCCGGCACCGAAGCGTCCGAAGCCGAACACGAATTCTTCTTCCAACGAGCCGGCGGCAAAGAAGCCGCGCGCGGAGTGAGCCAATGAGCAAGGAACTGTTGCTGGTAGTCGACGCAGTCGCCAACGAGAAGGGCGTGCCGCGTGAAGTGATCTTCGATGCCATCGAGGCCGCCCTGGCCTCGGCAGCGAAGAAGCGCTATCCCGACGAGGAAGTGCTGACCCGCGTGGTCATCGACCACAAGGACGGCAGCTACGAAACCTTCCGCCGCTGGGAAGTGGTGGCCGATGACGTGGTCATGGAATCGCCGGACCGCCAGATTCGCCTGATGGATGCCGTCGATGAAGCCGAAGGCGTCGAGGTCGGCGACTACATCGAAGAGCAGATCGAGAACCCGGATTTCGGCCGCATCGCTGCCCAGGCCGCCAAGCAGGTCATCGTCCAGCGCGTGCGCGAAGCCGAGCGCCAGCAGGTCGTGGATGCGTGGAAGGATCGCGTGGGTGAGCTGATCACCGGCGTGGTCAAGCGCGCCGAGCGCGGCAACATCTATGTCGACCTCGGCGGCAACGCCGAAGGCTTCATCCCGAAGGACAAGGGCATCCCGCGCGACGTGCTGCGCGCCGGTGACCGCGTGCGCGGCTACCTGGCCGAAGTGCGCTCGGAGCCGCGTGGCCCGCAGCTGTTCATCAGCCGTGCCGCCCCGGAATTCATGATCGAGCTGTTCAAGCTGGAAGTGCCGGAAGTCGGCCAGGGCCTGGTGGAAATCAAGGCCTGTGCACGTGACCCGGGCGACCGCGCCAAGATCGCCGTGCTGGCCCACGACCAGCGCACCGATCCGATCGGCGCCTGCATCGGCATGCGCGGTTCGCGCGTGCAGGCCGTGTCCAACGAGCTCAATGGCGAGCGCGTGGACATCGTGCTGTGGAACGACAACCCGGCCAACTTCGTCATCAACGCGATGGCGCCGGCCGAAGTGCAGTCGATCATCGTCGATGAAGACAAGCACTCGATGGACCTGGCCGTTGCCGAAGACCGCCTGGCCCAGGCGATCGGCAAGGGCGGCCAGAACGTGCGCCTGGCCAGCCGCCTGACCGGCTGGCAGCTCAACGTGATGACCCAGGACCAGGTCACCGCCAAGTCGGAAGCCGAGCAGGCTGCGGCCCGCCAGCTGTTCATGGACAAGCTGGAAGTGGACGAGGAAATCGCCGGCATCCTGGTCAGCGAAGGCTTCGGCACCGTCGAGGAAATCGCATATGTCCCGGTCGGCGAACTGCTGGCCGTGGAAGGTTTCGACGAGGACATCGTCGAAGAGCTGCGCGCTCGTGCCCGCGATGCGCTGCTCAATGAGGCCCTGGCAGTCGAGGAAGGCCTTGAAGACGGCCAGCCGGCGCAGGACCTGCTGTCCCTGAAGGGCATGGACGAAGCCACCGCGTACGCGCTGGCCGGCCACGGCGTGCGTACCAGCGAGGATCTGTCCGACCTGGCCGCCGACGAGGTCATGGACTTCGGCATCGAAGGACTGGATCAGGCGCGCGCCGCTGCGCTGATCCTGGCCGCCCGTGCCGAGGAGATCGCCCGACTGGAACGCGGCGAATGAGCCGGCAATGAACAGGGCCCTGAGCCGCTCAGGGCGTAGAATCCGCGCCACCTCCACATGCGGGGGGGCGCCCACAAGATCATAGGATCCGAATGTCGCAGCAAACCACCATCCGCAAGCTTGCCGAACTGGTCAACACGCCGGTCGAAAAACTGCTGGAACAGCTGGCCGGTGCCGGCATGAAGTTCAGCGGTCCCGACCAGGTCGTGACCAGCTCCGAGAAGGTGAAGCTCCTGGGCTTCCTTCGTCGTTCGCACGGCAAGCCCGAGCAGGCCCCGGAAGAGACCGATCAGTCTGCGAAGAAGATCACGCTCAACCGCCGGAAGCAGCAGGAAGTGACGGTCAATTCCGGTCGCAGCAAGACGACCGTGAATGTCGAGGTGCGCCAGAAGCGTACCTACGTCAAGGATGGTGCTCGCGCCATGACCCCGGACGAAGAGCGCGCCGACATCCTGCGCAAGCTGGAAGAGTCGCGCGCCCGCAACCTTGCCGAACAGCAGGCCCTGGCCGAGAAGGATCGTCTGCGCGACGAAGCCATCGTCCGTGCCCGTGAGGAAGAGGCCGCCGCCAAGGAACGCGCCGAGGCCGAGAAGAAGGCTGCCGAGGAAGCTGCGGCTGCCGCCAAGGCGGCCGAGACGCTGGCTGCCAGCAAGCCCAAGCGTGCTCCGATCGACGAAACCGCGCCGCGCCCGCCGCGCACCCCGGCCGCAGCCCCGGCTGCGCCGCGTGGTGCACCGCCGCCGCCGCGCAACGACGACCGCAACAACCGCAGCGCGCCGCGCAACGAGCGTGGCCCGGGTGACCGTTTCGCTGGCCAGATGCACCTGTCGGCCGCCGACCGTGCGCGTCGTGGCAACAGCAACAACAGCAACACCCGGGGTCGTCCGGGCGGGCGCAACCAGGCCGGTGGCCGTCGCGACATGTCGCGCGGTGGCAACAATGCCGGCCCGCACGCCTTCGAGCGTCCGACTGCACCGGTGGTGCGTGAAGTGGCGATCGGCGACACCATCACCGTGGCCGACCTGGCGCAGAAGCTGGCGCTGAAGGGCGGCGAGGTGGTCAAGGCGCTGTTCAAGATGGGCGTGATGGCGACCATCACCCAGTCCATCGACCACGACACCGCCGCGCTGGTGACCGAAGAACTCGGCCACAAGGCGATCCGCGCCAACGACAACGACGCCGAAGACGCACTGCTGGCCTCGACCGGTGAAAACCAGGGCGAAGCCACCCAGCGTCCGCCGGTGGTCACCATCATGGGCCACGTCGACCACGGCAAGACCTCGCTGCTGGATTACATCCGCCGCACCAAGGTCGCCACCGGCGAAGCGGGTGGCATCACCCAGCACATCGGCGCTTACCACGTCGATACGCCGAAGGGCGTGATCAGCTTCCTGGACACCCCGGGCCACGCCGCCTTCACCTCGATGCGTGCGCGCGGCGCCAAGCTGACCGACATCGTGGTGCTGGTCGTGGCCGCCGATGACGGCGTCATGCCGCAGACCAAGGAAGCGATCCAGCACGCCCGTTCGGCGGGTGTGCCGCTGATCGTGGCGATCAACAAGATCGACAAGTCCGACGCGGATCCGATGCGGGTCAAGAACGAACTGCTGTCCGAGCAGGTCGTGGCCGAAGACTTCGGTGGTGACACCCAGATGGTGGAGATCTCGGCCAAGACCGGCCTGGGCATCGACGACCTGCTGGACGCCATCTCGATCCAGGCCGAACTGCTGGAACTGAAGGCGGTCGATGAAGGCCGCGCCTCGGGCGTGGTGATCGAATCGTCGCTGGACAAGGGCCGCGGCCCGGTCGCGACGGTGCTGGTGCAGCAGGGCCGCCTGAAGAAGGGCGACTACCTGGTGTGCGGCATCCAGTACGGCCGCGTGCGTGCGCTGTTCGACGAAACCGGCAAGCAGCCGGAGTTCGCCGGCCCGTCCATCCCGGTGCAGGTCCTGGGCCTGTCCGGCGTGCCGGAAGCTGGTGACGACTTCGTGGTCGTCGAGGACGAGCGCCTGGCCAAGGACGTTGCCCAGCAGCGCGAGACCAAGCGCCGTGAATCGCGCCTGGTGGCCACCGCTGGCAGCCGCATGGAAGACATCATGGCGACCCTGGGCAAGGGCGAGGGCCAGCAGGTCCTCAACCTGGTGATCAAGGCCGACGTGCAGGGTTCGGTGCAGGCGCTGAGCCAGGCACTGGTCGCGCTGTCCAACGAAGACATCCGCATCAACGTGATCCACTCCGGCGTGGGTGGCATCACCGAGTCGGACGCCAACTCGGCCGCCGCTTCGAAGGCCACCGTCATCGGCTTCAACGTGCGTGCGGACGCTTCGGCCCGTCGCATCATCGAATCCAATGGTGTCGACCTGCGTTACTTCTCGATCATCTATGACGTGATCGACCAGGTGAAGCAGGTGGCCTCCGGTCTGCTGGGCGTGGAGATCCGCGAAGAGATCATCGGTATCGCCGAGGTCCGCGACGTCTTCCGCAGCTCGAAGCTGGGTGCCGTCGCCGGCTGCATGGTCATCGAGGGTGTGGTCAAGCGCAACAAGCCGATCCGCGTCCTGCGCGACAGCGTGGTGATCTTCGAGGGCGAGCTGGAATCGCTGCGTCGCTTCAAGGAGAACGTCGAGGAAGTCCGCAACGGTACCGAATGCGGTATCGCGGTGAAGGCCTACAACGACGTCAAGCCGGGTGACCAGATCGAGTGCTTCGAACGTATCGAAGTGCCGCGCACCCTGTAATGCTGCAAGGTGGCCCGGCCAACGGTCGGGCCCCACCATGTACCTGTAGCGCCCGACCGTTGGTCGGGCGACAATCGAATCAAAGGTAGTGCCCGACCGTTGGTCGGGCGACAACTGAACCAAGAGCTCCTCGTGCCCAAGACTTTCCATCGAACCGACCGTGTCTCCGCCCAGCTGCGCCGTGAACTCGGCACCCTGGTGCACAACGCCGTGCGCGAGCACGGGTTGCCCTCGGTGAGCGTGTCCGACGTGGAAATCACCCGCGACATGGCCCATGCCAAGGTGTTCGTCACCGCGCTGATGCCGGAACGTTCGGCTGAAGCCGTGGCCGGCCTGAAGGAACTGGGCTACCGCCTGCGCATGGACCTGGCCCGCGCGATGAAGCTGCGCCACGTGCCGGAGCTGCATTTCCACTACGATGACTCGGTCGACCGTGGTGAGCACATCGACAACATCCTGCGCGACCTGCCCGATACGCTGGCCGCCGAGAAGCGTCGCGAGAGCGACGAAGAATAACCGCGCGACGCCGGGCATGCCCGGCGTTGCTGCATTCCGGCTGCGCGATGTCTGATGCAGGCCGCGCTGCGGCAGCCGAGCATGGCCCGTCCCAACACTTTCCTGTCATGACCCGAATTCAGTTCCGTCGCCTGGATGGCATCCTGCTGCTCGACAAGTCGACCGGCATGAGCTCCAACGCCGCCCTGCAGGTGGCGCGCCGCCTGTTCCGCGCCGAGAAGGGCGGCCATACCGGCAGCCTCGACCCGCTGGCCACCGGCCTGCTGCCGCTGTGTTTCGGCGAGGCGACCAAGATCGCCGGCCTGCTGCTGGGTTCGGCCAAGGCCTACGACGCCGAGATCGTGCTCGGCCAGACCACCGATACCGACGATGCCGAAGGCCAGGTACTGCTGCAGCGCCCGGTGCCGGCGATCAGTGCCCAGGCCCTGCAGGCTGCGCTGGCGCCGCTGACCGGCACCATCCGCCAGCGTGCCCCGATCTATTCGGCGCTGAAGCAGGGCGGTGAACCGCTGTATGTGAAGGCCCGCCGCGGTGACGTCATCGAAGCGCCCGAACGCGAGGTGCAGGTACACGCCATCGAGGTGCTGGAGCAGCAGCCGGAACGGCTGCGGCTGCGCGTGACCTGTGGTTCCGGCACCTATATCCGCAGCCTGGCCCGCGACCTCGGCGAACGCCTGGGCTGTGGCGCCCACATCAGCGCGCTGCGCCGGCTCTGGGTCGAGCCGTTCCGCGAGCCTGCCATGGTCACCCTGGACCAGCTGCGGGCGATGGTCGAGGCCGGTGACGAGGCTGGCATGGACGCGTTGCTGCTGCCGCTGGCGGCCGGCCTTGCTGAATACCCGAGGGTCGACCTGGACGCCGACCAGGCCCACCGGTTCTGCGTGGGCCAGCGCCAGCGCGACCTGTCCTGGCCGCGCGGCCTGGTGGCCGTGTTCGGTCCGGACGATGCTGTCCAGGGCCTGGGCCAGGTCGACGAGAGTGGCCTGCTGGCCCCGCAGCGCCGTTTCAACCTCTGACCGGGGCCTGCCGGTTCAGCCCCGGTCCTTGTCCCGGACGCCCCCGGCCGTTACAATTTCGCGGCCGTTTTCCGGCAACCTGCCTCGCGCAGGTTTCATCCTCGTAGTCCACGGCGAGCCTGGCGGTGCGCGAAGCGCGTTCCTGCCGGCCACGCATCACAGAGAAAAAAGAAATGTCGATCGACACCCAGAAGGTCATTGAAGACAACAAGCGCAGCGCGGCTGACACCGGCTCCCCGGAAGTCCAGGTTGCACTGCTGACCGCCCGCATCGAACTGCTGACCGGCCACTTCAAGACCCACAAGAAGGACCACCACAGCCGCCGCGGCCTGCTGCAGATGGTCAACCGCCGTCGCAGCCTGCTCGACTACCTGAAGAAGAAGGACGTCGAGCGCTACAAGGCCCTGATCGAGAAGCTTGGCCTGCGTCGCTAAGCAACGAATCCCCCGCGGCGCAGCGATGCGCCGCGGTTTTGTTTTGTAGTACCGCAATCCCCGATTCAGGCCGGAACGATCCGGCCACCCGCTGGCGGCAAGGGTCGCCGACGGTCCAAATTCGCAGACAGCATCCCCAAGGACACCCTCCGTGGCAAAAATCACCAAAACCTTCCAGTACGGCAAGCACACCGTCACGCTTGAGACCGGCGAAGTCGCCCGTCAGGCCAGCGGCGCCGTCATCGTCAAGATGGACGACACCGTACTGCTGGTCACCGCCGTCGCCGCCAAGAGCGCGCGCGAAGGCCAGGACTTCTTCCCGCTGACCGTCGATTATCAGGAAAAGTTCTACGCCGGCGGCCGTATCCCGGGTGGTTTCTTCAAGCGCGAAGGCCGTGCGACCGAGAAGGAAACCCTGATCTCGCGTCTGATCGACCGTCCGATCCGCCCGCTGTTCCCGGAAGACTACAAGAACGAAGTGCAGATCATCGCCACGGTGATGTCGCTGAACCCGGACGTGGACGGTGACATCCCGGCCCTGATCGGTGCTTCGGCTGCCCTGGCCCTGGCTGGCACCCCGTTCATGGGTCCGATCGGTGCGGCCAAGGTCGGTTACAAGAACGGCGAGTACATCCTGAACCCGACCGTCAGCGAACTGGCTGACTCGCAGCTGGAGCTGGTCGTCGCCGGTACCTCCAACGCCGTGCTGATGGTTGAATCCGAAGCCGCGCTGCTGTCCGAAGAAGTGATGCTGGGCGCCGTGACCTTCGGTCACCGCGAAATGCAGAAGGTCATCAACGCGATCAACGAGCTGACCGTCGAAGCCGGCACCAAGCCGTCGACCTGGGAAGCCCCGGCCAAGAACGAAGCGCTGATCTCCGCCCTGAAGGAAGCCATCGGCCCGCGCCTGGGCGAAGCCTTCCAGGTGCGTGACAAGCTGCAGCGCCGCGACGCCATCTCGGCGATCAAGAAGGACGTGTTCGAAGCCCTGGCTGGTCGCGTGGCCGCTGAAGGCTGGAACCCGGCCGAGCTGTCGAAGGAATTCGGTGAACTGGAGTACCGCACCATGCGTGACTCGGTGCTGGACACCAAGGTCCGTATCGACGGCCGTGCGCTGGACACCGTCCGCCCGATCACGGTGAAGACCGGCGTGCTGCCGCGTACCCACGGTTCCTCGCTGTTCACCCGTGGCGAAACCCAGGCCATCGTGACCATCACCCTGGGCACCGCCCGTGACGGCCAGGTCATTGACGCCGTTGCCGGTGAGTACAAGGAAAACTTCCTGTTCCACTACAACTTCCCTCCGTTCTCGGTGGGTGAGTGCGGCCGCATGATGGGCCCGAAGCGCCGCGAAATCGGCCACGGTCGCCTGGCCAAGCGCGGCGTGCTGGCTGTCATGCCGTCGCTGGAATCCTTCCCGTACACCATCCGCGTCGTCTCGGAAATCACCGAGTCGAACGGTTCCTCGTCGATGGCATCGGTCTGCGGCTCGTCGCTGGCCCTGATGGACGCCGGCGTGCCGGTGAAGGCGCCGGTGGCCGGTATCGCCATGGGCCTGGTCAAGGAAGGCGAGCGCTTCGTCGTCCTGTCCGACATCCTGGGTGACGAAGATCACCTGGGCGACATGGACTTCAAGGTGGCCGGTACCGCTGAGGGCATTTCCGCCCTGCAGATGGACATCAAGATCGAAGGCATCACCGAAGAGATCATGAAGCAGGCTCTGCAGCAGGCCAAGGCTGGTCGTCTGCACATCCTGGGCGAAATGGCCCACGGCCTGACCGCTCCGCGTGAAGAGCTGTCGGACTACGCGCCGCGCCTGCTGACCATCAAGATCCACCCGGACAAGATCCGCGAAGTGATCGGCAAGGGTGGCTCGACCATCCAGGCCATCACCAAGGAAACCGGCACCCAGATCGACATCCAGGATGACGGCACCATCGTCATCGCTTCGGTCAATGCCATCGCTGCCCAGGCCGCCAAGGCCCGCATCGAGCAGATCACCTCGGACGTCGAGCCGGGCCGCATCTACGAAGGCAAGGTCGCCAAGATCATGGACTTCGGTGCGTTCGTCACGATCCTGCCGGGCAAGGACGGTCTGGTCCACGTGTCGCAGATCTCCAGCGATCGCGTCGAGAAGGTCGGCGACGTGCTGAAGGAAGGCGATGTGGTCAAGGTCAAGGTGCTGGAAGTCGACAAGCAGGGCCGTATCCGCCTGTCGATGAAGGCCGTGGAAGAAGGCGACGCCGTCAGCGCCGAGTAATCGGTACTGCTGATTGTGCGGTGGGTGAGGACCGTCGGTCCTCACGCTTCCGCAAATGAAAAAGCGGGCTTCGGCCCGCTTTTTCTTTGCCTTGATGTCATGCAGTGCCGCTCATCCAGGTCGCTGCATGTCCTGCTGCAGTGCGTGAGCGCCGCCACGTGGCCATCGTTCTGTCACGGTTGCGCGGATCACGCCTGTCCACGGGACGACATGCCGCGACAACCGTCCCGCAGCCACATCGGTTTGCTAACGTGGCGGCGCCTTCGAACCGGGAGATCCCATGTTCCGCCAGACCGTGGCCGTCCTTGCCGTGCTGATTGCCGGTGCCGTGCCCATCGCTGCGCGCGCCGCGCCGGCGCCGCCGCCGATCTTCGGTGCCTACTACCCCGGCGGCTCGGCCGAGCGCTATCCGGTGTCGAGCATTCCCGCCGAGCGCCTGACCCATCTGTTCTATGCGTTCTCCACCATCGATGACGGCCGCTGCGCGGTCGGCGCGGAAGCGCCGAAGAACTTCGCCGCGCTGGCCGAGCTCAAAAAGGCGCATCCGCACCTGCGCACGCTGATTTCGATCGGTGGCTGGGGTGCGGGTGGGTTCTCCGATGCAGCGTTGACCGAGGCCAGCCGCAAGCGCCTGGTGAACTCATGCATGGCACTGTTCTTCGATCACCATGCCGGCAGCTTCGATGGCGTGGATATCGACTGGGAGTTCCCGGTCAGTGGCGGGCCGAAGGAGCTGGCGCATCGCCCGCAGGATCGCGCCAACCTGACCAGGCTCGCGCAGGCGTTCCGCGTGGCACTCGACGCGCACGGGCGCAAGGTGGGGCAGCCAATGCTGTTGAGCGCCGCGCTGGCCGCCGGTCGCCTGCAGACCGATGGCCCCTATGATCCGGCGGCGAGCTACGACCTGCCGGCGCTGGCCAAGGTGTTCGATTTCATCAACCTGATGAGCTATGACATGGGCACCGGCTTCTCATCGGTGTCGACCTTCAATGCGCCCCTGCATGAAGTGCCGGCCGATCCGCTGGCGCCGGAGCTGCGGCGCTGGAACAACGTGGCCGGCGCGGTGCAGTACTACCGCGAGCACGGTGTGCCGGCCGACAAGCTGGTGCTGGGCGTGCCGTTCTATGGGCGCGGCTTCAAGGTCACCGGCGATGCGCCGGATGGCCTGTATCAGCCCTACAGCGCACCGGCCGACGCCGGCGACTGGCGGGTGATCAAGGCGCGCTATCTCGACCAGCCGGGTTGGGTGAAGCACTGGCAGCCGCAGGCGCAGAGCCCGTGGCTGTACAACGCCGTGCAGAAGATCTTCATCAGCTATGAAGACCCGCGCTCGATCGGCCTGCGTGCCCGGTTCGCCCGCGAGCAGGGCCTGGCCGGGGTGTTCATGTGGGAGCTGACCGGCGACGACGAGCAGGCCAGCCTGCTCAACGCGATGCTCGGCCCGTGGCAGAAGGCGCGCATCGGCGATTGAGTCACTGGTGGCGCCGGGCCATGCCCGGCGCCAGGCGGCAACGCCATCGACCCGACACCGCACATTGCGACGACGCCGGCGGCGCTACGCTTTGGGCATGATCCATCTCGAACGCCTGGACCACCTGGTCCTCACCGTCGCCGACATCGAACGCAGCTGTGACTTCTACCAGCGCGTGCTCGGCATGCAGGTCGTGCGCTTCGGCGCTGGCCGTACCGCGCTGCAGTTCGGCCAGCAGAAGATCAACCTGCATCCGGCCAGCGCGCCACTGCAGCCGCATGCGCTGCGACCCACGCCGGGCAGTGCCGATCTGTGCCTGGTCACGCATACGGCAATGGTCGATGTGCTGGCGCACCTGCAGGCGCAGGCCATCGCGGTGGAGGAGGGGCCGGCCACACGTACCGGTGCGCTGGGACCGATCGAATCGGTGTACTTCCGCGACCCGGATGGCAACCTGATCGAAGTGAGTCGTTACTCGGGCGAAGAACACCCGCAGCGGTAGCGCCGGGCCATGCCCGGTGAAGGCTTAGTTGGCCCAGACGCTGTTGGGGTCGCCGTTGCGGGCGCGGCGCTGGCTGGCGACGGCCAGGCGAGCGAAGCCGAAGGCCATGGCCAGCGCGATGGCATCGACCCAGAACAGCGGCCAATGGCCACGCGCGGCGGCGCGCCACAGCCAGTCACCATTGAGTGCGCCGTGCAGGACCGGCACCAGTGCAGTGCTGAGCGCTGCGGCCCACAGCAGCTCGCGCGCCGCCTGCGCGGGGCGGCGCAGTGCAGCCCACAGCGCACAGGCTGCCCAGCTGCCGAAGCAGGCCCAGCGGATGCCATGGTCGACCGCCGACGGTGCCAACCGCTCCAGCACCAGCGCGGTGATGAAAGCGACCGAGATCGCCACGCACAGGCCGATGCACACGCCAACCGTGGCCCGTGCCATGTTCACCCCGGCACGCGGCTGTTGCGGCTGGCGACGCTTGCGCCGCGACTCGATCCACAACAGGTTGCCGGAGTAGAACAGGAACGCACCGCCGAGGCCGAGCAGGAAGTACAGCCAGACCACCACGCCGTTGCCGAACTCGCCGAAGTGCAGGGCATAGGCGGCGCTGAGCGTGGCGTGGTTGGCATCGCGCTGGCCCGGCAGCTGGGAGGCCAGGACGTTGCCGGTGGCCACGTCCAGGGCCACCGAACCGAGCGGCCCGAGTGTGCCGGTGGATTCGCCCGTGATCTCGATCGTGGCGTTGGCATCGCCGGCGTTGGCCAGCTTCAGGTAGGCCGGCTCGAAGTTGGCCACGCCCTGTGCGCGGGCTACTTCAAGCGCGCGCGCATGCAGCAGGCGCAGGCTGCCCGGCGGTGCCGGGATGCCACTGGCGTCGCGCACCGGCGCGGTGTCCATTGCAGTCGGTACCGCCTGCAGGGCCTTGCCGTCGTAGATCAGTGGATTGAGCAGGGCCATCTGCACGAACACCAGGCACAGCAGGGCGCCCGTGACCGCGAACATCAGGTGGAAGGGCAGGCTGAGCACGCCGATCACGTTGTGCGCGTCCTGCCACAGCTGCTTCAGGTTGCGGCCCGGACGCAGCGCGAACAGGTCGCCGAACAGCTTCGGCAGGTGGATCACCAGGCCGCTCAGCAGCGCCATGCCATACAGCAGGCTGACGATGCCCATCACGTAGATGCCGGCCACCGGCAGTCCGAGGCTGTAATGCAGTTCGTTGACCAGTTCGGCCAGCCCGGCCTGTGGCGGCGTCGGGCTGCCGGCGATCTGGCCCGGCCAGGCATAGCGCCAGCTGCCGTCGTCGGCCTGCCAGTAGGCCAGGGGTTGCGGATGTTCGGCGCCGGGGAACGTCATGCCGACGTGGCGGCGGGCTTCCGGGTGTGCCGCCAGCACGTCTTCCAGCAGGTACTGCGCATCGTCCAGGCCCGCCGGCAACGCAATGGCTGCACCGGGCGTCTGCCACAGCGGCAGGTCGTGGTGGAACAGGGTCAGCGCACCCGCGTAGAAGGCCACGAACAGGCCGAAGCCGGCAACCAGGCCGACCCAGGTGTGCAGGGTGGTGAACGTACGCAGGGTCTGCGAGCTGAACTTCATGGGGGGAGTCTCATTGCACCGCGCCGGTCAGGCGCAGCAGCGTCAGCACGGCGAAGCCGGCCGCAGCGCTGCCGGCCAGTGTCACCCAGGCGCGCAGCGCGCTGCGGAAGCTGAACGCCCACAGGGCAGCCAGCATCCACAGCGGGATGAACGTGACCAGGCTGGGCACCAGCGCGTTCTGCCAGGGGCCCGGCGGCAACCACGTCACCAGCCCGGTCGCGGCGGCGGCCAGCAAGAAGCCGGCCACGATGCCGGCGAAGGCGCGCGGCCACATCAGGGCGACTCCGTGCCCGGGCGATGCCAGGCGGCCAGTGCCGGCAGCAGCATCGCGGCCAGCATCCAGGTGCACAGCATCGCCACCAGGCCAGCGGCAAAGCCGAGTTCGGCCATCCACAGCCACAATGCGGCAGCCGCGGCGACCAGGCCGATCTGGCGGCCGAGGCGGCCGGCGCGGCGCAGGCGGGGCCAGCGGCAGTGCGGCGAGGCGGCATAGAAGGCCAGTGCCGAGAACATCGCTGCCAGCATGCCCAGGCTGCAGAAGCCCAGCGTGGAAAGGCCGACGGTGATCATTGCGGGCGGCCGCCATGGCAGCGGGCCAGCGAACGCGGGGCACGGGCGGGGCCGGCGGGAGCCGGTCGGAGCGGGTGGCGCATCACGAGGTCCTGGGGGGAAGCGGGCAGGCTGGCACGGGGCGGGCTGCGCGGACATGGTAATCATTGCGTTTTCACGCCGCCAGCGAGGACCATTCAGCGGACCGTACGGTAGGCCTTGGGCTTTCCGGTGTGCTGGTTTAAGATCGTCGCAGAACCCTGACTGGAACAAGGTGGCCCGCGCCCAGCGCCGGCCGAGCGTGCGACATGAGCACTACCACCGCCCACTGTTGACCTGCCCCCGAAGGCCCTGTGTTCCAGGCGCCCTCGCGGCGCTTTTTTATTGCCCGGGCAATGGCCCGGGAACGCTTTCCAGCCCGCCCAGCGGGCCCCGCACGAAGCCAATGCGATGATCAACATTACCCTTCCCGACGGCAGCCGCCGCGAGTTCGAAAACCCCGTCAGCGTCATGGACGTCGCCCAGTCGATCGGTGCCGGCCTGGCCAAGGCCACCATCGCCGGCTCGGTCGATGGCGTGCTGGTCGATGCCAGTGACGTCATCGACCACGATGCCAGCCTGCGCATCATCACCGCCAAGGACGAGGAGGGCGTGGAGATCATCCGCCACTCCTGCGCCCATCTGGTCGGCCACGCCGTCAAGCAGCTGTACCCGGACGTGAAGATGGTGATCGGCCCGGTGATCGCCGAGGGCTTCTATTACGACATCTATTCCGAGCGCCCGTTCACCCCGGACGACATGGCCGCGATCGAGAAGCGCATGGGTGAGCTGATCGCCCAGGATTACGACGTCATCAAGAAGATGACGCCGCGCGCCGAAGTGATCGAGATCTTCAAGGCCCGTGGCGAGGACTACAAGCTGCGCCTGATCGAGGACATGTCCGACGACATCCAGGCGATGGGCATGTACTACCACCAGGAATACGTGGACATGTGCCGCGGCCCGCACGTGCCGAACACGCGCTTCCTGAAGGCCTTCAAGCTGACCCGCATCTCCGGCGCCTACTGGCGCGGCGATGCGCAGAACGAACAGCTGCAGCGCATCTACGGCACCGCCTGGGCCGACAAGAAGCAGCTCGAGGCGTACATCAAGCGCATCGAGGAAGCCGAGATGCGCGACCACCGCCGCATCGGCAAGCAGCAGGACCTGTTCCACCTGCAGGAAGAGGCGCCGGGCCTGGTGTTCTGGCACCCGAAGGGCTGGGCGTTGTGGCAGGTGGTCGAGCAGTACATGCGCAAGGTCTACCGCAGCAGCGGCTACGGCGAAGTGCGCTGCCCGCAGATCCTGGACGTGAGCCTGTGGAAGAAGTCCGGCCACTGGGACAACTACCAGGACAACATGTTCTTCACCGAGTCGGAGAAGCGCACCTACGCGGTCAAGCCGATGAACTGCCCGGGCCACATCCAGGTGTTCAACCAGGGCCTGCACAGCTACCGCGACCTGCCGATCCGCTACGGTGAGTTCGGTTCCTGCCACCGCAACGAGCCGTCCGGCGCGCTGCACGGCATCCTGCGCGTGCGTGGTTTCACCCAGGACGACGGCCACGTGTTCTGCACCGAGAGCCAGATCGAATCGGAAGTGACCGCGTTCCACCAGCAGGCGCTGGCGGTCTACCAGCACTTCGGCTTCGACGAGATCCAGATCAAGATCGCGCTGCGTCCGGAATCGCGCCTGGGCGACGACGCCACCTGGGACAAGGCCGAGGGCGCACTGCGTTCGGCGCTGTCCGCCTGTGGCGTGGAATGGCAGGAGCTGCCGGGCGAGGGCGCCTTCTACGGCCCGAAGATCGAGTACCACCTGAAGGATGCCATCGGCCGTACCTGGCAGCTGGGCACCATGCAGGTCGACTTCATGATGCCGGGCCGCCTGGGCGCCGAGTACGTGGATGAGAACAGCCAGAAGAAGCATCCGGTCATGCTGCACCGCGCCATCGTCGGCTCGATGGAGCGCTTCCTGGGCATCCTGATCGAGCACCACGCCGGCCAGTTCCCGGCCTGGCTGGCGCCGACCCAGGTGGTGGTGGCCAACATCACCGACGCCCAGGCCGACTACGTCTCGGGCGTGACCAAAACCCTTGCGGAGCAAGGCTTCCGCGTCAGCTCGGATTTGCGTAACGAGAAGATCGGCTATAAAATCCGCGAGCATACGTTGCAGCGCGTGCCCTACCTGCTGGTCATTGGTGACCGCGAGAAGGAAAATGGGGCTGTGGCGGTGCGTACGCGTTCTGGCGAAGACCTGGGCAGCATGAGCCTGCAGGCCTTCATCGAGCGGCTCCAGGCCGAGGGCGCGTAAGCAAAGGTCCGGTCCGGGGGCACAGGCACCCGGACCGGTTCGATACCCTTGGGAGAACGTAATATCAGCACCCCTGACAACAAACAGAACCGCAAGAATCAGGAAATCCGTGTGCCGCGCGTCCGCGTGATCGGCAGTGACGGAGAAATGATCGGCGTGTTGTCGCGCGACGAAGCGCTGTCCATGGCCGAAGATGAAGGCCTGGACCTGGTCGAAATCCAGCCGCAGGCCGATCCGCCGGTCTGCAAGATCATGGACTTCGGCAAGTTCAAGTTCGAAGCGCAGAAGAAGGCCAGCGAGGCCAAGAAGAAGACCAAGCAGGTCGAGATCAAGGAAGTGAAGTTCCGTCCGGTCACGGACGAGGGCGACTACCAGATCAAGCTGCGCAAGATGCGCGGGTTCCTTGAAGAAGGCGACAAGATCAAGGTCAACATCCGTTTCCGTGGCCGTGAAATGAGCCACCAGGAACTGGGTCGCGAAATGGCCAACCGGATCGAGACCGATCTGGGCGAGGACATCGTCATTGAATCCCGTCCGCGCCTGGAAGGGCGTCAGATGGTCATGATGATCGCGCCGAAGAAGAAGACCTGAGGCCTGACGGGCCGCCTTCCGGGGCGCCTGGCTGAATGGTTCAGGGTAAGGGGACGCCACTGGCGTCCCTTTGCTTTTGCAGGATGCCGGTTGAAATGCCGGCGCAAGAGGTGCTGGGGCTGGTGGCAGGGCGGTTTTGCCTGTATCATGCCCGGCTCGACCCACCCAGGACGGGTCGTACGCCGATCATGGCAGGACGGAAAGAGCGGCCCAGGCCGCCGCCAGATCAGTCAGAAACCAGGGTCAAATCCCATCAAGGACATTGCAATGCCCAAGATCAAGACCAACCGGGCAGCGGCCAAGCGTTTCCGCAAGACCGCCTCGGGCAAGTACAAGTGCGGCCACGCCAACCGTAGCCACATCCTCACGAAGAAAGCGACCAAGCGTAAGCGTAATCTGCGTCAGACGGGCCATGTCCGTGCAGAAGACGCAGGCCGTCTGGACCGCATGCTCCCTTACCTCTGAGGAACTGAAAAATGGCACGAGTTAAGCGTGGCGTACAGGCGCGTCGCCGCCACAAGAAGATTCTGGATCTCGCCAAGGGCTATTACAACGCCCGCCGCAAGGTCTTCCGCGTCGCCAAGCAGGCGGTCATCAAGGCACAGCAGTACGCCTACATCGGCCGTAAGCAGAAGAAGCGCAACTTCCGTTCGCTGTGGATCACCCGTATCAATGCGGCTGCCCGCATCAACGGCCTGAGCTACAGCCGCTTCATGAACGGTCTGCTGAAGGCCGGCATCACCCTGGACCGCAAGGTCCTGGCTGACATCGCCGTGCACGACGCAGCCGGTTTTGCTGCGCTGGCCGAAAAGGCCAAGGGCGCGCTGGCGGCATAAGTCCTTCCCGATGCCGTAACCGTTCATTCGGAACGGTGTCAGGTCAAGGCAATGCATGGGGAAGGGCGCAAGTCCTTCCCCATTCTTTTTTGGGTCCCGGCGAGGCCATGGCGGCAGCGCGGGGACGGCGGTGGCGACAGGGGTCGGCCCTTCGCGCATCGCGATGGCAGATCGACTGGAGTTCCGGCCCCCCATGAGCGACATCCAATCCCTCACCACCCAGGCGCTGGCCGATGTGGCCGCCGCACAGAGCCCCGACGTGCTGGAACAGCTGCGCGTGGCCCTGCTTGGCAAGAGTGGCAGCATCACCTCGCAGCTCAAGCAGCTCGGCGCCCTGCCGGCCGACGAGCGCAAGGCCGCCGGTGAAGCGATCAACCAGGCCCGCGACGCGCTGACCCGCGCGCTCGGCGAGCGCAAGGCGCTACTGGAAGACGCGGCACTGGATGCACGCCTGGCCGCCGAAGCCATCGACATCACCCTGCCGGGTCGCAACGGCGACCGCGCCGGCCTGCATCCGATCACCCGCACCCTGGAGCGCATCACCGGCATCTTCGGCCGGCTGGGCTACGAGCTGTCGGAAGGGCCGGAGATCGAGGACGACTGGCACAACTTCGAGGCGCTGAACTTCCCGCCGCACCATCCGGCGCGCGCCATGCACGACACCTTCTACTTCGGCGACGGCCGCCTGCTGCGCACGCACACCTCCGGCGTGCAGGTGCGCTACATGGGTGACCACGCGCCGCCGCTGCGCATGATCGCCGCCGGCAAGGTGTACCGCAGCGACAGCGACCAGACCCATTCGCCGATGTTCCATCAGGTGGAAGGTCTGCTGGTGGACGAGCATTCGACCTTCGCCGACCTGAAGGGCACGCTGGCCGAGTTCGTGCGCGCCTTCTTCGAGCGCGATTTCGAAATGCGCTTCCGCCCCAGCTATTTCCCGTTCGTTGAGCCGGGCGCGGAAGTGGACATCGCCTGGCAGCAGCCCGATGGCAGCACCCGCTGGCTGGAAGTGCTGGGCTGCGGCATGGTCCATCCGAACGTGCTGCGCAACGTCGGCATCGATCCGGAGCGCTACACCGGCTTCGCCTTCGGCATGGGCGTGGAGCGCTTTGCAATGCTGCGCTACGGCGTCAACGACCTGCGTGCGTTCTTCGAGAACGACGTGCGGTTCCTGAAACAGTTCGCGTAAGCCGCAACCGTGTAGGGCCGAGCCATGCTCGGCTGCTCCCAAATTCGCAGGCCCAGGCGCATGCGCCGGGCCCACCAGGATGACACCATGAAATTCTCCGAAAACTGGCTGCGCAGCCACGTCCCGACCGGCGCTTCGCGCGATGAACTGAGTGCAGTGCTGACCGCCATCGGCCTGGAAGTGGAAGACGTGACCGCGCTGGGCGAAGGCCTCGACCACGTGGTCGTGGCACGCATCGTCGATGCGGTGCGCCATCCGGAAGCGGATCGCCTGCAGGTGTGCAGGGTTGATGCCGGGCAGGGCGAACTGCTGCAGATCGTGTGCGGCGCCCCGAACGCGCGCCCGGGCCTGGTCGCGCCGCTGGCGATGGTCGGTGCGCAGATCGGCGAGCTGAAGATCAAGCCGGCCAAGCTGCGTGGCGTCGAGTCCAACGGCATGCTGTGCTCGGCCAAGGAACTGGGCCTGGACAACGATGCTTCCGGCCTGCTGGAACTGCCCGACGACGCACCGGTCGGCCAGACCCTGGTCGAGTACCTGGGCCTGCCGGATGCCAGCATCGAGATCAAGCTGACCCCGAACCGCGCCGACTGCTTCAGCCTGCGCGGCATCGCCTACGACGTCGCCGCCGCCACCCGCAGTGAAGTGCTGGACTTCGCTGCCGACGCCATTCCGGCAGTCGGCAGCCGTGAGCTGGGCATCCAGCTCGACGCCGGCGCCGAAGCGCCGCGTTACCTGGGCCGTGTCATCGAAGGCGTCAATGCCGCCGCCAAGACCCCGTTGTGGATGGCCGAGCGCCTGCGCCGCAGTGGCGTGCGTCCGGTCTCGCTGCTGGTCGACATCACCCAGTATGTGATGCTGGAGCTGGGCCAGCCGATGCACGCCTACGACCTGGGCACCCTGCAGGGCGGCATCGCCGTGCGGCGTTCGCGCGCGGGCGAGACGCTGAAGCTGCTGGACGGCCGCGATGCTGCGCTGGACGACAGCTTCCTGGTGGTCACCGACGCTGACCGCGCGGTCGGCCTGGCCGGCCTGATGGGCGGCTTCGACACCCGCGTCACCGACGCGACCACCGCCGTGTTCCTGGAAGCCGCGCACTTCGCGCCGGCCGCGATCATGGGTCGTGGCCGCAAGCTTGGCCTGCACACCGATGCCGGCCATCGCTTCGAGCGCGGCGTCGATCCGGCGCTGCCGCGCACCGCGATCGAGTACGCCACCCGCCTGGTGCTGGACCTGGCCGGCGGTACCCCGGCACCGGTCACCGAGGCCGTGCGTGAAGCCGATCTGCCGCAGCCAGCGACCATCGTGCTGCGCCGCGCCCGCATCACCCGCGTGCTCGGCATCACCATCGACGATGCGGAAGTCGAGCGCATCCTGCGCGCGCTGGGCATGGACGTGGTCGCCGCCGCCGACGGCTGGCAGGTGGTCGCGCCGAGCCGCCGCTTCGACATCGCCATCGAAGAAGACCTGATCGAAGAGCTGGCCCGCATCCACGGTTACGAGCAGATCCCGACCACGCTGCCGGGCGGTGCCTCGCGCGTGGCGATGCCGAGCGAGACCCAGCTGGACGCGCTGAGCGTGCGCCGCCAGCTGATCGCCCGTGACCAGCAGGAAACCGTCAATTTCGCCTTCGTCGACGACGCGCTGCTGACCCAGTGGCAGCTGCGCGACGGCCTGGTGCCGCTGGCCAACCCGCTGTCGGCCGAACTGGCGGTGATGCGCCCGTCGCTGCTGCCGGGCCTGGTCGCCACGTTGGGCCGCAACGCCGCCCGCCAGTTGGGCCGCGTGCGTCTGTTCGAGCTCGGCCGCGTGTTCGCCCAGCAGGCCGGAGACGGCCAGCCGGCACCGCTGGAAACCCCGCGCGTGGCCGCTGCGGTCTGCGGTGAGGCGCAGGCGGTGCAGTGGGGCCTGCCGACCCGCAAGGTCGACTTCCATGACCTGAAGGGCGACCTGGAATCGCTGGCGGCCGCCAGTGGCGCGCAACTGGAGTTCCGCCCGTCCGTCCGCGCCTACGGCCACCCGGCGCGTTCGGCCGAGGTGTTCCGTGATGGCGTGGCGATCGGCTGGATCGGCCAGATCCACCCGCGCCTGACCCGGGCGATGGATATCGAAGCCGACGTCTACGCCTTCGAGCTGGACCTGGAGCCGCTGACCGCCCGCCGACTGCCGCGCGCCGGCGAACTGTCGCGCTTCCCGGCGGTGCGTCGCGACCTGGCATTCCTGGTGCCTGAACAGGTGGCCTGGGCCGATCTGGCGGCCACCGTCCGCCAGGCCGCCGGCCCGCTGCTGCGCGACCTGAACCTGTTCGACCGTTACGTCGGCCAGGGCGTCGAGCCGGGATTCAAGAGTCTCGCTATGGGCTTGATTTTGCAGGACAAGTCGCGCACTCTGACGGACCGCGACGTGGATGCGGTGGTGGCCGAGGCGGTCACTGCCATCGAGCGTGAACACCACGCCCGGATCCGCGGCTGAGCGGGCAGCACTCGGGGGTAGCAGGCAATGGCATTGACCAAGGCGGAGATGGCGGAAAAGCTGTTCGACGAAGTCGGTCTGAACAAGCGGGAAGCCAAGGAATTCGTCGACGCGTTTTTCGATGTGCTGCGTGAAGCATTGGAACAGGGACGTCAGGTGAAGCTGTCGGGCTTCGGTAATTTCGATCTGCGGCGCAAGAACCAGCGCCCGGGTCGCAACCCCAAGACCGGCGAGGAAATTCCGATTTCCGCCCGTACGGTGGTCACCTTCCGTCCGGGCCAGAAGCTCAAGGAGAGGGTGGAAGCTTATGCTGGATCCGGGCAGTAACCGCGAACTACCGCCGATCCCGGCCAAGCGCTACTTCACCATTGGTGAAGTCAGTGAGCTGTGCGACGTCAAGCCGCATGTCCTGCGCTACTGGGAAACCGAGTTTCCCAGCCTTGAGCCGGCCAAGCGCCGAGGCAACCGCCGCTACTACCAGCGCCACGACGTGCTGATGGTGCGGCAGATCCGCAGCCTGCTGTACGAACAGGGCTACACGATCGGTGGTGCACGCCTGCGTCTGGACGGCCCCGATGCCCGCGAGGAATCGGCGCTGAGCAACCAGATCATCAAGCAGGTGCGCATGGAGCTGGAAGAAGTGCTGCAGTTGCTGCGCCGCTGATCCCATTTCCATCGTAATCCGCTATACTTCACGGCCCGCCGCAGTGGCGGGCACATCGCAGCATCAGTCGGGGCGTAGCGCAGCCTGGTAGCGCATCTGCCTGGGGGGCAGAGGGTCGTCGGTTCGAATCCGGCCGTCCCGACCACTGTGATGAATCAAGAAGCCCGCGCAGCGATGCGTGGGCTTTTTTGTGCGTGCGGTGTATGCTGCGCGCCACTCGTACTACCGCGGCTGCTGAACCCGGTACTCACGAGAACACATCATGGATTCTGCAAGAAACCGTGCCTGGCGTCGCAGCCAGGCTCGCAACCGTGGTGGCGACCGCGCCACGACCGCCTACAGCTACAAGCCCGAGAAGAACTGGAAGCTGCTGTATACGCGCGATGCCAAGCTCGCGCGCGCACGCCAGCTGGGCTTCACCTATCCGGTCCTCAGCGCCCGCCAACTGCAGGAACAGGAATGATCAAGCTGCTGTTCGTCTGCAGCCGCAACCAGCTGCGCAGCCCGACCGCCGAAGCCATGTGGCGACGGCGACCCGGCTTCGCTGCGCTGTCGGCCGGCACCAGTCCGCATGCACGACGCCCCATCGGCCCGGCGGATATCCGCTGGGCCGATGTCATCTTCGTGATGGAGGCCAAGCACCAGCATCGCCTGCAGGCCGCCTATGCGCGCCTGCTGGAATACAAGCGCCTGCATTGCCTGGATATCCCCGACGACTATCGCTGCATGGATCCGCTGTTGATGGACCTGCTGGATGCAAAGGTGACCACGTATCTCGATCAGCTGCCGGCAAAGCGGTAGAGCAGCTCCGGATCGCCTTCGTCCAATCCGTGCACGATGCCGCTGTCGATGAAACCCGAAGCGGCGAGCAGGCGTTGCATGCCGGTATTGGAAGCATTGGTCGAAGTGAACAGCCTGCCGTGGCCGTGCAGCGCGATGGCATGGCGCAGCAGGGCGGCGCCGACGCCCTGGCTGCGTTGTTCGCGCGCCACCATCAGCATCTCGACGAAGGCTTCGCCGAAGAAGTGATGGTGGATGACCAGGTAACCGGCCAGCTGACCGGCCCATTCGGCCGGTGCATGCCACCACGGGCCTGCCAGTCGCTGATCTGCCGTGCGCGTTGCGGATCGTGGACCGCAACGCTGTCGAGCGCGATCAACGCGGAAACGTCGGCGGGCATTGCCTCGCGGATGTGCAACATCGTCGAGGAGGGATCGGGCGGCACCATCGAAGGCTCCTGGGCTGGGTGCGCCCAGTCTATCGAGCGCGTCGGCCGTGTCTGCGCATCCGCCACAGCCAGCGTGTGGTCGGCAGTCAATACACACGGAACTCGGCACGGCAGCCGTCGCTGACCCACACGCCGCGGCGGTCCCAGCCCCAGTTGCGATCCTCGACGCACGGTGTCACCGACTTCTGCTTGACCAGGCGTACCTCGTGGCGCACACGGATGCGGCATTCCTTGTCCTTCTGCTCGTAGGACTCGCAGACCAGGCGCTCGCCATCGTCATCGCGGTCACGGTCACGGTCCCGGCCGCGCCCCGGCCAGCGGCCGCGTCCCTGTCCGTCGGCCACGAACTCGGCGCGACAGCCGTCGGTGACCCAGAGCATGCGGCGGCTCTGGCCCCAGTTCTGGTCCTCTACGCAGCGGGTGACCGACAGCTGCCTGGCCAGGCGCATGCGGCCTTCGATCGGGCACTGCTGGGTCTTGTTGAACTGCGATTCGCAGCGCAGCGGCGCAATGGGATCGCTGTCGTAATCCTGGGCGGCCACCGTGGTGGCGGCCAGCAGCAGGGCCAGGGTGGGGAGGGCAATCGGCAGCAGCAGGCGATGGGTCATGGGGGGCCTCGGCAGGGGAATGGGCCGCAAGAATGGACCAGCCCGGGGCCATCGGAACGGATCGTTCCGGCGTTGGCTCAGTGGGGATTTAGTAGTGTGCACCGGCCCATGCAGAGCCTTACATCCCTTATCATCGCGGCACATCCGATCGCATCGGCTTACACCTTCTTACATCTCTCCCACGCTTGCCGGCCCAGCCTGTGGCTGCCGTCACTGGCGTGCAGCCGGCGTGTGGAGGAGGATGCGCGGACCACGACGACCACAGGGGGTTGCGTTGATCAGCAGTACCGTCATTCATCGCTCGGCTGGCGCAGAGGCCGGGCAGGTGCGTGTCCTGGACACCACGTTCAAGGGCAAGCATGTGTTCATTGCGTGGGGCCTGCGCGGGCCGGAACTGGCCCGCAGCGCGGACCCGCCCGCCACCGTGGCTGCGCGCAAGGCGCTGCATGCCGTGGCCGGCCACAGCGAGGGACCGCGCAGCCCGGAGGTGTTCATCGCCAACCAGTCGGCAGTGGCGATTACCGTCTATCGGCTGCTGACTGAGGCGCGTTCGGGCGATGCCATCTTCTTCCTGTGTGATTCGCAGGCCGTGGTCGACTGGTTGATCACCGCACTGGAAGTGCAGGGCGAAGACTGACAGCGCGCAGGGTCAGGCCAGTGCCGCATCCACCGCCGCCAGGGAGTGCAGGGTGGTGGTGTCGAACAGCGGCACCGGGCTGTCCTCGGCGCGGACCAGCAGCATGATTTCGGTACAGCCGAGGATGATCGCTTCGGCGCCGCGTGCAACCAGGCGCGCGATCACGCCGGCGTACGCCTGCCGCGAATGCTCGCTGACCACGCCGCAGATCAGCTCCTGGTAGATGATGTCGTGCACGCTGCGGCGATCATCGGCCTCCGGAACCAGTACCTCCAGCCCGAAGCGGTCCTGCAGCCGGTCGCGGTAGAACGCCTGCTCCATGGTGAAGGCGGTGCCGAGCAGTCCCACCTTGCGGATGCCGGCCTGCAGGATCGCCGCGGCGGTCGGGTCGGCGATATGCAGCAGGGGCAGCGGGCATCCGGCTTCGATCCGGCCGGCCAGCGTGTGCATGGTGTTGGTGCAGATCACCAGCAGCTCGGCGCCACCGGCCTGCAGCCGCCGTGCAGCATCGAGCATGTGGTTGCCCAGCAGATCCCATTGGCCGTCGTGCTGCAGCTGCTTGATGCCGGCGAAATCCACCGACCACAGCAGCAGTTGCGCCGAATGCGCGCCACCGAGGCGATGCCGCACCGCCTCGTTGATGAGCCGGTAGTACTGCGCCGAGCTTTCCCAGCTCATGCCGCCGATCAGGCCAAGGGTCTTCATGCACTGCTCCAAGCCAGAGACGGCCATTGCAGCACAGATGGCAGTGGCGCTGCCGTGCACGGGCGCCGGCATCTGTAACCGTCGCATCCACCGCCCGCTGTATGTGCCGCGTCCTGCATGGGTGCCCTATGCTGGTGCCGTCTTCTGAAGTGGAAACCGGCAATGGCCCTGCATACCTGGTGGTGGTTCCTGGCCACGGTCTTCGTGCTGTGCGGGACGCCCGGGCCGAACATGCTGCACATCCTCGGGCGCAGCGTCGGGCTGGGGTTCCGTGGCAGCGTGCCGGCCATGGCCGGCTGCCTGCTGGCGATGCTGCTGGTGCTGGCCGCATCCGCTGCGGGCCTGAGCGCGTTGCTGCACTCCTCGCCGATGCTGTTCGAAGTGCTGCGTTATCTCGGTGTGGCCTACCTGGCCTGGCTTGGCATCAAGGCGTGGCGTGACAGTTGCCGCCCGGCACCCGCGGTGGCCGATGCTGCCGAGGTCACACTGGCGCCGGTACATGGCGCAGCGACGGTATTCCGTGGCGGCCTGTGGGTTGGCTTGAGCAACCCCAAGCTGTTGTTGTTCGCCGCGGCGTTCCTGCCGCAGTTCGTTGATCCGTCGCGTAGCCAGGCCGTGCAGTACAGCGTGCTGGTGGCGACCTTCGCGGCCTGCGAACTGTTCTGGTACGTGATGTACGCCGCCGGTGGCCACGGCCTGCGTCGTTGGCTTGCAAAGCCATTCGCACGGCGCTGGTTCGAGCGGCTGGTGGGAAGCGTGTTCCTGGCCTTCGCGGTGGCGCTGCTGCGCTTCCGGCCGCGCTGATTCACGCCGCACACGCGGCCTTTTCACGACTGCCGCATCGGCTGCGGCCTAGCCTGATCACACCGTTTGCGTTCCCTGCGGGGTAAGGACTGACATGATCAAGTGGGCCATCATTTTCGCCATCATCGGCATCATCGCCGGCGTGCTGGGCTTCGGCGGCATCGCCGGTGCCGCTGTGGGCATCGCCAAGTTCCTGTTCTGGGCCGGCATCATCATTGCCGTGGTGCTGTTCCTGATCGGCATGAGCGTGGCGAAGAAGGTCAGCTAGCACCTGTCGCGCAGCAGCGTGTTCAGTGCGCGCTGCTGCGCGAGAACAGGTTGATCACCAGCACGCCGGCGCAGATCAGCGCGATGCCGGCCAGCGCAGCTGCATCCAGCCGCTGCTTGAACACCACCAGGCCGATCAGCGAGATCAGCACGATGCCGACGCCGGACCAGATCGCATAGGCGATGCCGGTCGGCACCGACTTCATGGTGACCGACAGCAGGTAGAAGCACAGCCCGTAGCCGACCAGCGCGCCCAGTGTCGGCCACAGCCGGCTCATGCCGTCCGAGGCCTTCAGCAGCGACGTGGCAATCACTTCCAGCACGATGGCGGCGGCCAGGTAGATATAGGGGTTCATCGCGGGCTCCGGGTCACTGCGGGTCGCACAGCTTGAGGGCCTGCTCGGCCATCGCCAGCGCATTGAGGCGCTCTGCTTCGTCCAGCGGCCGACCATAGGCGGTGGCCCAATAGCCATCGGCCGCGCAGCGTGCCGCGTACAGGCGCGGATCGTCGGCTTCGCCGGGGAACTCGGCCAGCATCGCGCGCTTCCAGTCGCGCCAGTGCGCCAGCAGGGCCGGCTCCATCAGGTTGCCCAGGGTCAGGCCGATGTCGTTGTCCTGTTCCTGCTGCAGCAGGTGCTCGAAGTTGGCCCGCACATAGGCGCGGCTGAAGCAGCCGTGGCCGGGCGTGCCGTCCTGCAGGAGCGTGCGCACACGCGCCTCGAATTCGCCGATGAGTGCGCCGATGGCTTCATCGACCAGCGCCTGCTTGCTGCTGAAATGGTGGAACAACGCGCCCTTGCTGACCCCGGCCACGCGCGCGACATCCTGCACGGTCAGTGCCGCCAGCCCGTTCTGGCCAATCACGGCGATGGTGGCGTGCAGCAATGACTGGCGCACGCTGTCGGGCGCTTTGCGCCGCGAGCGGGGAGTGGGCGGGGACATGATGGGAAGAAACCGACTGGACGGTATGATTGTAGCGCAGCCGGATCGCGTCACCGGCGCGACCATCGGCCACCGCCCGGTGGGAGCCGGATCAATCGTCGATGCGTGCGAAACGCGCCTGCGGGCCGTGTTTGCCTGGGACCTGCTCGACGAACATCGGGTAGGGGCGTACCCACAGGCCACCTTCGCCGTAGAGTGCGCGGTACAGCACCAATGGTTCCAGCGTCTCGCTGCTGCGGACGATGTCGATCACTTCGTATTCGCCGCCCTTGAAGTGGCGATACCGGCCACGGGCGAGGTCGGGCAGGGGACTCAGCTCAGCCATGACGGGTCGTGCTCACTTGCGCGCCGGGCTGGCGGGCGTGGCGCAGTACGCGTCGATGGCCTCGGCGCTGTTGGCCAGGCCGTGTGCCTGTGCCAGCTCCCAGGGCCGCTCGCAGCGCTGGCTGTGTTCGCACCACTGGTAGCCGGCCGAGCCGATGCAGCCGTGCGCGTCGCGATCGCCGCCTACCTTGGGCATGGTTGTCGAAGGCTTGCCGTCGGCACGCGGGGCTGCATTGTCCGGGCTCGCGCATGCGGCCAGAACCAGCAGCGCTGGAATCAGAAGAAGCACCTTCATGCGCGAGCTCCGTGCGTAAAGCAACATTTTCTGTCGCAAATAGCCCGTCAGCAAGCGCTCAATGCACGGCGGCGCGGACCAACTCTTCGATCAGAATCAGATAGCTGGCCACGAAATAGAACTTCAGCAACGTCGAACGCTGGTGCGAGAAGAAGGTGCGCATGTGGAAGGGGCCCCTGTTGATGATGGTAGTGTGAAGCCCAGCTGACTCCGTGACAAGGATCACGGAATGAACGAGCTAAACGGACTCAGGGATGTGATGAGGCGAAGTTCCGACCCAAAGGCGCGGCATTTTCGTACAAATCTGATAGGCCATCCCGGAGGCGGTCGCTAGCCTGATGGTGTAACGGCGAGCGGCACGTCTGCCTGCCACCGCACCCTTTATCCGCAGGAGCCTCCCCATGGTCATCACCGTCCAATGCACTGCCCAGCGCTGGTCCGTACTGCACCCGCAGGCACGCGAGGCCACCCGCTACGCACGTGGCGCCGACGCCTTTGACGCCGCCGCCGCGCTGGCCCTGGAGCATCACCGCCGCACCGGCCAGCGCAGCACGGTGCGGGTCGAGGCGCTTGGCAACACGGTAGACGCGCTTCACGTCGGAGAGTGACGCCAGCAACCGTGACGCAGTCAGGTCCGGTTGCGTTGTTTGAATGGGGAAAAACTGCCGTTGCGCTCCCCTCTGTGCGCCGGGCCGTGAATCCCGGATGCTTGCGCCATCGTATTCATCTGGAGATCTCGATGGGCAAGGCACTCACTTGGCGCACCCTGGCCTGCACCCTGTTGCCGATGCTGGCGGCGGCCGGCGGCGCCCAGGCGCAGAGCTATGGCTACGGCTATGACGACGACCGCTATGGTGGCCGCGATGGCAGTGGCATCGTGCGCTGCGAGTCGGTCAAGAATCGCAGCAATGAGTGCCGCCTGGACGGCCGCGCGCGGTTGATCCGCCAGTTGTCCGGTTCGCCCTGTGTGGAAGGTGAGACCTGGGGCCAGTCGCGCAACGGCGTCTGGGTCACGCAGGGGTGCCGTGCCGAATTCGTCGGTGAATACCGCCGCGGTGGCGGCTGGGGTGGCAATGGTGGCGGCTGGGGCAATGGCAATGGCAACGGATGGGGCGGCGGCGATGTGGTCACCTGCCATTCCAATGGACATCGGCAGGAGTACTGCGATGCGCGCATCCGCCGGGGTGTGCGGCTGATCCGCCAGGACTCACGCAGCGCCTGCATCGAAGGCCAGAGCTGGGGCTGGGATCGCCGCGGCATCTGGGTGAGTGATGGCTGCCGGGCGCAGTTCCAGGTGAACTGACCTTTACGGGTTCAGCCCATGAAAATCAGAATAATCTGATACAGCTCACATTTTGAACGCCGTATTGTCTGCGATCAGGGCACGTTGCGTGCCCTGAATTCCAGCGGTGCCGTGTGCCATAACCGGCATGGGCATCCCGCCGCCGTCGATACGCTGTCTCAAGGAGTGAGCTGCATGTTGATCCGCCTGCAATGCGAACAGCGCCAGTGGCGCGTGCTGCATCCGGACCGGCCGGAGCCGATCGAGTTCCGCGATGGCGCCCGCGCCTACGACTTCGCCGAGACCCTGGCCCGCCTGCACTTTGTCGACACCGGTCAGCGTGCGGCCGTGCGCGTGGAAGCCAGCGGCGCATTCGTCGAAGCGGTCAGTTACGGCTGAGCGCGGGTGCCTGCCAAGGCAGGCACCCGGAATTCCATCATCCACGCATGGCGTGGATCTACGGGTTTCGAGCCTGGAGGGTGCGGACGCTGTCCGCGCCCATTGCGCCCTGTGTGGATCTACCGGGTGGTGATCGGCCTCAGCCTGCCGCGCTGAGCGGCGGGGTACCTGCGGCGAGCTGCGGCCAGCGCTTGAGCACAGCAGCGCGGATGCCGGCGGCGTCGATGCCGGCTTCGGCCAGCAGGTCTTCGCGGCTGGCATGGTGCTGGTAGCTGTCGGGCAGCCCCAGGTGCAGGATCGGACGCAGCACGCCTTCGGCATTGAGCAGTTCACCAACACCGGAGCCGGCACCACCGGCCACCACGTTGTCTTCGATCGTCACCAGGCCCTCATGCTGGGCGGCGACAGCCAGCACCAGCTCGCGGTCTAGCGGCTTGATGAAACGCATGTTGACCACGCTCAGGCCCAGTTCGCGACCGACCTGCTCGGCGGCGGCCACGGTGCTGCCGAAGGCGAGCAGGGCAATGCGGCTGCCCTGCAGGCGCAGTTCGCCCTTGCCGATCGGCAGGGTCGACAGGTCGGTGCCGGCTGCAACGCCAGTGCCGGTGCCGCGCGGGTAGCGCACGGCGGCCGGGCCCGGGTGCTGCAGGCCGGTGCTGAGCATCTGCCGGCACTCGGCTTCGTGGGACGGTGCCATCACCACCAGGTTCGGCACGCAGCGCAGGAAGCTCAGGTCGAGGTTGCCGGCGTGGGTCGCACCGTCCGGGCCGACCACGCCGGCGCGGTCAATCGCGAACAGCACGTCCAGGTCCTGGATGGCCACGTCATGTACCAGCTGGTCGTACGCGCGCTGCAGGAAGGTCGAGTAGATCGCCACCACCGGCTTGCCACCCTGTGTGGCCATGCCGGCGGCGAGGGTGACCGCATGCTGTTCGGCAATCGCCACGTCGAAATAGCGCTGCGGGTATTCCTTGCTGAAACGCACCAGGCCGGAGCCTTCGCGCATCGCCGGGGTGATGCCGTACAGGCGCGGCTCGGCGGCGGCGGCATCGCACAGCCAGTCGCTGAATACATCGGTGTAGGTCGGCTTCTTGGCCCCGGCCTTGGCCACCAGGCCCTTGTCCGGATCGAACGGGCCCACGGCGTGGTAACCGATCTGGTCGCCCTCGGCCGGCTCGTAACCCTTGCCCTTGGTGGTCATCACATGCAGCAGCTTCGGGCCCTTGGAGGCGCGCAGCGTCTTCAGCGTGGACAGCAGGGCGGGCATGTCGTGGCCGTCGATCGGGCCGGTGTAGTGGAAGCCCATTTCCTCAAACATCGTGGAAGGCACGAACATGCCCTTCCAGTGTTCTTCCCAGCGTTTCACGAAGCGTGCCGGATTGTTCTTCTTGTCACCGAGAATCTTCTTGCCGCCTTCGCGCAGCGCGTTGAGCGTGCGGCTGCCGGTGGCGCGGCCCAGCATCTTGGTCAGGCCGCCCACGGCCTCGGAGATCGACATGTTGTTGTCGTTGAGGATCACCAGCAGGTTTGGCTCCGGCTCCATGCCGCCAGCGTGCATCAGCGCTTCGAACGCCATGCCGGCGGTCATCGCGCCGTCACCGATCACCGCCACGATCTTGCGGTCGTCGCCTTCGGACTGGCGGGCGATGGCCATGCCCAGTGCGGCCGAGATCGAGGTCGAGGAGTGGCCGACACCAAAAGTGTCGTACTCGCTTTCCTCGCGCTTCGGGAACGGCGCGATGCCGTCCTTCTGCTTGACGGTGTGGATCTCGTCGCGGCGGCCGGTCAGGATCTTGTGCGGGTAAGTCTGATGGCCGACGTCCCAGACCAGCTGGTCGTGCGGTGTCTGGTACAGGTAGTGCAGGGCCACGGTGAGCTCGATCACGCCCAGGCCGGCGGCGAAGTGGCCGCCACTCTTGCCCACCGATTCAATGAGGTAGGCGCGCAGTTCGTCGGCAACCGCCCTCAATTCGGATTCGTCGAACGTGCGCAGGTCATCCGGCGTCTGGATGCGCGCGAGGCGGGGATAGCGGGCAGAGTCGATCATCATGTTCGCACTTTTTCTGAACGCCCATTTTCGCCCTCAAACGGGGGTGGGGCAAGCAAACGCCGCCGTCCGTGACAGGACGGTGAGGGTTGCATTTTCAGGCGTTCAGGTGCTCAGTTTCGAGCGCTTGGGCAATTGCGCCTTCAGGAAGGCCATCTGGTCGGCCAGGATGTTGCGGTTGGACAGGATCAGGTGCTCGATCCAGCTGGGCCGGTAGGGCACTGCCAGCAGGGGCATGCCGGCCTGCTGCGGGGTGCGGTCGCTCTTGCGCGAATTGCAGTGGAAGCAGGCGGTGACCACGTTTTCCCAGCAGTCCAGGCCGCCCTTGGACAGCGGCATGACGTGGTCGCGGGTGAGCGTGGGGCGGCTGAACTGCTGGCCGCAGTACATGCACAGCTGGGCGTCGCGGGCGAAAAGGGCCTGGTTGGTCAGGTTCGGCGTCGGGTCGATCGCACGGGAGCGGGCGTGGCCGCGGGCGGCGATGATCGGGTGCAGGTCCATGCCGCTCTGCAGGCCGCTGAAACGGTTGGTGCCGCCGTGGATGTGCAGGCAGGGGTCGCCGAGCGTCCAGGCCACCGCCTCGCGGGCGTAGAGGCAAGCCGCATCCTGCCAGGTGATCCAGTCCAGTACGCGTCCGTGGGCATCAAGCGAGAGCAGCCGGACCGAACCGGGGCGATGCAGCGTCGTGGCGTTGGGCGATGCTTCGGCGCCCGGAGCAGAAAACGGAGCTCCGGCTTCGATCAGACCCAAGCGTGTAGTGTCTGTCTCCATCGGGAGAACAGCTTATACCTGAATCATTGCGATTTGGGTATCGCCCGGAGGGCGAAACCCAAATCGCAATGATTCAGGTCCGCGCATTCCTCCTATCCCCCGCACCTTTCGGTGCGCCCCCTTTAGCAACCCAGCCCGCCGTCGGCGCGCTGGGTTGCCCGCGCATTCTTCCTAATCCCCGCGCCTGTCGGCGCGCCCCCTTTAACAAAAGGGGGCTCTTCTCCAGAAGGATTTCAGGGGTTCTCATCCACGCGTGGCGTGGATCTACAGCAGCGGAAATCTGTCGAAGGCGGGGTGGGTCCGGTGGCGTGCGCCGTCCCCCGCAATTGGACCCACCTCGCCATCCCGCAGGAAGCCGGCTGTTGCGGTTGCCGGCCAGCGGCCGGCACTACCGCGGGTGCCGGGCGAAGCCCGGCTCAGGCGCCGAAGCGCTCGTCGTCCATGGCCATCAGCGGCGCGGCGCCGGCCTGGATCGCGGCGGCGTGGCTGAGGGTGCGCGGCAGCACGCGGGCGAAGTAGAACCGTGCGGTCTCGCGCTTGCCCTGGGCGAAGGCGGCGCCGTGCGCGCTGGCATCGGCGGCGGCCACGCTGCGGGCCCACCAGTAGGCCAGCACCACGTAACCCGAATAGAACAGGTAGTCGTAGCTGGCCGCGCCCAGTTCGTCGGGATTGGCGGCCGCGCGCTGCAGCACGTCCATCGTCAGCTTGCCCCATTCGGCGGCCTTGGCGCGCAGCGGGCCGATGAACTCGGCCAGCGCTTCGTTGCCCTCGTGTTCCTTGGCGAAGGCTTCGATCTCGGCCAGCATCAGCTTCAGGCCGGCGCCCTGGCTGGATGCGGTCTTGCGGCCGATCAGGTCCAGCGCCTGGATGCCGGTGGTGCCTTCATACAGCGTGGTGATGCGTGCATCGCGGGCCAGCTGCTCCATGCCGTGCTCGCGGATGTAGCCGTGGCCACCGAAGCACTGCAGGGCGTTGTAGGTGTTCTCGATGCCCCATTCGGTCTGGCAGGCCTTGGAGATCGGGGTCAGGAAGCTCACCAGGGTGTCGGCGCGCTCGCGCTCGGCGGCATCCTCGGCGTGGTGGGCGATGTCGATCAGGGTGGCGGCGTGCAGTGCCAGCAGGCGGCTGCCTTCGACCAGCGACTTCACGGTCAGCAGCATGCGACGCACGTCCGGGTGGACCAGGATCGGGTCGGCCGGCTTGTCCGGGAACCTGGCGCCGCTCAGGGCGCGCGACTGCAGGCGCTCACGGCTGTACTTCAGTGCGTTCTGGTAGGCGCGCTCGGACAGGCCGATGCCCTGCAGGCCGACACCCAGGCGCGCGGTGTTCATCATGGTGAACATGGCCTGCAGGCCCTTGTGCGGCTGGCCGACCAGGTAACCCTGCGCACCATCGAAGTTCATCACGCAGGTGACCGACCCCTTGATGCCCATCTTGTGTTCGATCGAGCCACAGCGCAGTGCATTGCGCTCGCCGACGTTGCCATCGCGGTCGACCTTGAACTTCGGGGTGACGAACAGCGAGATGCCCTTGGCGCCCGGAGGGGCGTCGGGCAGCTTGGCCAGCACCAGGTGCACGATGTTCTCGGTCAGGTCGTGCTCGCCGGCGGTGATGAAGATCTTGGTGCCGGTGATCGAGTAGCTGCCGTCGGCGTTCGGCTCGGCCTTGGTCTTGAGCAGGCCCAGGTCGGTGCCGCAGTGCGGCTCGGTCAGGCACATCGTGCCGGTCCAGCGGCCTTCGATCAGCGGCTTGAGGAAGGCGTCGTGCTGCCACGCCTCGCCGTGCTGCTTCAGCGCTTCAATGGCGCCGTGCGAGAGCAGCGGGAAGTTGCCCCACGCCAGGTTGGCGGCGTTGATCATTTCGTTGAGCGGCACCCCCAGGGTGTGCGGCAGGCCCTGGCCGCCCAGCTCCGGCGAGGCGGTCAGGCCGGTCCAGCCGCCATCGACGAACTGGTCGTAGGCCTGCTTGAAGCCGGGCGGGGTGGTCACTTCACCGGTGGCCTGGTCGAGTACGCAGCCGATCTCGTCGCCGACGCTGTTGAGCGGGGCCAGCACGGTGGCGCTGAAGCGGCCGGCTTCCTCCAGAACGGCATCGACCACGTCGGCGGTGGCGTCGCTGAAGCCCAGGCGGGCGAACAGGGGTTCGACCTTGAGCACGTCGTGCAGGGCGAAACGGAGGTCGGAAAGCGGGGCGGTGTAGCTGCTCATCGGTACGTCTCGATTTGATCGGGGCAGAGGGGAGCGGCGCCGGGCGCCGCGACGAAAGGCGGGTTCAGCGCAGCACGCCGGGCAGGCCGGGGGCCTGGTTGAGGGTGCTGCGGCTGCTGATGTCGAAGCTGCGCTGCTTCTTTTCCTGCGGCGTGGCCGCCACCGTTCCCTTCAGGGCGTAGGCCAGGGTGCGGTTGCTGGCCAGCGCGTCGGCCACCACCAGGCGCGCGGTCGAGCTGGGCACGAGGTCGACATTGATGACGTCGGCGGAGGTGCCGCCGATGGAGATGCCGGGCTTGACCTGCAGGGTGCCGGCATCGCTGTCGCCGACGGTCAGCGCCAGTGAGACATCATCGAAGGTCATCGGCATCGAGCTGAAGTTCTGCAGGCGCAGGGCCACGGTCCAGTTGCCGTCGGCACGCACGGTCAGCTGCTGCAGGCTGGCCGCCGGTTCCGAAACACGCTTGACGATGCCGTTGCCGCAGGCAACAAGGGCGAGGGTGCACAGGACGATCAAGGCGGTACGGAAGCGGTGGAGCATGGGCGCAAGTCCTCTGGAGGGGGTGCGTTGGGGTAAGCATACTACGGCGTATGGTTTTATGGATCGCCCGGGGCGACCCGTCCGCAGAGGGTAGCGCGTGAAGATGGTGGTCGGGCATGCACAACGCCGGATGGCGCGCGCACGATGCGCCGGATGCGAAGCGGTTCAGTCGGCCGCGGGATCGCGCAGCGGGGCCATCAGGCGCAGTGGCCCGAGGTCGTACCCCATCGACTCGGCCTTGGCTTTCAACTGTTCGAACCGATCGCGCTCCATCTCCGGCAGGCGCGAGAGGATCCACAGATACTTGCGGCCGGGTTCGCCGACCAGGGCCCATTGATAGTCCGGGTCCAGCGCCAGCACCCAGTAGTCGGCCCAGACCAGGGGCGCCCAGCTCAGCCAGTCGGGGACGAAGCGCACCTGCAGTTGCCCGGGATGGCCGGCCACCGGGCGTGCCACGCCTTCGGCGACCACGCGCTCGCCGTCACCCTTGCGGCAGGCATTGGTGACGCTGATGCGGCCGTCGCGGCGCAGGCCATAGTTGGCGGTGATGTCGCCTACGCACTGCTTCTGGAACGAGACTGGAAGATGCGCGATCTCGTGCCATTGGCCCGCGTAGCGATCAATGTCCAGGTGCTCGACCGCGCGCACCGGTTCAGTGGCGATCACCGGGAAGGCGGCCAGCAGCAGGCAGGCGAGCAGGGCGGGGCGCAGATGCATCGGCAGGCTCCAGGCAGGAGTCTGGAGCGTAGGTGCCGCGGCCCGTGCCGGTGTAAATGTTTCGTCAACCGGGCCACGGTGGTCGCCGCTTGCGCGAAGCGCGAATAAAAAAAAGACCTGCATTTCTGCAGGTCTCTGAAGATGGTGGCCGAAGACGGAATCGAACCGCCGACACGGGGATTTTCAATCCCCTGCTCTACCAACTGAGCTACTCGGCCAAATTGTGCGGCTACCGCGGTGAATGCGGTTTCCGGAAAAAAAAGACCCGCATTTCTGCAGGCCTTCGAAAGTGGTGGCCGAAGACGGAATCGAACCGCCGACACGGGGATTTTCAATCCCCTGCTCTACCAACTGAGCTACTCGGCCACATGTTTCGTTGCAGCGAGGTCGCTGCCAAGGACGCGTATATTACGGAGGTCGGCTGCCTTCGGCAAGCGTTTTGCCAAGATTTCTTCACATTGCCCTCTGCGCGCTCGCAAGTGCTTGATCCTCCGTTGTGGGGCGGGCGTGCCCCATCGATTGTCGTCTGCGGTGGAAATCAGCAGGTCGCCGCGTTCGCCAAAGCTGCAAGGGCAAGGGGTGCGCCGGACCCGCGCGGGTCCGGGCAATGGAACGCTGTTTTCGTGGCCGCCATCGGGGATCGCCGCAGCGTAGTGTCGGCAGTCCTTTCCCGATGCTGGCAACAGCAGAGACCTGGCCATGTCCGATTGCTCCACCGCGTCCCGCATCGTGCTTGCCTCGCGTCCGCAGGGGGCGCCAAGTGCAGCCAATTTCCGCCTGGAACAGGTTGCGCTGCCGGCCCTGGCCGATGGCGAAGTGCTGCTGCGCAACCGCTACCTTTCGTTGGACCCGTACATGCGAGGACGCATGGACGAGGGCCCGTCGTATGCCGCGCCGGTGGCGGTAGGGGCGGTGATGGAAGGCCAGACTGTGGCCGAGGTGCTGCAATCCAAGGCCGAGGGCGTAACCGCAGGCGAGCTGGTGCTGGCGCCGGGGGGCTGGCAGACCCACGCGGTGCTGCCGGCCAAGGCGCTGGGGCGTCGTCTGGATCCGGCCGGGCTGCCGCTCAGTACGGCGCTGGGGGTATATGGCATGCCCGGCTTCACCGCCTATTCCAGCCTGCATGAAATCGCCCGTCTGAAGCCGGGCGAGACGTTGGTGGTAGCCGCCGCGACCGGGCCGGTGGGCGCGACCGTGGCGCAGCTGGCCAAGCTGCAGGGCGCGCGCGTGGTCGCCATCGCCGGTGGCGAGGCCAAGCGTGCCTATCTGCAGACGCTGGGCGTGGACGTGGCGCTGGATCATCGCGTGGCTGATTTTGCGGACCAGCTGCGCGCGGCAGTGCCTGCGGGCATCGACGTGTACTTCGAGAATGTCGGCGGCCATGTGCTGGATGCGGTGCTGCCGCTGCTCAACGACTTCGCCCGCATTCCGGTCTGCGGCACCATCGCTACCTACAACGAGCGGGGCGTCGAGCAGCCTGGCCCGGATCGGCTGCCGTCACTGTTCAGCCAGATCCTGCGCCAGCGCCTGACCGTGCGTGGTTTCATCGTGCACGACTTCAACCACCTGTGGCCGGACTTCGAACGCGAGATGCCGCACTGGCTGCGCGAGGGTCGCATCCAGTACCGCGAGGATGTGGTGGAAGGTCTGGAGAAGGCGCCGGAGGCGTTCTTCGGGCTGTTGCAGGGGCGCAACTTCGGCAAGCTGGTGGTGAAGCTGGATTGAGTGCTTGGTGGGTGTGCCGACCAAGGTCGGCCACTACCGGAAGCTGGGTGTGCCGACCAAGGTCGGCGGCTATCGGGTGGCGTCAGCCGTTGGCGACCTTTTCCCGGCGCAGCAGTTCGCGCTTGCGCGCAACGCCCCAGGCATAGCCGGACAGGTCACCGTCGCGGCGCACCACGCGGTGGCAGGGCACGGCTACCGCTAATGGATTGCTCGCGCAGGCACGTGCCACCGCACGACTCGAGCGTGGTGCACCGATATGCGCGGCAATATCCGCATACGACGCGGTCTGGCCGCGCGGAATCTGCTGCAGTGCCTGCCATACCCGCTGCTGGAAGGCGGTGCCGCGGATATCCAGCGGCAGTGTGGCGCCTCGCGAGGGATCCTCGACCAGGCCCACCACCTGTGCCACCAGTTGCTCATAGCCGTGGTCGGCACCGACCAGTTCGGCCTGGCGGAAGCGTTGCTGCAGTGACTGCAGCAGCGCCTCCGGATCGTCGCCGAGCAGGATCGCGACCACGCCGGTCCCGCTGCTGGCCACCAGCACGCTGCCCAGTGAGCTTTCGGCAAGCGCGAAGTGGATGACTTCGCCGCGACCACCTGCGCGCCATTGCTTGGGAGTCATGCCCAGCAACTTCGGTGCGTTCTCGTAGAAGCGCCCGCTGGAACCGAAGCCAGCATCGTGGAAGGCATCGGTGATGCGCTCCTGCTGTTCCAGCCCGGTGCGCAGGCGGTCGGCGCGCAGCGCGGCAGCGTACTGCTTGGGGGTCAGCCCGGTGGCCTGTTTGAACAGGCGATGCAGGCGCGTCGGGCTGCAGCCGGCGATGTCGGCCAGCTCCTGCAGCGAGGGCTCGTCGAGGCTGGCCTGCAGATGACGGCAGACCCGTTCGACGCGGGCGTCGAGGGCGGTGGTGGCGGTGCTGTCCATGGGCGGATTCTGGCACGTGCCGGTTCTGCGGAAACTCCGTTTCCTGCACCTGGCCGCGAGGCCCGGAAACGGAGTGTTGGTGGGCCGGAGGCGCGGCATCGCGGCCACTCCACAACCGGTACCACTCTCATGCGCCTGAACAACAAGATCGCTCTCATCACCGGTGCCAGCGCCGGCATTGGCCGCGCCAGTGCGCTGCGCTTCGCCGCCGAAGGGGCAAAGCTGGTGCTCAATGCGCGTCGGCCGCAACCGCTGCACGCACTGGCCGAGCAGATCCGTGCCGGCGGCGGCGAGGTGGTGGTGCATGCCGCCGACGTGGCCGAGCCGGGCACGGCACAGGCGTTGGTCGATCTGGCCCAGCAGTCATTCGGAGGCCTGGACATCGCGCTCAACAATGCCGGGATGCTCGGCCCCGGCGTGCCGGCAGCAGAGTTCCCGGCGGATGCGTGGCGCGAGGTGATGGCCACCAATCTCGATGCCGCTTTCCATGCCGCACGCGCGCAGTTGCCGGCATTGCTGGCACGCGGGGGTGGCTCGCTGGTGTTTGTCGGTACCTTTGTCGGCCATACCGTGGGCTTCCCGGGTATGGCCGCCTACGCGTCGAGCAAGGCCGGACTGATCGGCCTGAGCCAGGTGATCGCCGCCGAGTACGGCGCGCGTGGCGTACGCAGCAACGTGCTGCTGCCTGGCGGTACCGATACCGAGATGGGCCGGCAGGCCGCACCCACCGGCGATGCCCGCGACTTCGTGCGCTCGCTGCACGCACTCAAGCGCATGGCCGAGCCGGAGGAGATCGCCAACGCGGCGCTGTTCCTGGCCAGCGATGAAAGCAGTTTCGTTACCGGTACCGCGATGCGTGTTGAAGGTGGAGTGTCGATCACCCGTACCTGAGCGGCGTCATGAGCGCGGCGTGTAGCGGATACCGCTGCTGGCCATGAAGCCTTTCGGGTCGAACCGGGCCCATGCCTCGCCCCACTCGAATCGGGCGCGGCCACCTGCCAGTTTGCGCCCCAGAGCCGTGGCCAAGGTGCGACGCATGAAAGCGACTTCGGCATCGATCGCGACCTGGGTCGGCCAGCCGTCTTCCAGTGTCGCACCCGGCAGATCGACGCCGATCGTCACCATGTCGAGCTGTTGCCCGTGGAAGCACAGGCTGATGCCGGCGGGCGCACCGCCCAGACTGAGCCGGTGCAGGCTGAGCCAGTGATAGCCGGTGCCGGCATCGCGCTCGCCATGCATCAGCGTGGCGAAGGCGATGCGCGCCTCCTCCAGTGAAAGGGTGGGGCAGATCAACGTCGTCAGGTGGCCGAGCTGGATGCTGCCGTCCGCTGGATCGAGGCGCATTGGCAGCGTACGCGCGGCGTGCTGGGCGGGAGGTGACATCGCGGACTGGCTGGGCATGTTGGTCCGGATTCTGCAGAGCCGTGAGCTGCGGCGGCAAGCGGAACTGCACACGCTGTTCGCGCGGGCCTGACCTGCGGATCACTGCGCAGCCTCTAGCGTGAAGTCCTGATCGGCCTTCGCCGGCACAGGAGACTTCGATGAGCGAGCGCGACAAAGACCCTGGCGATCCGAAACAGGGCGTACAGGAAAGCCGTCAGGACAGGGCGCAGGAGGACGTGGCAAAGCAGCGGCCGGGGCAGCGCGATCAGCAGGTGCGTGATACGCATTCGCGTGGTCCACGCCGCAAGGACGGGGATCAGGAACCTGCCTGACTCGTGATCGATGCAAGAAAAAACCCGCAGATCGCGACGATCGGCGGGTCTTCTTAATGAGTGGTGGAGCCAAGGAGGATCGAACTCCTGACCTCGTCATTGCGAACGACGCGCTCTCCCAGCTGAGCTATGGCCCCACGGCAGGGCTTCAGTGTATCCAACTGGCTGCGCCTTGCCAAGCCGATCCGGGATGTGCCGGACGGCGTGGCATGAAGGCGTGCACTGTGCCGAAACCGTCCGGTTTGTCGGGCCCGGATGCCGCGCAACGAAATCGTAACAATTTGGGGGATAATGGCGGCTTGCGCAGTTCTCCTCCTTTTTGCCGCCCGGCTCGCGCAGGCCGCACGGACGCCTCCTCAGAGCATTCCATGCCCTCCCATTCCGATTCCCGCCGCCTGTCGGGTATGTCGTCTTCCTTCGTTTCCTTCCGCCGCCATCCGCTGGCCCTGGCCTGTGCCGGCCTGGCCCTGGTCGGCAGCTTTGGTGCCGCCGCGCAGGACAGCGCGCCGACCCCGACGGGCCTGGACACGATCACCGTGACCGCCGAGCACCGCGAGCAGAACCTGCAGGAAGTGCCGGTCTCGGTGGGCGTGGTGCAGGGCGAGCGCATGCGCGACTTCACCGCCGGCGGCGACGACACCCTGCTGGCGCTGTCCGGCCGCGTGCCGAGCCTGTATGCGGAAACCACCACCGGCCGCATCTTCCCGCGCTTCTATATCCGCGGCCTGGGCAACATCGACTTCTACCTGGGTGCCTCGCAGCCGGTGTCGATCATCCAGGACGACGTGGTGCTGGAGCACGTGGTGCTGAAGTCCAACCCGGTCTATGACGTGGACCAGGTGGAAGTGCTGCGCGGCCCGCAGGGCTCGCTGTTCGGCCGCAACACCACCGCCGGCATCATCAAGTTCGACACGCTGAAGCCGACCCAGGACTACACCGGCCGCGTCAGCGCCAGCTATGCGACCTACAACAGCGTGTCGATCGACGGCGGCTTTGGCGGCCCGATCAACGACATCGCCTCGTTCCGCGTGTCGGCGCTGTACCAGCACCGCGACGACTACGTCGACAACACCTACAAGGGCCCGAGCGCTGACGGCACGGTCAGCCCGAAGAAGAACGCCATGGGCGGCTTCGATGACCGCAACGTGCGCGCGCAGCTGCTGCTGACCCCGAGCGACCAGTTCTCGATCCTGGCCTCGGCCCACGCCCGTGATTACGAAGGCACCTCGACCCTGTTCCTGCGTGGTGCGCTGACCAAGGGCTCGAACAAGACCGACGTGCCGCGCGACCAGGTCGCCTACGACGAAGCCGACAACAACCCGCAGGCCTACAAGACCTACGGTGGCTCGGTGAAGGCGCGTTACGACTTCGGCGCGATCGACTTCACCTCGATCACCGCCTACGAAACCACCTCCGGCTACAGCCGTGGCGACACCGACGGCGGCGCGGCGGTGAACTTCCCGGTGAACGGCGTGCCGAACGGCTACGGCCAGTCGATGGGCCGCATCCGTGATCTGGACCAGTGGACCCAGGAATTCCGCCTGGCCAGCCATGACGACAGCGCCCTGCAGTGGCAGGCCGGTGCGTTCTACTTCAACGGCAGCGACACCACCGACTTCTACCAGCGTGCGTGGTTCCTGCAGGGTGCGGCCCGCAACCCGAACAACTGGGTGCGCCTGCGCAACAAGAACACCTCGTGGGCCGGTTTCGGCCAGCTGAGCTACGCCTTCACCGACAAGTTCACCGTCACGGCCGGCCTGCGCCAGACCAAGGACGAGAAGCACACCCGCCTGCTGAAGACCGCTGACACCGCCGCCGGCGTGGTGACCTACAAGGGCCGCACCGACGTCAAGATGTCCGACACCACCCCGAGCTGGGATCTGAGCGCGATGTACCAGATCACGCCGGACGTGAGCGTCTATGCGAAGGTCGCACGCGGCTTCCGCGGCCCGACCATCCAGGGCCGTTCGGCGGTGTTCAATGCCGACTTCACCACCGCCGATTCCGAGACCATCCTGTCCTGGGAAGCCGGCGTGAAGAGCAGCCTGTGGGACAACCGCCTGCGCCTGAACGCCACCGCGTTCACCTACACCGTCAATGACATCCAGCTCAACGGCAACGATTCGGACGGCAACGGCGTGCTGTTCAATGCCGACAAGGCCAAGGCCTACGGTTTCGAAGCGGACATGGAGCTGCGCCCGATCCCGAACCTGACCCTGAGCGCCGGCGTCAGCCTGCTGCACAGCGAGATCAAGGACAAGCGCGTCTACGCGCAGGTCTGCGGCCTCAACGGCAAGGTGGTGTGCACGGTGAATGACCCGACCATCAAGGTCGGTGCCAATACCTTCGCGCAGATCGACGGCAACCCGCTGCCGAACGCGCCGAAGTACAACGTCAACCTGGCCGCCCGCTACGACTTCCCGGTCAGCGACGCGGGCACCATGTTCGTGTCCACCGACTGGAACAAGCAGGGCTACACCAGCTTCGTGCTGTACGACAGCAAGGAGTTCAACTCCAAGGGTGATTTCGAGGGCGGCCTGAAGATCGGCTACTCGGGCAACTACGGTGCCTATGAAGTGGCGCTGTTCGCGCGCAACATCACCAACGAGAAGAACCTCAAGGGTGTGATCGAGAACTACATGGCCGCGGTCTACAACGAACCGCGCACCGTCGGTGTCTCGTTGAACATGAACTGGTAAGGCATTGCCGCGAGGGTGGGCGGTCCCACCCTCGCACTGCTGGAGTGCGCAGGGCGGCCCGGTGATCCGGGTCGCCCTTCTTGTTGCGTTCGACGGCGGCGGGAATGCAATCCGGCGCCGCGCCCGGTGCTTCAGCGTGCCGGCAGCAGCGCCTGGAGCTGCGATTCCAGTTCCTGCTGGCGCCAGCCGGCCAGTGCGGCCGGCCACTGGCGGCGTTCCAGATAGCTTTCCAGGTGCTTGCGTGAGGCCAATACGCCATCCGGCAGGCCCAGTTCGCGGCTGCGCTCGGCAACCGCGTCCTGCAGCTTCTTCAGTGCCTGCTTGTTGCTGTCGTTGGCCGGCAGCGCCAGCGGTGCTTCGGCCTCATCGGCCAGCGGCGTATCCAGCGCCTGCCACACAGCGCCCGCGAGCTTGCGCGGTGCCTTCGGGAACTGTTCGAACAGCTTGCCCAGTGCGGCGGCATCGGCCGGTGGCGTGCGTGCCAGCGTGGCGGCCAGTTCGTTGTCCAGGATCCAGCTGCGCGGGCGGTCGCTGCTGCGTGCCTGCACATCGCGCCAGCGCAGCAGACGCAGCAGCCGATGCTGTGCGGCCGTGTCGAGGAACTGCGCCGAGCGCATCGCCAGGTGCGGCCAACGGTCTTCGTCATTGGCGACGCTGGCCAGCAGGCGCTCGCCGTCGTCGTGCAGCCACTGCTGGCGGCCCAGCGCCTGCAACCTGGCATCGATGGCGTCATGCAGCGCGAACAGGTGCTCGACATCGTCGGCGGCGTACTGCAGCTGCGAGTCGGACAACGGGCGGCGCATCCAGTCCGAACGGGTTTCGCCCTTGGCCAGCGCCACGCCGGTGATTTCCGCGACCAGCTTCTGGTAGCCCATACCGCCACCGATGCCGGCCAGCGAGGCGCCGATCTGGGTGTCGAACAGCGGACGTGGCAACACGCCGCAGGCCCACTTGAAGGCGACCAGGTCTTCGCTGGCGCTGTGCATCACCTTGACGATCGATTCATCGGCCAGCCACGGCGCCAGCGCCTCCGTCATGCCGGGAATCAGGGGGTCGATCAGCAGGATGTCCTGCCCGACCGCCATCTGCACCAAGGCCAACTGCGGCCAGAAGGTGCGTTCACGGATGAATTCGGTGTCCAGGCCGATGCGGGCCGGACGCTGCTGGAAGTACGGATCCAGCTCGGCGGGGGTGGTGATCCAGATTGCCACGGGTCAGGGCCTACTACTCGGGTTTGCTCAGGCAGGGGAGAATAGCCTAACGTCGGTCCGCATCCGTGCCGAAGGAGATCCTGCTTGCGTTTTCCGCTGTCGTCCGTGCTGTGCACCGCCCTGGCCCTGGCCGGCTGCACGCCGTCGCCCTCGGCGACACCGGAGCCGGGACCGGCTGCTGGCGAAGACGCACGGCCGCAGCAAGGCATGCAGGCGGACGCGACGCCGGAGGCGGCGCAGGGCAGCGTCACCATCGCCGGTGAGGATGCCGCCGAGGATGTGCAGCGGTGGACGCCACCGCGGGTCGATCGGCAGGGGCGCAGCCTGGCCCAGCTGCGTCGCGCGGCCGAGAAGGCGTTCGCCGAAGGGCGCCTGTACGAGGACGCCGACGCGGCGGTTCCGCTGTGGCTGGCGGTGCAGGAAGAAGACCCGGATGACCGCCAGGCCCGCAACGGCCTGCAGCGCGCCCGCCAGCGCCTTCAGCAGCAGGCCGATGCCCTGCTGGTCCGGCCGCTGCAGCAGCGCGAGGCGCTGGCCGAGGCCAGCCGCCAGGCACTGGTGCTGCTGACCCTGGCGCCGAAGGATGAGAAGGTTCGCGCGCTGCAGGGACGGGTGGAGCTCGCCCAGCGCGTGGTGGCCTACAACCGTGCCGGCGAGGAAGACCTGCGTTCGGGGCGGATCGGTGAGGACGGTGACGGCGCGATCGGCAACTTCCGTGAAGCGCTGGCCCTGGATGAACACAACAGCCGGGCACGGCAGGGCCTGGCGGCGGCCGAGAGTGGCCTGATCCGCCGTGCCGAGGACGCGGCGCGGGTGCGTGACTTTGCCAGCGCCGGCACCTGGCTGGCCGAAGCCAGCAAGGTCCGTGACTCATCACCGGCCATTGCCGATGCCTTCGAACGTATCGAACAGATACGCGCGGCGGCACTGCTGCAGCTGCGCGATGATGGCCTTCGCGAACTGGCGACGCCACAGGGCCTGAAGCCGGCGCGCGAGAAGCTGGCCGAGGCCCTGCGCATCGCCTTGCCAGGGGATGCGGTGGTGGCCCAGTTGCGCGAACGCATCGACCTGGCCACCCATTACGGCAGCTTCCGTCCCGGGCAGGTGTTCAGCGACGCCATGCGCGATGGCGGGCGCGGCCCGCAGATGATCGTGGTGCCGCATGGTGGCTTCCAGATGGGCGCGGGTGATGCCGAGCCCGGTGCCAGCGATGCCGAGCGGCCCTCGCATTATGTGCGCTTCGACCGCGGGTTTGCGATGGCGATCACCGAGATCACGGTCAGTGATTTCGAGCGCTATGTGAAGTCGACCAATGCGCGGCCGCGTGCGACCCGGCGCGGCCACTCGGTGGTCTATGACGAGCGCAGCGGCAATTTCATCCGCCGCAGCGGTGTGGACTGGCGTTCCGATTACGATGGCGCGCGCGCACTGGGCAATTCGCCGGTGATGCATGTGAGCGTGCGTGATGCCGAAAACTACGCGGCGTGGCTGTCCGAGCAGACAGGACGCAGCTACCGGCTGCCGAGCGAGGCCGAATTCGAGTACGCGCTGCGTGCCGGCAGCAGTGGCCGTTATCCGTGGGGCGACGCCGGCACGCCGCCGCCCGGCGCTGGCAACTTCACCGGCAGCAAGGATGTCTCGCCCTCGGGGCGGCACTGGCACAACGCCTTCGTCGGCTATGGCGATGGCTGGTGGGGGCCCGCGCCGGTGGCCAGTTTCCAGGCCAATGCCTTCGGCCTGCACGACATGGCTGGCAATCTCAGCGAGTGGGTGGCCGACTGCTGGCATGCCAGCTACCGGCGTGCGCCGTCCGATGGTGTCGCCTGGTTCAACCCGGGCTGCCGGTCGCGGGTGATCCGGGGCGGCAACTGGGCCAATGCGCCCGAGCAGACCCGTGCGGCCTGGCGGCAATCGCAGGACTCGGACACCACCAACGCGCGCATCGGCTTCCGTCTGGTGCGGGGCATCTGAGCATCGGGCTTCACCCGCTGCTGGCGTCCGCGCACTAAGATTGCGCCGTGCCCGCCGGCCGGCGGGGCCTGCTGGAAGACACCGATGCGCAACGATCCCTTTTCCCGCTCGCCGCAAGGCCCGCAGCGGCGCGGCCTGTTCGGCAACATCCGCTGGTGGGTGCTGCTGCTGGCAGCGGGCTATGCGGTGTTCTACTGGTTCTCCAATCGCACGGTCGATCCCTATACCGGCGAGAAGGTGATGATCGACAGCAGCCTGGATGCGCGCCAGGAGACCGCGCTCGGGCTGCAGGCCTACCAGCAGATCCTGTCGCAGGAACGGCCGATGGATCCGAATGCGCCGATCGCGCGTGATGTGCGCGACATCGCCCAGCGCCTGATCGCCAAGGTGGACGTGGTGGAGACCGCGCTGGCACAGGAGCACGGCGTGCAGCCGGCGCATTTCGCGCGGGATTTCCAGTGGGAAGTGAATGTGATCCCGTCCGAGCAGGCCAATGCGTTCTGCCTGCCGGGTGGCAAGATGGCGGTCTACACCGGCCTGGTGCCGGTGGCGCGTACGCATGACGCGATGGCGGTGGTGATGGGCCATGAGATCGCCCATGCGCTTCTACGCCATGGTGCACAGCGGATGGCGCAGCAGAAGCTGACCCAGATCGGGCAGATGGCTGGTGCCGCCAGCGGCATGGATGCGCAGCAGCAACAGATGATGATGTCGGCGATGGGCTACGGCTACCTGCTGCCCTATGCGCGCAGCCACGAGACGCAGGCCGATGAAGTGGGGCTGATGCTGGCCGCAGCGGCCTGCTTCGATCCCCGCGAGGCGGTGCCGCTGTGGCAGCGCATGGGCCAGGCCAGTGGCGGCCAGGCGCCGCCGGAGTTCGCCTCCACCCACCCGAACCCGGGTACCCGCATCCAGAACCTGCAGGCGCTGATGCCGAAGGCGCTCGAGTACCGGCAGAAGTTCTGCGAGCAGGCAAAGTAGGGGGAGGGGCGGCAGGGCTTGCAGCCCTGCACCCGCGGTAGGTAGTGCCGGCCGCTGGCCGGCACCTGCAACAGCAGAAGCGGGTTTCCTGAGGGTAGGCGGGGTGGGTCCGGTTGCGGGAGACGCCGTAAACCCGTCCATGGGGGCTTGGCCGCGGCATCCATGCCGCGGACACTCCCGCCACCGGACCCACCCCGCCTTCGACAGTTTGCTGCGGTCTGTGGGAAATGCTCTTGGGGTCAGATCCGTTTTCCGTAGGAAAACGGATCTGACCCCGAATTGATTCGATATCTGACAGGATCTACCGTGTCGACCAAGCTCGACACCTACCAACAGTCATCGGAATCTGTCAGAGGTGGGGCGGTGTGGCTGTGCAGGACCGTTGGCGCCATCGAGCCCCCAAGGGTGAGGGCGCTTTGCTTGCGAAGCACTGCTTCGCAAGCGCCCGAACGCACAGCCGCCGGCGGCTGGGCCGGACCGCGCAGCGGGGTTTACGGCGTGTCCTGCACAGCCACACCGCCCCGCCAAACCATCAGCAATCCAGAGCCGCTTTTGCTGTTGCTGTTGCTGTTGCTGTTGAGGTTGCCGGCCAGCGGCCGGCACTACCGCAGGTGCAGGGCGCAGCCCTGCCGAACACCCCTTACTTGACCTGTACGTCGATCACGCCGTCGCCAACGCGGGCCTGCAGGGCGTCACCAGGCTGCACCTGGTCGATGTGCCGCACCAGCGTACCGTCATCGCTGCGGGTCAGGATGCTGTAGCCACGCGCCACGGTCGCCAGCGGGCTGACTGCTTCAAGTGAACGCGCCAGTCCGCGCAGTCGCAGTGCATCGCGCTCCAGCAGGCGCTGCATCGCGGCCTGCGGCCGCCCGCGCAGGGCAGCCAGACGGCGCTGCATCGCATGGAGCTGGCGCTGCGGATGGTGCCCGCGCAGCACTGCCGCCGCATGACGCAGGCGCGCGGCGCGGCGCTCCTGCTGCTGGTTGAACGCCGCATGCAGGCGCCGGCCCAGATCCAGCTGGCGTCGGCGCAACAAGTCCAGCCGCGCCTGCGGGCTCTGGGCGTTCAGGCGCAGCAGGGCGCGGTCGGCGCGCTGCATCGCCTGCTGCATCGCATGCCGTTGCAGCTGCACCATGCGCGCGGCCGTGCGGCGCAGGCGCAGGGCCAGTTCGCGCTGGTCGGGTACCAGCAGTTCAGCTGCCACCGAAGGCGTCGGCGCACGCAGGTCGGCGGCGAAGTCGCTGAGGCTGAAGTCGGTTTCGTGGCCGACCGCCGAAACCACTGGGGTGTGGCTGGCGGCGATCGCACGGGCCAGGGCTTCGTCATTGAAGGCCCACAGGTCTTCCAGCGAACCGCCGCCGCGGGTCAGCAGGATCACGTCGTAGCGACCACTGGCATCGGCCGCCTGCAGCAGGCGGGTGATCTGCGCGGCGGCGCTGCTGCCCTGCACCAGGGTCGGCAGCAGGTCGACTTCCAGCAGCGGGAAACGGCGGCCGAGCACGCTCAGCACATCGCGCACGGCGGCGCCGGTCGGCGAGGTGATCACTGCCAGACGTTGTACATGCGCCGGCAGTGGCCGTTTGCGCGCCGGGTCGAACAGGCCCTCGGCCTCCAGCCGTGCCTTCAGTTCCTCGAAGGCGCGGCGCAGTGCGCCTTCGCCCGCCTCTTCCATGTGGTCCAGCACCATCTGGTACTCGCCACGGGCGTCGTACAGGGTCACCTTGCCGCGCACCAGCACGCGCATGCCTTCGCGCGGCACGAACTTCAGGTACTGCGCCTTCATCCGGAACATTGCGGCACGCAGCTGCGCACGCGCGTCCTTCAGGGTGAAATACAGGTGACCGGAGGCAGGACGCGCCACGCTGCCCAGTTCGGCCTCGACCCAGATCGCCGGGAAACTGCCTTCCAGCAGGTCGCGGGCCAGGGTGTTGAGCTGGCTGGGGGTGAAAATGTCGTTGTTGCGTGGCTGCATGGGAACGGCGTGCTGCGGGTGGAGCGGGGGCTCAGGATCGCACGTCAGCGCGCCGTGTGCTGGCCCAGCGCCCACTGCACGTGTTCACGCACCAGCGGCGAGGGATCATCGACGCGGGTCTGCAACGCGGCCAATGCTTCGGCCGAGGACGGTGCGTTGCCCAGTGCCACGGCGATGTTGCGCAGCCAGCGCTCGTGCCCGCTGCGGCGGATCGGGCTGCCCTCGGTGCGGCGCAGGAACTCGGCCTCGTCCCAGGCGAACAGCTGGTCCAGGCGCGCGGTATCGAGGTTGTTGCGCGCGCGGAAATCGGCTTCGTCGGTGCGCTTGGCGAACTTGTTCCAGGGGCAGACCAGCTGGCAGTCGTCGCAGCCGTAGATGCGGTTGCCGATCAACGGACGCATGTCTTCGGGAATGGCGCCGTCGTGCTCGATGGTCAGGTAGGAAATGCAGCGCCGCGCGTCCAGCCGCTGCGGGCCGGTGATGGCCTGGGTCGGGCAGACATCGATGCAACGCGTGCAGGTGCCGCAGTGCGCCGTGGCCGGCGTGTCGATCGGCAACGGGATGTCGATGTAGATCTCGCCGATGAAGAACCATGAACCGCCATGGCGGTCGATCAGGCAGGTGTGCTTGCCGATCCAGCCGAGGCCGGCGTTGCGCGCCAGTGCGCGTTCCAGCACGGGGGCGGAATCGACGAACACGCGGTAGCCCAGTGGCGCTACTTCATCGTTGATCTGCGTCGCCAGCTTCTGCAGGCGGTTGCGCATCAGCTTGTGATAGTCGCGGCCCAGCGCGTAGCGCGCCACGTAGGCGCGGCCCGGGTCGGCCAGGGTCGCCCAGGCTTCGGTGTCGTCCTTGTGGCTGTAGTCCATGCCCACTGAAATCACGCGCACGGTGCCGGGCAGCAGCTCGGCCGGTCGCGCGCGCAAGGTGCCGTGGCGCGCCATCCAGTCCATCGTGCCGTACAGGCCCTGGCCCAGCCAGTCGGCCAGGTGCGCTTCATCCTCGCCCAGTTCGATACCAGCGATGCCGCAGCGCTGGAAGCCATGCGCACGCGCCAGTTCGCGGATGCGCTGCACGGCCTGGACCGGATCGACAGGGGTGGGGGCGGGGGACATGTGCACCAGTATAAAATCCCTGCATGGCCAACCTTGCCGATCTGTTCGATTCCGCTGCCGCGCGTGCGCTTGATGCGCAGGCCTCGGCGTTGGCCGCCGACGGCGGCTGGGGCCTGATGGCGCAGGCCGGCCAGGCCGCCTGGCAGTGCCTGCTGCAGCATTGGCCGCAGGCGCGGCGGATCGGCGTGGTGGTCGGCGCTGGCAACAATGGGGGCGATGGCCATGTGCTGGCCCGTCACGCGCTGCAGGCCGGGCGCGAGGTGACAGTGATCACCCTGCCGGGCAGGCCGCCCTCGACCGCGCTGGCACAGCGTGCAGCATCTGAATTCAGGTCCGGCGGCGGCACCATCACCGATTTCGACGGCATGCTGCCCGAGGCCGACGTCTGGGTCGATGCCCTGTTCGGGCTGGGCTTTGATCGCGCGCCGGAGGGTACGGCGCAGGCGTTGATTACCGCGCTCAACGCGCAGACTGCGCCGGTGCTGGCGCTGGATGTTCCCAGTGGCGTCGATGCCGACCGTGGGGCGGTGCCGGGCGTAGCAGTGCGCGCTGCACTGACCCTGCAGTTCATCGTGGCGCATCGCGGGCTGTATTCCGGCGATGCGCTGGATCATTGCGGGCAGAAGGTCCTGGCGCCCCTGCCGTTGCCCGCGGCGGCCTGGCAAGGCGTGGTACCCGCTGCGGAGCACTGGACGCAGGTGAGGTTGCGGGCCCTGTTGCCACCGCGCCGCGCCAATACCCACAAGGGCGAATCCGGGCACGTGCTGTGCGTCGGCGGCAACCATGGCAGCGGCGGTGCCATCGCGATGGCGGCCGAAGCCGCCTTGCGCGCGGGTGCGGGGCTGTTGAGCCTGGGCACCCGCCGCGACCACGTCGGTCCACTGCTGGCCCGGTTGCCCGAGGCCATGACCCATGCACTGGAAGATGGCGATGTGCTGCCGGTGCTGCTGGACAAGGCGAAGGTGGTGGCGATCGGGCCCGGTCTGGGCCAGGACGAATGGGCACGCGCCTTGTTTGCGCGGGTGCTGGCCAGCAACAAGCCATTGGTGGTCGATGCCGATGCCCTGAACCTGCTGGCGCAGGATCCGCGCGCGTTGCCCGATGCCATTCTCACACCGCACCCGGGCGAGGCCGCGCGCCTGCTCGGCTGCAGCACGGCTGAAATCCAGGCCGACCGCTACACCTGTGCGCACATGCTGGCCGAGCGCTTCCATGCCGTGGTGGTGCTGAAGGGCGCTGGCAGCATCGTGGCAGCGCCTGGGCAAACGCCCCGGTTGATCGCTGCCGGTAACCCAGGGATGGCCGTGGGAGGCATGGGCGACCTGCTCACCGGCATCATCGCCAGCCTGCGCGCGCAGGGCCTTGCGGCCTTCGATGCCGCGGCCGCGGGCGCGCTGCTGCATGCGCTGGCGGGCGATGCAGCTGCCGCCGATGGCGCGCGCGGCCTGCTTCCTACTGATCTGCTGGCGCCGCTGCGGCGACTGGCCAACCCGGACCTCTCCCCATGACCGAATTCTTCCTTGCCGACAGCGACGCCACCGAACTGCTCGGGCAGTGGCTGGCGGCCACCCGGCCGCCGCAGGCGCTGATCGAACTGCGCGGCGACCTGGGTGCCGGCAAGTCCACCACCGCCCGCGCGCTGCTGCGCGCGCTGGGCGTGCAGGGCGCGATCCGCAGCCCCACCTACACCCTGGTCGAGCGCTATCCGCTGGCCAGTGGCGGTGAGGCGTGGCACCTGGACCTGTATCGCATCGGCCAGGCCGGTGAGCTGGATTTCCTCGGCCTGGACGAGGGCAGCGCGGTGCTGTGGCTGGTCGAATGGCCGGAACGGGGCGCCGGCGCGCTGCCGCCGACCGACCTGGTGGTGGCGCTGGAGATCGAGGGGCAGGGACGACGCGTCCGTCTCACTGGGGCCAGCGACGTAGGACATGAATGGCTGGAACGGCTGCCGCAAGGGGGCGACTTGCAGGCCATTTCTGTCGGCTGACGAGAACAAAGACCGGCAGGTTACGGATTATTAAGGAAAAAGGTGTTGCATTCCGTTCAGCGCGGTGATTGAATCCTGAGCCATGCGCCCGGGGAACCGTCTCATCGCCATCTGTGCCGCCGTCGGACTGGGTCTGGCGAGCGTCAGTGCGTGGGCGGGTGAAGTCCGACAGGTCCTGCTGAACACCGGCGCTACCGGCACCCGTGCCGAGATCTCGCTGGTCGGCAGTGGCGGCTACAAGACCCTGTCGCTGGCCGGCCCGAACCGCCTGGTGGTCGATTTCCCCGACTCCAGCGCCATACGCAACCTGAAGATGCCGGCCGCGCAGGGCGTGGTCACGGCGGTGCGTACCGGACAGCCGGTCCCGGGCACGTTCCGCGTCGTTTTCGACCTCGCCGAATCGGTGGCGCCGTTCCGCCCGCAGATGCAGCGCGAGGGCAATGAATCCAAGCTGGTGATCGAATGGCCGGGCGATGGCCCGGCCGTGGCCAGCAGCCGCCCGGCGGCGACGCCAGCCGTGCAGCCGCAGGCGCCCGCGGCGGGAGCTGCACCTGTACCGACTCCGGCCGAGAGCGCGCAGTCGCGCACCGATGCCGCGCGTGCCACGGCCCTGCTGACCGCACAGGTACAGCAGCAGGCCAGCGCCACTGCCGCCGCACCGGCCACGCCGACCCCGGCACCAACCACCGCGCCGGCCCAGGTTGCTGCGGCCGGTGTCACCGCCAGCAGCACGCCGTCGTCCTCGCCGGCCGCGATCCTCGCCGGCCAGCGCACCGCAGCGGTGGTGAACACGCCGCCGGCCACCGTGCCTACACCGGCACCGACGCCGGTGGAACCGCCGCGTCCTGTCATGCCCAGCGATGCGTCGCGTATCCGCATGCAGGCCGGCATGCGCCACCTGGTGGTGGCGATCGATCCCGGACACGGCGGCCAGGACCCGGGTGCGATCGGCCCGACCGGCAAGCGCGAGAAGGATGTCACTCTGGCAGTGGCGCGCGAGCTGGCCCGCCAGGTCAACGCCACGCCAGGCCTGAAGGCCTACCTGACGCGCGACAGCGACGTGTTCATTCCGCTGCCGATGCGTGCGCAGAAGGCGCGCGCGAACAAGGCGGACATCTTCATCTCGATCCATGCCGACGCGGCCGAAAACCGCTCGGCCACGGGCTCATCGGTCTACGTGCTGTCGACCAAGGGCGCCTCTTCGCAGCGCGCCCGCTGGCTGGCGGACAAGGAAAACGCGGCCGACCTGGTCGGTGGCGTGCGCCTGCAGCAGACCGAAGGCACCCTGGCCAACGTGCTGCTGGACCTGGCGCAGAGCGGCTACATGAAGGCGTCCGAAGACGCGGCCGGCCACGTGCTGGGCGGCCTGAAGCGGATCGGCAACAACCACAAGCCGAACATCGAGCGCGCCAACTTCGCGGTGCTGCGCACCTCGGACATGCCGGCGATGCTGGTGGAAACCGCGTTCATCTCCAATCCGGATGAAGAGCGCCGCCTGATGGACCCGGCGTACCAGCGCAAGATCGCTGGCGCCGTGCTGGATGGCGTGCACACCTTCTTCAGCCGCCAGCCGCCGCCGGGGACGTTGTATGCGGCCCGCGCCCAGGCCGAGATCGACGCGGCCGGCACCATGGCCGGCGGCAGCAAGTAAGCCGCCGAAGGCGGGTTACTGCTTTCCGTAGAGTCGAGCCGCGCTCGACTGGGCCTTGTCGGTAGCCCGCAGTCGAGCATGGCTCGACTCTATCCTCGGCAGCTCCGCTATCATCGACCCATGAAGTCTGCTGCCCATCACCTCCCATGAGCGCGCCCGGTCCGCGCCCGATCCGGCCGTTGCCGGAGATCCTCATCAACCAGATCGCCGCTGGCGAAGTGGTCGAACGGCCCGCGTCGGTGGTCAAGGAACTGGTCGAGAACGCGATCGATGCCGGCGCCAACCGTGTCGACATCGATCTGGAAGAGGGCGGTGTGCGCCTGATCCGCATCCGTGACAATGGCAGCGGCATCGCACCGGAGCAGCTGCCGCTGGCGGTATCGCGCCACGCCACCAGCAAGATCGCCGACCTGGACGATCTGGAATCGGTGGCAACGCTGGGGTTCCGCGGTGAAGCGCTGCCTTCGATCGCCTCGGTCAGCCGCTTCACCCTGGCCTCGCGCCGCGCGCATGACGAGCACGGTTCGGCGTTGCAGATCGAAGGCGGCAAGATCGGCGAGGTGACCCCGCGCGCGCACGCGCCGGGCACCACGGTGGAAGTGCGCGAGCTGTTCTACAACGTGCCGGCGCGGCGCAAGTTCCTGCGCGCCGAGCGCACCGAACTGGGCCATATCGAAGAGTGGCTGCGTTCGCTGGCGCTGGCACGGCCGGATGTCGAGCTGCGCGTGTCGCACAACGGCAAGGCCTCGCGTCGTTACAAGCCGGGCGATCTGTATTCCGATACACGCCTTGCCGAAACGCTGGGCGAGGATTTCGCCAACCAGGCCGTGCGCGTGGACCACAGCGGTGCCGGACTGCGCCTGCATGGCTGGATCGCGCAGCCGCATTATTCGCGCGCGAGCGCCGACCAGCAGTACCTGTACGTCAACGGTCGCTCGGTGCGTGACCGCAGCGTCGCCCACGCAGTGAAGATGGCCTACGGCGATGTGCTGTACCACGGCCGCCAGCCGGCCTATGTGCTGTTCCTGGAACTGGATCCGACCCGCGTCGACGTCAACGTGCACCCTGCCAAGCACGAAGTGCGCTTCCGTGATTCGCGGCTGGTCCATGATTTCGTCTACCGCACGCTGAAGGATGCGCTGGCCGATACCCGCGCCGGCATGTCGGCGCAGGAGATCGGTGCCGGTGCTGCGCAGCCGGTGGATGCCACGGCCATGCCGATGGCATCGAGCGCAGGCGCGTCGGGATTCGGGCTGGTGCGTGGGCCCGCGCCGGGTGCCGGCTCGGGAGGTGGTGGTGGCGGATTCTCCGGATGGCGCCCGCAGCAGCCGCTGGGCCTGCAGGTGGCCGATGCACCGGCTGCCTATGCCGCGCTGTATGCCGCACCGGCCGGCGCCGAGCGCGGTGCTGCGCTGCCGCCGATGCCGACCGAGAACGGACTGCCGGTCACCAGTGCCGACGCAGGCGTGCCGCCGCTGGGCTATGCGATCGCGCAGCTGCATGGCATCTACATCCTGGCCGAGAACGCCGAAGGCCTGATCGTGGTCGACATGCATGCGGCCCACGAACGCATCGGCTACGAGCGCCTGAAGAACGCGCACGATGGCATCGGCCTGCAGTCGCAGCCGTTGCTGGTGCCGATCACGCTGGCAGTGGGCGAGCGCGAGGCCGACACCGCCGAGAGCGAAGCTGAAACCTTGGCGGTGCTCGGCTTCGAGGTGACCCGTGCCGGCCCCGGTTCGCTGCACGTGCGGAGTATTCCGGCATTGTTGGCGCATGCCGAACCGGAAGGGCTGCTGCGCGACGTGCTGACCGACCTGCGCGAGCATGGCCAGAGCCGCCGCGTGGCCAGTGCACGCGACGAACTGCTGTCGACCATGGCCTGCCACGGCGCGGTGCGTGCCAACCGGCGCTTGACCCTGCCGGAAATGAACGCGCTGCTGCGCGACATGGAAATCACCGAACGGTCCGGCCAGTGCAACCACGGCCGACCGACCTGGGCCCGTTTTTCGCTGGCGGAGATCGACCGCTGGTTCCTGCGCGGACGTTGAGGGGAGCATCGATGCGTTATCGGGGAATGGCGGGCCTGCTGGCCGCCGTGGTGTTGGCCGCCTGCAGCCCGGCAACACCGCCGGTGCCGACGGCCGCTGAAGATCCGGCCTACGCGGCCGCGCAGCAGCAATGGCGTGTAGCGCGCTACCAGGACCTGACCCGGCCCGATGGCTGGACGGCGCTGGTGGGCCTGCACTGGCTGCAGAACAAATCGCATTTCGTTGGCAGCGGCGCTACCAACGGCATCCGCCTGACGGTTGGCCCGGACAAGCTGGGCCTGCTGCGTCGCGAAGGGACGCAGTGGTGGTTCACGCCTGAAGCCGGTGTCGATGTCAGTCATGATGGCCTGCCGGTGCGCGGCCGCATCCGCGTTGATACCGACAAGGACGCGCAACCGACGCTGCTGGCCTTCGATGGCGGCAAGGGCCAGCTCAGCATCATCCGCCGGGGGCCGCGGGACGCGCTGCGGGTCAAGCATGCCGATGCGCCTGCGCGGCGTGACTTTGCCGGCCTGCAGTACTGGCCGGGCGGCGTGGACTGGCAGGTGCAGGCGCGCTTCATCGCGCACCCGCCGGGCAAGACCCTGCCGATCGTCGACATCACCGGCCTGACCACCGAGATGCCCAATGCCGGCGCGGTCGAGTTCGAACGCGATGGCCGCAGCTGGCGGCTGGAAGCGATCGGTGCGCCCGGGCAGCCGCTGTTCCTGATCTTCGCCGACCGCACCAGCGGCCGCGGCAGCTATCCGGCCGGTCGCTACCTGGATACCGATGCGCCCGCCGCAGACGGCACCGTGCGCATCGATTTCAACCATGCCTACAACCCGCCGTGCGCGTTCACCGCCTACGCCACCTGTCCGCTGGCGCCACCGGAAAACCGGCTGGACCTGCGCGTGGAAGCGGGCGAGAAGGCGTACCACCTGCCTGAAGGAGAAGGCTGACCATGCCGATCAAACACCTGTTCCGTGCCGCGCTGCTGATGGCGGCGTGCGCGATGGCACCCCTGGCCACTGCCCGCGATGCGCCGGGCACCACGGCTGCGGCCGCGACCGCCGCGGCGGCCAAGCCGCCCGTACCGCTGTTGTGGAAAGTCACCGGCCCGGGCGATGCACGCGTCTACCTGCTGGGGTCGTTCCACCTGCTGAAGCCGCAGGACTACCCGCTGTCGCCCGATGTCGAGCAGGCGTTCGAGGCCTCGCAGCGGGTGGTGTTCGAGCTGTCGCCGGAAGACATGCAGTCGCCGCAGCTGGCCAGCCGCATGGTGCAGGCCGCGACCCGCACCGATGGCAGCGAGCTGAAGCGTGATCTGGATGCGCCGACCTGGCAGAAGCTGCAGGCCTTTGCTGCCCAGAACCAGCTGCCGCTGGCGCAGATGCAGGGCATGAAGGCCTGGTTTGTCGGCCTGAGCATTTCGGTCGGGCAGATGCAGAAACTGGGCCTGGACCCGGCGCTGGGCTTGGACCGCCACTTCATGGAGCGTGCGCAGAAGACCGGCCGCAAGACGGCGGGCCTGGAGGACATCGATACCCAGATCGGCATGCTTGACGGGATGACGGTGCAGGAGCAGCGGCAGATGCTGGCCGAAGCGCTGGACCAGGCCGGCAAGGCCGATGAGCAGGCGCGGCTGCTGCATGATGCATGGCGTCGCGGCGACGAGCGCCTGCTGTGGACCAAGATGGCGGCGGAGATGCGCCAGCAGTATCCGCAGCTGTACCAGCGCATCAACACCGGGCGCAACGATGCCTGGGTGCCGAAGCTGCAGCCGTACCTGCAGGCCGGGCAGGGCGGTACGCTGGTGGTGGTCGGCACGCTGCACCTGCTGGGCAGTGATGGCGTGGTCGAGAAGCTGAAGGCCAAGGGCTACAAGATCGAGCGCGTGTGCACGGGGTGCAAGGCGAAACGCTGACGCATCGTTGGCGCGATGCCAAACAGAACGGCGCGCCAGGGGCGCGCCGTTTTCGTATCAGCCGTAGCTGCCGTTCAGCGGCGGGTCTTGCCGCCGGTGCCGGTGCCCGGTTCGCCGGGCTTGTTGCCGGTGCCGGTTCCCGTTCCGGTACCGCCGGGGCGCGGGCCACCGAAACCGCTGCCCATGCTGCGCTGGAATTCCTGCCACAACTCCAGGTTGCGCTCGGTCAGCTGATTCATCATCGCCCACGGGGTCTGGCCCAGCAGGTTGCCCATCTGCTGGCGGAACTGCTGCTGCTGGTCGAGGAAGACCTGCATGCTGCGCTCCAGATAGTTGCCCATGAAGCCCTGCAGGGAATCGCCGTAGAAGCGGATCAGCTGGCTCAGCAGCTGGGTGGACAGCATCGGTTCGCCGTCCTGTTCCTGGTCGGCGATGATCTGCAGCAGGACCGATCGAGTGAGGTCGTCGCCGCTCTTGGCGTCGCGGACTTCGAAGTCTTCACCGTCCAGGATCAGCTGGCGCACGTCCTCGATGGTGATGTAGCTGGAGATCTCGGTGTCGTAGAGACGGCGGTTCGGATACTTCTTGATGATGCGGGTCGCAGCCATGAAGCGGTACTCGTCACAGTAGACGCGCAGCATGGCGCAGTGCAGCAGCGGTTGCAACCGCTCCAGCCCCCGCCAGGCTTGGCTTTCAGGGGCGATCATGTTGCGCAACAAGGGTTTGCGTGCTGCGCAGCATGACCATCGGCAGGGGCCGCCGGTGCATGCCGCGGCGCCCCCCTGCGCGGCTCACCAGCCCATGTGGTGGCCGCCGTTGATGTCCAGGTTGCTGCCGGTGATCCACGAGGCTTCCTCGGCCACCAGGAAGGACACGCCATAGGCGATTTCTTCCGGCTTGCCGAGGCGTCCGGTCGGGATGTCGGCGATGATCTTGGCGCGCACGTCCTCCGGAACCGCCATCACCATGTCGGTGGCGACGTAGCCGGGCGAAATGGTGTTGACAGTGATGCCGAAGCCGGCGTTCTCGCGGGCCAGCGAGATGGTGAAGCCGTGCATGCCGGCCTTGGCCGCAGCGTAGTTGGCCTGGCCGTACTGGCCCTTCAGGCCGTTGATCGAGCTGATCTGGATGACCCGGCCCCAGCCGCGGCGGCGCATGCCCTCGATGACCGGCCGGGTGACGTTGAACACCGAGTTGAGATTGGTGTTGATCACATCGTGCCACTGGTCCGCGCGCATGCGGTGGAAGGTGGTGTCACGGGTGATGCCGGCGTTGTTGACCAGGATCTCGACCGGGCCCAGCTCGGCCTCGACGGCGCGCACGAGTGCTTCGGCGCTGTCCGGATCGGAGACATCGCCCGGGAAGATCGCCACGTGGTAGCCGCGCTCGGTCATCGCCTGCTGCCAAGCGCGGGCCTTGGCCTCGTCGCGGTAGTTGGTGGCGACCCGGTGGCCCTGGTCGGCCAGGCGTTGGCAGATGGCGGTACCGATGCCGCCGGTTCCGCCGGTGACCAGTGCGACGCGAGATGTCATGGAGTGCTGTCCGGGTATCAGGTGGGGGAAGGGGGATTCTGCAACATCGGCGCGGAAAGTGCGCCGGCCGGCAACAGGATGTCGGTCCGCGGCAGCCGCGCCGGGTCGAACGCCCGTTGCGCAGCCTCCAGCAGCGCATCCCGGTCATCGGCGCCGTCCAGTGCGGCAGGCGCCTGGCCCAGCAGCTGCCAGAGCGCGCGCAATACCGGCACCGGCCGCGTGCTGTCCACCGGCAGCGACGCCAGCGACTTGGACAGTTTGTGCCCCGGTGCATCGAGCAGCAGCGGCAGGTGCCAGTAGCGTGGCACGGCCAGGCCCAGCGCCTGCTGCAGCAGGATCTGCCGCGCGGTGGAATCGAGCAGGTCGGCGCCGCGCACCACTTCGGTCACGTCCTGTTCGGCGTCATCGACCACCACGGCCAACTGGTAGGCCCAGCAGCCATCTGCACGGCGCAGCACGAAGTCGCCAACCTCGGCATGCACGTCCTGTCGCTGCGGGCCGCGCAGGCCATCATCGAAGTGCACGACGCTGCCGCGTGGCACGCGGAAGCGGACGGCAGGGTCCGGTCGTGGCTGTCGCGCAACGCAGCGGTGGTGGATGCCGCCGCTGGCGGCCAGTTCGCTGCGGCTGCAGTGGCAGACAAAGGCCAGATCGCTGGCCAGCAGCACGTCGAGCGCGGCCTGGTAGGCCTCCCCGCGCGCGCTCTGCCACAGGACCGGGCCGTCATGGGTGAGGCCGAAGGCGGCCAGCGCCTGCAGTTGTGCCTCCGCGGCGCCAGGCACCGTGCGCGGCGGATCGACGTCTTCAATGCGCAGCCGCCACAGGCCGCCGTGATGGCGGGCGAGCAGCCAGCTGCCGAAGGCGGCAAGCAGGGATCCGGGGTGGAGCAGGCCGGTCGGCGAGGGCGCGAAGCGGCCGCAGGAAATGGGGGAGGTCATGCTGGCTGAATCGTCGGTCAGGTTGGCGCTTGAATTCAAGCTGACCACACCGCAAATTGACTGGTATCGACCCCTTCCGAGCCGGATTTTCCCATGTTTACCCGCATTGCCCTGTTCCTGGCGACCAACTTCGCGGTCCTGATCCTCGCCAGCATCGTGATGTCGTTGCTGGGGGTCAATCCGAGCCAGATGAGTGGCCTGCTGGTCATGGCCGCGATCTTCGGCTTCGGTGGCTCCTTCATCTCGCTGCTGCTGTCCAAGTGGATGGCCAAGCGCTCCACCGGTGCGGTGGTGATCACCGAGCCGCGCAACCAGACTGAGCGCTGGCTGCTGGCCACCGTCGAGCGGCAGGCCAAGGCGGCCGGCATCGGCATGCCCGAGGTGGCGGTCTATGACGGCCCGGAGATCAATGCCTTCGCCACCGGTGCCAACCGCAACAACGCGCTGGTGGCGGTGTCCACCGGCCTGCTGCACAACATGAGTGAAGACGAGGCCGAAGCGGTGCTGGGCCACGAGATCGCCCACGTCGCCAACGGTGACATGATCACCATGGCACTGTTGCAGGGCGTGTTGAACACCTTCGTGATCGTGCTGGCCCGCGTGGTCGGCGGCATCATCGACAGCGCGCTGTCGGGCAACCGCGAAGGCGGCGGCCGCGGCTTCGCCTACTACATCATCGTGTTCGTGCTGGAGATGGTGTTCGGCCTGTTCGCCACGATGATCTCGATGTGGTTCTCGCGCCATCGCGAGTTCCGTGCCGATGCGGGTGGTGCCTCGCTGGCGGGCCGCCAGAAGATGATCGCCGCGCTGGAGCGCCTGCAGCTCAACCACGGCCAGAGCACGCTGCCGACCCAGATTGCCGCCTTCGGCATTTCCGGTTCGACGGCCAAGAAGCTGTTCATGAGCCATCCGCCGCTGGAAGAGCGCATCGCCGCGCTGCGGGCGTCGACGGCGGCGTAAGCCACCGCTCCACGGTAGTGCAGGAACGCCTGGCCCCGCGCCGGGCGTTTTTGTTTGCGCGATGCATTGCTGATGCCGGATCGTGCCCGGCGGATCGTTTCCGCGCCTGCGGGGAGGTGTCACTTTCTTTGCTCGTGCAAAGAAAGTAACCAAAGAAACACGCCGCCGGGGCGCGAGCCGACGTGCTGCGCACGCCGGTACCCTGCGCTCCTCGGCCCGTCGAGGGACGGTGCGGGAACTCGCTGCGCTCAGACACCCGCACCTCTTCGCCCTCGCCGGACCTGCGGTGCGCGGCTCGCTCAAGGCGGACCCAAGGTCAAATGCCACAGCTGCACCCAGTACATCTTCGCGACGCGTGGATGCTGTTGTTCTTGATCTTGACCTTCCAGTCCGCCTTGAGCGAGCCGAGCATCGCAGGGGAATCAGGGGCGAAGAGGCGCCGGTGTCTGAGCGCAGCGAGTTCGGCGCCGTCCCCTGATTCTCCGAGAAGCGCAGGGAACCGTCGCGTAGCGACGGCTCGCGGCCGGCGGAGCGTTTCTTTGGTTACTTTCTTTGCGCGCAAAGAAAGTGACACCCCTCCGCGGTCGCGGAAACGACTCTCCGTGCGCGCAAACGAAAACGGCACCCTCGCAGGTGCCGTCTCCATGAACCGCATTACGCGAAACCTCAGAACTTCGCGTCGAACTCCGCCGCATAGCCGGTGTTGACCAGCACCTTCTGCAGCGACTCGGCCACCTTCAGGTTGCCGGCCACGATCTGGTGGGTCTCCGGGCCACGGTTGTCCATGCGGCCCAGGGTCGCGCCCTTGAAGTCGCAGACCTTGCCACCCGCCTCGCGGACCAGCAGCAGGCCGGCGGCGATGTCCCACGCCTTCACGCCGGCTTCGAAGTAGGCGTCGGCGCGGCCGCAGGCCACGTAGGCCAGGTCCAGTGCGGCCGAGCCGGTGCGGCGGATGTCCTCGCCGTGCACCAGCAGGGCGTCAACCGCCTTCAGCTGGGCGCTGGCACGGCTGCGCTCGCGCGGTGCGAAGCCGGTGTGGATCATCGTGCCTTCCAGGTCCTTGCGATCGGCCACGCGGATGCGGCGGTCGTTCAGCACGGCGCCAGCGCCACGGCTTGCGGTGAACAGTTCATTGCGCAGCGGGTCGAAGATGACCGCATCGGTCGGTTCGCCATTCTCGACCAGGGCGATCGACACGCAGTAGTGCGGCACGCCGCGCAGGTAATTGCTGGTGCCGTCCAGCGGGTCGATGACCCACATCTGGCGGCGCTCGCCCTGTACGCCACCTTCTTCGCCGAAGATGCCGTAGTCCGGGTAAGCGCGCTTGAGTTCCTTGACGATGACCTTTTCCGCGTCCGCATCCACTTCGCTGGCGTAGTCCATCCGGCCCTTCTGCACCACGTTCAGTGCCTCGAGCTTGTTGATGTTGCGCAACAGGACGTTGCCGGCGAGGCGGGCGGCCTTGACCATGACGGTGACGGCGGGTTTCTGCATGGCGTGGGCTCCCGGAAAGGCAGAAGAGATGGACTGGCGGGGGAAAAGAGCGGGTCCGGCGCAGTGGCCGGCCGCACAGTTTACCATTGGTCATCGTCCAGCTCGACCTTTTCCCTGTTCATGTCCCAGTTTCCCGCCGCCACCCGCCTCCGATTCGTCCTGGTCGGTACCCAGCACCCCGGCAACATGGGCGCTGCCGCCCGTGCCCTGAAGACCATGGGCCTGGCCCGCCTGGTGCTGGTCGCCCCCGAAAAACCGCTGGACGAGGAGGCTTTCCGCCGCTCGGCCGGTGCCGAAGACGTGCTGGGGGACGCCCCGGTGGTGGCCACCCTGGCCGAGGCCGTGGCCGATTGCCGACTGGTGCTGGGCTGCACCGCCCGTGCCCGCCGCGTCCAGCTGGAGGAGTACCTGCCGGCCGATGCCGCCGCCCGTGCGGTGGCCAAGGCGGGCGAGGGCGCCGAGGTGGCGCTGGTGTTCGGTCGCGAGCGCACCGGGCTGACCAACGAGGAACTGCAGCTCTGCCATGCGGCGGTGCATATTCCATCCGACCCGGCGTTCAGCTCGCTCAACCTGGCAGCCGCGGTGCAGGTGCTGGCCTATGAAACGCGCATGCAGCTGCTGGGCGCGCAGCCGGCCGCCGACGCCGAGCCGGGTTTCCGCGAACAGGCCGCCAGCCATGAGCAGATGGAGAGCTTCTTCGCCCAGCTCGGCGACACCTTGGACGAGATCGATTTCCACAAGGGCCGCGCACCGGAATCAGCGATGCGCAAGCTGCGCCGCCTGTTCCTGCGCAGCGAGCCGAGCGAGCAGGAAGTGCGCCTGTTGCGCGGCATCCTGGCCGACACCCAGCGCATGGCGCGACTGGCACAAGCGGGCAACAAGGACAGCTGACGACGTTCTCATTTTTTCGGGTAGTCTGTCCGGATACCCAGGGGGGATGAAGCCTGTGTCGGGTCTGCGAAGGGCAGTGCAGAGGGGACTGCTGAGCCTGGTCATGATCCTGCTGGCCGGGACGGTGCATGCAGCACCGGACCCGGTGCTGGTGCTGGGCCGGATCAGCGATGATCCCAAGGCCCATTACGAGCAGCTGCAGCCGTTGCTGGACTATGTGGTGGCACGCATGCATGACGTCGGCATCAAGGAGGGGCGGATCCTGATGGCGCGCGACCCGCAGCAGATGGCCAGCTATCTGCGGCGGGGGCGGGTCGACTGGGTCACGGAAACGTCGGGTACGGCGGTGGCACTCGGCCAGCGCAGTGGCGCGCGGCCGTTGTTGCTGACCGAGCGCAATGGTGTGCGTGAGTACCAGACCGTGTTCTTCGTGCGCCGCGACAGTCCGGTCCAGCGCATCCAGGATATGCGTGGGCATCGCCTGGCGTTGCAGAACACGGCGTCCACCAGTGCCTACCTGGTGCCGGTGATGACGCTGCTGCAGGAGGGGCTGGCGCCGCAGATCCTGGCCGGCGTATGGGACATGCCGGGCCGGGACAGTGTGGGGTATGTGTTCGCGCGCAGCGAGTTGAACATCGCTACGTTCGTGCACAAGGGCGTGGTTGACGTGGGGGCGGTGAGCAGCGTGGACTGGAACGACGAGCGACGGATGCCGGCGGCATTCCGGCGCGACTTCCGCGAGCTGCTGCGCACCAGGCCCTACCCGCGGGCGGTGGAGATGGTGCGCGCCGACCTCGACCCGCGGGTGCGTGACCGGCTGCAGGACGTCCTGCTGCAGGCGGCCAGTGACCCGCAGGCGCAGGGGGCGTTGCATCGGTTTTTCGGTACTTCCGGTTTCCACCGCGTCGATGCGCATGCGCAACAGCGGCTGGATGAATTGAAACAAGGATTGACGCGCGTGCGGATGGAAGTGGAATGAAGTGGCTCGGCTCGGGAATGCAGGCCCGGTTCCTGCTCGCGATGGGCGGGGCGATGGTCGTGGTGGTGGCGATCCTGGCAGTGTTGCTGGGGCGGCAGGCGGCGATGCAGGGCGAGGTGCGCAACCTCAGTGGTGGCGTCATCCATGAACTGTTCGACCGCAGCGTGCGCAGCCGCGGCGAAGCGATGGCGCGCGAGCTGTCCGACGCGCTGGCCAACCCGTTGTACTACCGCGACCTGGACCAGGTCGGTGCGCTGGTGCGCAGCACCGCACGGCAGCCGGTCGTGCGCTATGTGCTGGTGTTCGACGACCGTGGCCGGCTGGTGCATGACGGCTCGATCGAGGTGTCCGGCTTCGGCCAGCCGATGGCCGACCCGCTCGCTCCCAAGGCCGCGGTGGCGCAGGCGCTGGTGGTGCAGGAATCGCCCAAGGTGCTCGACAACACCATGCCGATCATGGTCGGCAACCAGCGCATCGGCGGCGTCCGCGTCGGCATGGCGCTGGACGAGGTGCAGCAGCGCGAACAGGCAGCCAATGCCACGCTCGGCGAGCGCCTGCAGCAGGTCGGCAGCCGCCACCTGGGCTGGCTGCTGCTGATGCTGGGCCTGCTGGTGGTGATCGGCGTGGCGGTGATCCTGTACGTGCAGCGCACCCTGGTGGCGCCGATCCGGGACCTGGCCGCTGCGGCACGCCGCATCGAGGCTGGCGACTACCAGGCGCCGCTGGCCGAGAACACCCGCAATGACGAGGTCGGCGAGCTGGTGCGCGGCTTTGCCCGGATGCGCGATTCCATCGCCCGCCATGACCGCGAGGTGCGGCGCATGGCCTATACCGATGCGCTGACCGGGTTGACCAACCGGCTGGCGTTCCGGGAAGCACTGGACCATCGCCTGATGGCGGCGCGCGCATCCAATCATCGGCTGGGCCTGCTGTTCGCCGATATCGACGACTTCAAGCGCGTCAACGATACCCTCGGCCACGAGGCCGGTGACGAAGCGCTGTTGCAGTTCGCACAGCGCATCGGGCGCGCGGTCGCCGAAGCGGGAGGCGATGAGGCGCTGCTGGCCCGCTTCGGCGGCGACGAGTTCGTGATCCTGGTCGGCGATGGCGACGTGGCCGCGAACGCCCGGCTGCTGGCCGAGGTGCTGGTGCGCGAACTGGGCAAGCCGCTGGTGGTACAGGGCAGGGAGCTGTTCCTGGGGACCTCGATCGGCGTGACCCTGTTCCCGGACGATGCCGCCGATGCGACCACGCTGCTGAAGAACGGCGACATCGCCATGTACCAGGCGAAGATGGCCGGCAAGAACTGCTACCGCCATTACAGCCGGGCGATGGACCATGCGGTCGAGCGCCGCGTGCACATGGAGCAGGAGCTGCGCGGGGCCTGGGAGCGCGGCGAGCTGCGCCTGGCCTACCAGCCGATCTTCCGCATGCGCGACCGGCGCATGGTGGGCGTCGAAGTGCTGCTGCGCTGGCAGCATCCGACCCTGGGCACGATTCCGCCGTCGGTGTTCATCGAAGTGGCCGAGCAGAGTGGACTGATCGAGATCATCGGCCCGAAGGTGCTGCGTGCGGCCTGCATGGAAGCCTCGCAGTGGCCACGGGGTGCGGGCGGCGACGATCTGTTCGTGTCGGTGAACGTATCACCGCGGCAGCTGCGCGGCGGCGAGCTGCCGGCGCTGGTTGCACAGTGCCTGCATGAGTCCGGGCTACCGGCCTCGCGCCTGCACCTGGAGCTGACCGAAACCGCAGTGATCGGCGACGAGATGGTTGCCGCGCAGCTGCTGGACAAGCTGCACCGCACCGGCGTGAAGGTCTGGCTGGATGATTTCGGAACGGGCTTCTCCGGTCTCAGTCACCTGCGCCAGGTGCCGGTGGACGGCGTGAAGATCGACAAGAGTTTCGTGGCCGACATGCAGCGCGATCCCGACGATCTGGCACTGACCACGGCCATCATCGCCATGGCCCACGCACTGGGCATCACGGTGGTGGCCGAGGGCATCGAGCAGCAGGCGCAGTTCGAACTGCTGGTGCAGCGCGGCTGCGATCTTGGCCAGGGCTACTGGCTGAGCCACCCGGTGACCGCCACCGAAGTGGTGCGGATGATCGAATCGGGTCTCTGACCGACGGTTGTTGTGTCGGGGTCAGATCCCTTTTCCGCAGGAAAAAGGGATCTGACCCCCTGCGGAATTACAGCGGGCGCTTGCTCGGGTCGCCGGGCAGTTCGCGCACCAGCTTGGGGATCAGGTAGCCGGACAGGCGTGCGGTCAGGCCGGCAATCAGCGCCTTGGCCTGGCTGTCGTCCACTTCGAAGTGGGCCACGCCCTCGACCCGGTCCAGCTGGTGCAGGTAATAGGGCAGCACGCCGGCGGCGAAGCTGCGCTCGCTCAGGTCCTGCAGGGCCTGCACGCTGTCGTTGACCCCGCGCAGCAGGACGGCCTGGTTCAGCAACTGGGCGCCGACGCCGCGCAGGCGGCTCATCGCAGCGTCCACGCTGGCGTCGAACTCATTGGCATGGTTGGCGTGGACCACGATCGCCAGCGGCCACGGCAGGCTGCCCAGCCAGGCCAGCAGCTCCTCGTCCACGCGCTCCGGCAGCACGATCGGCAGCCGGGTGTGGATGCGCAGGCGGCGGATGTGCGGGATCGCGCGCAGCGCATCGGTCAGCTCGGCCAGCTTGTGCGTGGCCAGTGACAGCGGGTCGCCGCCGGACAGGATGACCTCGTCGATGTCCGGGTCGGCCGCGATGGCCGCTACGGCCTCCTGCCAGCCGCCCTTGGCGGCGTTTTCCGCGGCATAGTCGAAGTGGCGGCGGAAGCAGTAGCGGCAGTTGATCGCGCAACTGCCGGTGGCGACCAGCAGGGCGCGTCCACGGTACTTCTGGATGACGCCGATGGCCTTCCTGGCGGCACCATCACCCACCGCATCGAAACTGAACCCGGGTGCCGGGCGCATTTCCTCGTCGACGGGCAGCACCTGGCGCAGCAGCGGGTCGGCCGCGTCGCCCACGCGCATGCGCGCCACGAAGCCCTCCGGCACGCGCAGCGCGAACTGGGCAATGGCCGCCTCCGAGACACCCAGCGCGGCCGGGTCCAGCTGCAGCCGGGCCAGCAGGGCGTGCGGGTCGCGCAGCGCCTGGCGCCAGAGCTGCTGCCAGCGCGCGGGCGCGCCTGGCGACTGGGGCCGGGGGAAGGCGGAAAGCTGCATGGAGAGGGGGCCTGCGGTTATCATGGGGGCAGAAAAACAGTCGCCCACCGGCACCCGGTGGGCTTTCCATTCTAACGGCTCGCCGCACCCGCGGCGTTTTTGCCACTCAGGAGTTTACGCATGGCCAGCTACGGCATGAACGACGTCAAGAACGGGATGAAGATCCTGGTCAACAACCAACCGGCCGTCATCATCGACACCGAATACGTCAAGCCGGGCAAGGGCCAGGCCTTCACCCGCGTGAAGTACCGCCTGATCAAGGACGGCCGTACCCAGGAAGTGACCATGAAGTCGACCGACTCGCTGGATGCAGCCGACGTCGTCGATACCGACATGAACTTCATGTACAGCGACGGTGAGTACTGGCACTTCATGGACCCGGAATCCTTCGAGCAGGTCCAGGCCACCAAGGCCGGCATGGGCGGCGCCGAAAAGTGGCTGAAGGGCGAAGAGTCCTGCGTGGTCACCCTGTGGAACGGTGAGCCGATCTTCGTGCAGCCGCCGAATTTCGTCGAACTGAAGATCACCGAAACCGATCCGGGCGTCCGTGGCGACACCTCGGGCGGCGGCGGCAAGCCGGCCACCCTGGAAACCGGCGCCGTGGTCCGCGTGCCGCTGTTCGTCAACCAGGACGAAGTGATCCGCGTCGACACCCGTTCGGGCGAATACTCCGCACGCGTCAAGTAAGGTTCCGGCCATAGGCCGACCTTGCGGTAGTGCCGGCCGCTGGCCGGGTACGCGCCAGCACATTCGCGCTGGCGCTCCCATGATCTGCTTCGGCAGATCATGGGCCCCGCTTCACGGGTCTCCAGACCCCGCCGCTTCGCGGCAGCCCCTGACTCAGGGGCGTGTCCCCAGAAGTATCTCGCCGCCCCCACAGCCAGTGAGCCCGTATGAGCGATAGCCCGCACCTCCCCGAAGCCTGCGACCTGCTCATAGAAGCCGGTTACGTCGTTCCGATCGAGCCGCATGCGGTGGTGCTGGAAGACCATGCCGTTGCCGTGCGTGGCAGCGAGATCGTGGCCATCCTGCCGCGTGCCGAGGCGCGCGCACGCTTCCGCGCCACCCAGGTGGTGAGCCGACCCGAGGCTGCGCTGATGCCGGGCCTGGTCAACGCGCACACGCACAACCCGATGACCCTGCTGCGCGGCGTTGCCGACGACCTGCCGCTGATGACCTGGCTGCAGCAGCACATCTGGCCGGTGGAAGCGGCGGTGATCGGCCCCGAATTCGTTGCCGACGGTACCACCCTGGCCATCGCCGAGATGCTGCGCGGCGGCACCACCTGCGCCAACGAGAACTACTTCTTCGGCGACGTGCAGGCCGCGGTCTACAAGAAACACGGTTTCCGCGCGCTGGTGGGCGCGGTCATCATCGATTTCCCCACCGCCTGGGCCAAGACCGACGACGAGTACTTCGCCAAGGCCGGTGAACTGCACGACCAGTGGCGCACCGATCCGCTGATCGGCACCGCGTTCGCGCCGCATGCGCCTTACACGGTCAATGATGCCAACTTCGAGCGGGTACGGATGCTGTCCGACCAGCTCGACATGCAGGTGCACCTGCACACCCACGAGACCGCGCAGGAAATCAACGATTCGATCAGGCTGCACGGCCAGCGCCCGCTGGCGCGGCTGGATCGGCTCGGCCTGGTCAACGACCGCCTGATCGCGGTGCACATGACCCAGCTGACCGATGCGGAAATCCACCTGTGCGCCGAACGTGGCGTCAGCGTGGTGCATTGCCCGGAATCCAACCTGAAGCTGGCCTCCGGTTTCTGCCCGGCCTGCTCCCTGCAGCGCGCAGGCGTGAACCTGGCGATCGGTACCGATGGCTGCGCCAGCAACAACGACCTGGACATGTTCAGCGAGAACCGCACCGCGGCGATCCTGGCCAAGGCCGTGGCCGACGACGCCACTGCACTGGACGCGGCAACCACGCTGCGCGCGTCCACGCTGGGTGGCGCACGCGCGCTGGGCTTCGGCGACCGCATCGGCTCGATCGAAGTCGGCAAGCAGGCCGACCTGGTCTGCGTTGATCTGTCCGCGCTGGAAACACAGCCGCTGCACAACGTGCTGTCGCAGCTGGTGTACGCCACCGGCCGCCAGCAGGTCAGCGATGTCTGGATCGCCGGCAAGCCGAAGCTGGTGCAGCGCGAGCTGGTCGGCATGGACCTGCCGGGCATCATCGCCAACGCGCGCCAGTGGCGCGAGCGCATCCGCCATATCCGCGCCTGAACCCTGGCGCCGCAAGGACATCCCCCATGACTGCCCCCCACGCTTCCTCAAATTTCGATCAGGCCGAGCTGGACAAGTTCGCTGCGCTGGCCAACCGCTGGTGGGACGCTGACGGCCCGCAGAAGCCGCTGCATGCGCTGAATCCGGTGCGCCTGCAGTACGTGGCTGACCGCGTGCCGCTGCGCGGCGCCCGCGTGCTCGACATCGGCTGCGGTGGCGGCCTGTTGAGCGAAGCGCTGGCCCAGGCCGGTGCTGACGTCACCGCCATCGACCTGGCCCCGGAGCTGGTCAAGGTCGCGCGCCTGCATGCGCTGGAAAGCGGCGCCCAGGTCGATTACCGGGTGCAGGCGGCCGAGGATCTGGCCGCCGAGCAGCCGGGCAGCTTCGACGTGGTCACCTGCATGGAAATGCTGGAGCACGTGCCGGACCCGGGCGCGATCATCGAGGCCTGCAAGCGCCTGCTGAAGCCGGGCGGCCACCTGTTCCTGTCGACCATCAACCGCACCGCCGCCGCGTTCGCGGTGGCGATCGTCGGCGCCGAGTACGTGGCGCGCCTGCTGCCCAAGGGCACGCACCACTACCAGGAATTCATCAAGCCGGCCGAGCTGGCGCGCTGGCTGCGCGAGGCCGACCTGCAGCTGGTGGATGTCAGCGGCATGGCCTACGAGCCGTGGCGCAACCATGCCCGCCTGAGCAGCCGCACCGACATCAACTACCTGGCCTACGCGGTCAAGCCGGCATGACCGCCGCCCGCTTCCCGCGTGCGGTGCTGTTCGACCTGGACGGCACCCTGCTGGACAGCGCGCCGGACTTCGTCGCCACCTGCAACGCGATGCTGGCCGAGCGTGGTCGTGCGCCGATCGATCCGGCGGTGCTGCGCCCGGTGGTCTCCAAGGGCTCGCGCGCGATGGTCGGGGCCGCTTTCCCGGACCTGGATGCCGCTGCGCGAGATGCACTGATTCCGGAATTCCTGCAGCGCTACGAAGCGCTGATCGGCCAGCACGCGGTGCTGTTCGATGGCGTGGCCGGCATGCTTGCCGCGCTGGATGACGCCGGCACCGTGTGGGGCATCGTCACCAACAAGCCCGAGTACCTGGCGCGGCTGATCCTGCCGCAGCACGGCTGGCAGCAGCGCTGTGCAGTGCTGGTCGGCGGTGACAGCCTGGCCGAGCGCAAACCTCACCCGCTGCCGCTGCTGCACGCTGCGCAGGCCATTGGCGTTGCCGCCGAAGACTGTGTGTACGTGGGTGACGACGAGCGCGACATCATCGCCGCGCGGGCCGCGGCCATGCCGTCGGTGGCAGCCCTGTGGGGCTACCGCCTGCACAGCGACGATCCGCTGGCCTGGCAGGCCGACGTGCTGGTCGAGAGCGCTGAACTTCTGCAACTGGCCAGTCTCTGGCCGACCCGGCCGGCAGCCCCGGCCCAGCCGTAAGGAATGGTGTAGTGAGCAGTACCGCGCTGGACAGTTTCCTCGACAAGTGGCGCAGCCGTTGGCCGGAATGGTCGGTGGCCGCCCCGTTCGTGGCCGAATCGCAACGCGAGCTTGCAGTGGCGTGGTTCGCGCTGCTGCAGGAGTTCGACGACATGCTCAACACCAGCGGCGATCCGCTGCCGGCCGACGCCAAGCTGGCGTGGTGGGGCGAGGAGCTGCGCAGCTGGGCGGGACATCGCTCGCGCCATCCGCTGGGCAGGCTGCTGGAGCCGGTGCGTGCACCGTGGGCCCAGTTGGCCGAAGCACTTCCGGATCTGGTTGAAGCGCGCACGGTCGCGCTGGATGCGGCCGGCGCCGGGCGCGCGCTGGCGAACTACGCCGAGGCCGTAGCCGCGGTGGAGGCGGCCTTGTTCGCTGACAAGCCGCGCACCGGCGCCGGTCGTGCGGTGCAGCTGCAGACCTTGGCGCAGCGCCTGCAGGACGCTGGCGTGGCGGGTGTGCCGCGCAGCCTGCTGGACGAGGACGCCAGCAATGCCGCACAGCGCTGGGCGCAGCATCTGTTGAAGGGGTGGGGCACCCGCGTGCCCGGCCCTCGCCCGCGCCGTGTGTGGTCCAGCCTGGCGCGTGCGCGGGTGGCGGCACAGGCCGCAGGCAAGCCGATCGAGGCCACCCCGGTGCGCACCCTGCTGCGCGTGTGGTGGGCCGCGCGCGGTTGATCCAACGTACCTGGTAGTGCCGGCCGCTGGCCGGCATCCAGCAGGGCGCGGAAGAGGATGAGGTTGCCGGCCAGCGGCCGGCACTACCGTTACTTGCGCTCCAGCACCAGCAGCGGGTCGATACGGGTCTCGAACCAGTTCATGCCCCAGTGCAGGTGCGGGCCGGTGGCACGGCCGGTGGCGCCGACCGCAGCGATCACCTGGCCCTGTTCAACCCGGTCGCCGACCTTTACGTCGATGCGCGAGAGGTGCAGGAAGTTGGAGCTGACCCCGAAGCCGTGGTCGAGCAGCAACGTGCCGCCGGTCAGGTACAGGTCCGGGCCGGCGAAGGTGACGATGCCGGCGGCCGGTGCTTTCACCGGCGTGCCGGTCGGCACCGCGATGTCCATGCCGGAATGACCGGCACCGGGCTGGCCGTTGTACACGCGGGCATTGCCGAAGCGGCCGCTGATGCGGCCCTGCACCGGCCAGATGAAGGTCTGGGTGAAGTCGGTGCGGTCGTCATCGCGGGCGCGTGCGGCGGTCACCTGCGCCTGTTCGCGCTTGATCCGCTCGGCAATCGCCGGCGGCGGGTTGACCGTCTTCGGCGGCACGCCATTGACCCGCTCTGTGGGCCAGTCGCGCGGCGTCACCGCAATGGTCGCGGTCTCGCTGCCACCATCGGGGCGCTGCACCTGCACGCGCAGCGGGCCCTTCTCGTCACGGCCGATGCCGAACACCACGCTGCCGTAGCCGCTCACCCGCAGCTGGCGACCGGCGTACTGCACGCGGCTGCCGGCGGGAACCTTGCCGATCACCAGTGCGCCCTGCGACGCACTGGTCGGGAACACCACGCGGCTGTCGATCAGGCTGCCAATGCCATCCTGCGCCTGCGCCTGCGCCGCGGGTACGGAAAACAGGGGCGCGGCCAGCAGCGACCCGATCAGAAGTGCCGAGCGCATCAGCGGTCGTAGGTCATGCGCTGGCCGGCGGGTTCGCCCACCAGGTTGCTGCCGTCCCACACCAGCTGGCCGTTGACCCAGGTGGAGGCGACGCGCGAACGGAAGGTGGTGCCCTCAAACGGCGACCAGCCGCACTTGGACAGCACGTCCTCGCGCTTGACCGTGAACGGCACGTCTTCGACCAGGACCAGATCGGCGAAGTAGCCTTCGCGCAGGAAACCACGTTCTTCCACGTCGAACAGCTGCGCCGGGGCGTGGGCGAACTTCTGCACCACCTGCTCGCGGGTCAGCTTGCCTTCGTGCACGCGCTCCAGCGCGGCCACCAGCGCGTACTGCACCAGTGGCAGGCCGGAGGGGGCCTGCGCGTAGGGCTTCTGCTTCTCTTCCCAGGTGTGCGGCGCGTGGTCGGTAGCCAGCACGTCCAGCACGTCGTCGGCCAGCGCAGCGGTGATCGCCTCGCGGTCGGACACTTCCTTGATGGCCGGGTTGCACTTGATCAGGTTGCCCTTGGTCGCATAGTCCGGGCGCGCGAAGTGCAGGAAGTGCACGCAGGTTTCAGCGGTGATCTGCTTGCGGCTGCCATCGGCGCGGATCAGCGGGCCCTTCTCGAACAGCGCCAGTTCATCGGCGGTGGAGATGTGCAGCACGTGCAGGCGGGTGCCGTGTTTGCGCGCCAGCGACATCGCCAGGCGGGTCGACTTGATGCAGGCTTCGCGCGAGCGGATGTCCGGGTGCATGTCCGGGGTCAGCGCATCGCCGTACTTTTCCTGGAAGGCCTTCAGGTTGGCATCGATCATCGGCGTGTCTTCGCAGTGCGTGATGATCGGGGTCGGGCATTCGCGGAAGATCGCGTCCAGCGTTTCGGGGTTGTCGACCAGCATGTTGCCGGTCGAAGCACCCATGAACACCTTCACGCCCGGCGCCTTCTTCGGGTCCAGCGCACGGATGGCGTCCAGGTTGTCATTGCTGGCGCCGTGGTAGAAGCCGTAGTTGGCCCAGGCGCGGCCGCGCGCGAGCTCGTACTTGGCTTCCAGGATGGTCGAATCCAGCGTCGGCGGGTTGGTGTTGGGCATGTCCATGAAGCTGGTCAGGCCACCGGCCACGGCCGCCGCCGATTCGCTGGCGATGTCGCCCTTGTGGGTCAGGCCCGGTTCGCGGAAGTGCACCTGGTCATCGATCATGCCCGGGAGCAGCCAGCGCCCGGCCGCGTCCACCACCTGCTCGCCGTCGCGCGGCGCCAGCCCGTTGCCGATCTGCGCGATGCGGCCGTTCTCGATGCGCAGGTCGCCGTCGAAGGTGCGGCCTTCGTTGACCATGCGGGCATTGGTGATGAGGGTGGAGGACATGTCAATGTTTTCCTGTGCAACGGCAAGAGGAGGCGTTGGGGGACTCGGGCACGGGGTCGAAGCCGCCGGGATGGAACGGGTGGCAGCGGCCCAGCCTGCGCGCAGCCAGCCAGCTGCCGCGCAGCGGGCCGTGCCGCGAGATCGCGTCCATCGCGTATTCAGAACAGCTCGGCACGAAACGGCAGCGGGGCCCCAGCAAGGGGCTGATGAAGCGCTTGTAGGAGCGCAGCAGGGCGATGAGCAGGCGCGAGATCACCCAGTCATCTTATGCCAGTTGGCATGAAGGCCGCATTTGTGCAGGATGGGCCGTTGGTCGCATGTCGCCGATGGCCTGCGACCGGTACCAGCACCGTCGGGTGCTGGCCAGGTTCCGTACCGCGCAAGGCGGTCCGTGTTCGTCGGACTGCCCATTGGGCGCCTTGGCTCCAGGACTGAATGGAGCAGGGTGCCGAGGTTGCTGCTGCGGGTCGGGTAGGCTATAAAGGCCCGCTTTCCCGGGCCCCGGGGAATCCAAGGAAGAGCGTTTCGTGGCTGCTAAAAAAACTGCAAAGAAGGCCGCAACGGCCGCCAAGAAAACCGCCAAGCCTGTTGTGAAGAAGTTGGCGGCAAAGCCCGTTGCCAAGAAGCCGGCGAGCAAGCCGGCGACCAAGGCAGCGTCCTCGCAACCGGCGGCCAGGAAGGCCACCGCAAAGAAAACGCCGGTCAAGGCAACCAAGCCGGTGGCGAAGAAAGCCGCTGCGCCCGCCAAGGCCAAGCCAGCCGCTGCCAGCAAGAAGGCGCCGGTGAAAAAGGCCGTCAGCAAGGCTGCGCCGGTGAAGAAGACCGTCGCCAAGCCGGTGGTCAAGAAGGCAGCAGCCAAGCCGGCGCCGAAGGCGGTGGTGAAGAAGGCTGCAGCCAAGCCGGTCGCCAAGCCGGCGGCAAAGAAGGTCGCTGCGGCCAAGCCGGTCGCCACGCCTGCCGCTGCAAAGAAGGTTGCCAAGAATGTTGCCGCACCGGCCGTAAAGCCGGCCCCGGCCCCAGTAGTGAAGTCCGCACCGAAGCCTGCTGCCAAGCCGGCTCCGGCCAAGCCTGTCCCGGCCAAGACCGTGGCAGTGGCAGCAGCCCAACCGGCCTCCAAGCCGGCCCCGGCCGCCGCTCCTGCCGCTTCGAAGGCCCCGCAATCCAAGAATCCCGTGCCCGTTTCGAAATCGCCTGCCAAAACCGCCGTGAAATCCGATTCCGCCCCGAAGACCGTGTCGCGCCCTGTCGGCAAGGTTGCCGTGGCCGTCGCCGCCCGCTCGGCAGCACCGGCCCCGCGCAGCAAGTACAAGGTGGTCGAATACAAGACCGACGAGGCCACCGGCCGCCCGATCCTGCCGGCTGGCTACAAGCCGTCCTCGGAAGAGGAATACATGAGCCCGCTGCAGCAGGAGTATTTCCGCCAGCGCCTGCAGAACTGGCGCGCGGACCTGGTGGAAGAGTCCAAGCAGACCATCGAGAACCTGCGCGAGGAAGTGCGTGACATCGGCGACGAAGCCGAGCGCGCGACCCGCGAAACCGAGAACTCGCTGGAACTGCGTACCCGCGACCGCTACCGCAAGCTGATCGGCAAGATCGACAGCACCCTGAAGCGCCTGGAAGCGGGCGACTACGGTTACTGCGTCGACACCGGCGAAGAAATCGGCCTGGAGCGCCTGGAGGCGCGCCTGACCGCCGAGCGCACCATCGATGCCCAGGAGCGTTGGGAGCATCTGCAGAAGCAGCAGGGCGACTGATTCCTGATCGTTGTCTGGTCATGCAGAAAACCCGGCTTCGGCCGGGTTTTTTGTTGGGTTCGAGTTGGCTGTGTAGAGCGCCTTCCGGGTATCGGGTGGAGCCTGCGGGTGGGTCCGATGTAGAGCCGAGCCCACGCTCGGCTCAGGCCGAAGCCGGAGGGCAAGGAAGAGCAAAAGCAAAAGCAAAGGCAGCCAAGCATGGCTTGGCTCTATCAGGAGCGGTCATGCGTGCGCTCGCGGCTGTTGAGTCCGCCTTGTAGCGAGCCGAGCACCGCAGGGGAATCAGGGGCGAAGAGGCGGCTCTATCCTGTAGAGCCGCTGCTGGTCGGCTGGCTCTCCGCGTCGTCCCCTGATTCACCGAGGAGCACAGGGCACCGGCGCGCAGCGCCGGCTCGCGGATGGCGGCGCGTTTCTTTGGTTACGTTTCTTTTCGCGCGAAAAGAAACGTGACACCCCACCGCGGTCGCGGAAAGAGCCCGCCGGGCATGGCCCGCTATCGGCGCGTGGGCGCACGGAAATACGCAGCCGAGCATGGGCTCGGCTCTACAGGCTCACTGCAGGTCGCGAAGATTCAACTTCCGCAGCGTCGGGTTCTTCCACGCGGTGATCCCGGCCACGCTCAGCACCGCGAACCCGCCCAGCACCACGGCCGGTACCAGGCCGAGCAGCTTCGCCATCGTGCCGGCATAGAACGCGCCCAGCTCGTTGGACGAACTGATGAAGATGCCGTTGATCGACGATACGCGACCGCGCATTTCTTCCGGCGTGGCCAGCTGCAGGATGGTCGAGCGGATCACCACCGAGACGCCATCGAAGGCGCCGTAGAACAGCAGGATCAGCGCCGACAGCCAGAAGTGCTGCGACAGCCCGAAGCTGATCACGCACAGGCCGAAGCCGGCCACCGCGAACAGCAGCACGCGGCCGGCATTGCGGTGCAGCGGGTGGCGGGCCAGCCACAGGCCCACGCACACCGAGCCCAGCGCCGGCATCGCGCGCAGGATGCCCAGGCCTTCCGGGCCGTGGTGCAGGATTTCGTGCAGGAACGCCGGCAGCATCGCCACCACGCCGCCCAGCAGCACCGAGAACATGTCCAGCGCCATCGCGCCGACCATGATCCGGTTGCCGACCACGAAGCGCGCGCCTTCGGCGATGCTCTTGAAGATCGGCGCGGCAGGGCCGGTGTGCACCGGCTCCTCCACTTTCAGCGTGGCCAGACAGGCCATCGCCACCAGCGCGAAGGCGGTGGCCACCGCGTAGGACAGGCCCTTGCCACCGAAGCCGACCAGCACGCCGCCCAGTGCCGGGCCGGCGATCATGCCGGCCTGGAATACCACCGCGCCCAGGCCGGCGCCACGCGCGAACTGGTCACGGGCCAGTACGCGGGCGAACAGGGCGTTGTAGATCGGCGACAGGAAGGCGCGGACCATGCCGGTCAGCGCAATGGCTGCGTAGATCGGCCACACGCCGTCGATCGGCAGCCAGCCCATGGCCACGCTGGTCAATACCAGTGCGGTGGCGATCAGTCCGCAACAGGCGACCATGCCCAGGCGGCGGCGCGGCAGGTGATCCACCAGGTAACCGGCGAACGGCGCCACGCAGAAGAACGGCAGCACCTCGGCCAAGCCGATCAGGCCCAGCGAGAACGGATTGCGGGTGACTTCGTAGATGTGCCAGCCGACGGTGACCGCGACCACCTGGTAGGACAGCATCGCGAAGATGCGGTACGCCAGCAGCCTGGCGAAACCGGGCCGGGACAGCAGGCCCAGCGCGCTGTCTTCGGCTGTGGCAGGCTCGCTCACGACGGGTCGCGCTGCAGCTGGGCCTGCGCGGTCTCGCGGATGAAGGCCAGCATCGCCGCCACGCCGTTGCTGCGGGTCGGCGAGAGGTGGCGGGCCAGGCCGATGTCCTGGATGTAGCTCGGCTCGGTGGCCAGGATCTCCTGCGCCGAGCGCCCGGAGTACACACGCAGGGCCAGGAAGATCAGGCCGGAGACAATCGCCGAATCACTGATGGCATGGAAGCGCAGCGACTGCGCGTTGCCTTCGGGCACGATCCAGACCATCGACTGGCAGCCGAGCAGGCGATGCTCTTCGGTCTTCCATTCTTCCGGGAAGGCCGGCAGCTTGCGGCCGAGGTCGATCAGGTACTGGTAGCGCTCGGACCAGTCGCCGAAGAAGCCGAATTCCTCGGCGATGGCGGCCTGTGCCTCGGCGGCGGTGGGTTCAAGCGGGAACGGGGAGTCGGTCACAACAGTCTCTACGGTGGGGGCGTGGCCGGCGTACCGGCCACGGGGCAGGGCGGGTCAGCCGCGCTTGCGCGACCAGCGCACGCCCTGCGGGGTGTCTTCCAGCACGATGCCTTCGGCGGCCAGCTGGTCGCGGATGGCATCGGAACGGGCGAAGTCGCGCGCCTTCTTGGCCGCAGCGCGCTCGTCGATCAGGCCCTGGATGCGGGCATCGTCGCCGCCGTCGCTGGCCGCAGTGCCGAACCACTGCGCTGGATCGGCCTGCAGCAGGCCCAGTGCCAGTCCGGCGCCGAGCAGTTCACCCTTCAGGCGCGCCTGCTCGGCCGGATCGGTGGCACGACGCGCATCGGCGGCGATGCGGGCCACTTCGGCCAGTGCCTGCGGGGTGTTCAGATCGTCATCCAGAGTCGCTTCGACCGTGGCCGGGATCGCAACGACCGCCTCGACTGAAGCCAGTTCGCGCAAGGTGCCGTACAGGCGGTCCAGGGTGCGCACCGACTGTTCGATCAGGCCATCGGACCAGTCCAGCGGTTGCCGGTAGTGGGCCGACAGCAGGGCCAGGCGCAGTGCTTCCGGCGGGTGCTGGCGCACCAGGTCGTGCACGCGCTCGATGTTGCCCAGCGACTTGCTCATCTTGGCGCCGCCGAAGTTGAGCATGCCGTTGTGCAGCCAGAAGCGGGCGAAGATCTTGCCGCCGTGGGCGCACTCGCTCTGCGCAAGCTCGTTCTCGTGGTGCGGGAACTGCAGGTCGACGCCGCCGGCATGGATGTCGATGGTCTCGCCCAGGTGGGCGGCGGCCATTGCCGAGCACTCGATGTGCCAGCCCGGGCGGCCACGGCCCCAGGGCGACGCCCAGCCGGGCAGGTCGTCGCTGGACGGCTTCCACAGCACGAAATCACCCGGATCACGCTTGTACGGGGCCACGTCGACACGGGCGCCGGCCAGCATTTCGTCCGGATCGCGGCGCGAGAGCTTGCCGTAGCCATCGAAGCTGGCCACCGCGAACAGCACGTGGCCTTCGGCAGCGTAGGCATGCCCGTTGGCGATCAGCTGCTCGATCATGGTGATGATCTGCGGAATGTGCGCGGTCACCTCCGGCTCGATGTCCGGCGGCACCACGCCCAGCGCGGCCATGTCCTCACGGTAGGCGGCGGCGAACCTGTCGGTGATGGTGCTGATCGGTACGCCCTGCTCGCGCGCGGCGGTGTTGATCTTGTCGTCCACGTCGGTGATGTTGCGCGCGTAGCGCAGGCCACCGAAACGGCGCCGCAGCAGGTCGGCCAGCACCCCGAACACCACCGGGCCACGGGCGTTGCCGATGTGCACGTAGTTGTAGACCGTCGGGCCGCACACATACAGGGTCGGACAGGCCGGATCGAGCGGAGTGAACGGTTCGAGCTGGCGAGTCAGGTTGTTGTGCAGGCGCAGGGTCATGGGGCTGTGGCTGGGGGACAAGCCTGTGATTTTAGAACGTGTCGGCCCCCTTTGGGGGCACCCGTTGCCACCGGTGGACGCCGGGGCCACCCGGGGTGGGGTGGGCAGGAGCGGCGTGGACGGGTAATGTTCAGCCCCTTGCGCTCGCCACTGCCTACACTATTGCCGTGTCCTTGCTCCCGTCGCCAATGAAATCCACCGCGTTGCTGACCCTGGCCTGCCTGTCGGCGCTGCCCGCCGTGGTGCTGGCGCAGGAGGCCGAGCCCCGCAACCGGGTGGTGATCGTTGAGAACGTGAAGTTCGACTACGCCCAGGTGCTGAACGTGGAGCCGGTGTTCCAGACCCTGCGCGCGACCCGCACCGAGGAGCACTGCGAGCCGGTGTCGACCCGGACCCTGGCCCCGGTGAACGTGACCGGCGAGGAGCCGGTCGAGGACAAGGGCCGGATCAGCCGCTTCTGGGACTCGGTGCGCTCGATGTTCAAGCGCAGCGACGAAGAGGCCGTTGAGGAGCCCGGAGCCGAGACGCCGGCCCCGGCACCGGCCAACACTGGCCCGATGCTGACCCGCGACTGCCGCATCGTGCCGGTGGGGCGTGAATTCCGCCGGCCCATCGCCTACGACGTGGATTACGTCTACAAGGGCACCAAGTACCGTTCGCGGCTGCCGGAAGACCCCGGCAACCGGCTCAAGATCCGGGTGTCGATCACGCCCTGGGTCGGCCCGGAGCAGGGCACGGCCAGCAATCCCTGATTCTGGGACCCCGGCCCTTGCGCCGGCCTCGGCCGCATGCAAAGATAGTTGACCATGAAGCTCACCGACTTCCAGCACGACAGCAGCGCAGCCCGACAGGCGTCGGGCATGACCTCGCGTGCGCGTCGACCGGAACCCCACATCCTCGCTGGGTAACCGGAGCTTTTTGCTGTTCGTCCGAAAAAACCCAGCCCGCCGGCTGGGTTTTTTCGTTTCCGCGCTTCGAAAATGCATCTTCTGAAAGCTGCAACTGCAATCTTCCCGCTCCACCTTTGATTCCTGTTTTCCCTTCCACCGCGTCGAAACCGGCGCCGCCACGCAAGGAAAGATGATGTCCCCCAAGCACTTCCTGAACACCCAGGACTGGAGCCGCAGCGATCTCGACGCGCTGTTGACCCAGGCGGCGCTGTTCAAGCGCAACAAGCTCGGCGACCAGCTCAAGGGCAAGTCGATCGCGCTGGTGTTCTTCAACCCGTCCATGCGCACCCGCACCAGCTTCGAACTGGGCGCGTTCCAGCTCGGTGCCCACGCGGTGGTGCTGCAGCCGGGCAAGGATGCGTGGCCGATCGAGTTCAACCTCGGCACGGTGATGGACGGCGATACCGAAGAGCACATCGCTGAAGTGGCCAAGGTGCTGGGTCGTTACTGCGACATCATCGCCGTGCGTGCGTTCCCCAAGTTCATCGACTGGGCCTACGACCGCCAGGACATCGTCCTCAACAGCTTCGCCAGGTACTCGCCGGTGCCGGTCATCAACATGGAGACCATCACCCACCCGTGCCAGGAGCTGGCCCACATCATGGCCCTGCAGGAGCACTTCGGCACCCAGGACCTGCGTGGCAAGAAGTACGTGCTGACCTGGACCTACCACCCCAAGCCGCTGAACACCGCCGTTGCCAATTCGGCGCTGACCATCGCCACCCGCATGGGCATGGACGTGACCCTGCTGTGCCCGACCGCCGACTACATCCTCGACGAGCGTTACATGGGCTGGGCCGAGCAGAACGTGGCCGAGAGCGGCGGCTCGCTGAAGATCAGCCATGACATCGACAGCGCCTACGCCGGCGCCGACGTGGTCTACGCCAAGAGCTGGGGCGCGCTGCCGTTCTTCGGCAACTGGGAACCGGAGAAGCCGATCCGCGACCAGTTCAAGCACTTCATCGTGGACGAGCGGAAGATGGCGCTGACCAACAATGGTGTGTTCAGCCACTGCCTGCCGCTGCGCCGCAACGTGAAGGCCACCGACGCGGTGATGGATTCGCCGCAGTGCATCGCCATCAACGAAGCCGAGAACCGCCTGCACGTGCAGAAGGCGATCATGGCGGCGGTTGCCGGGCGCTAGATCGAACAAGGGGTAGAGCCGACCGTTGGTCGGCTGCTCCCGCAGCGGCGCATCCAATATTCCAGCCGACCAACGGTCGGCTCTACCGAATTCCCATCCCCCAAGTGGACCTGACCCCCATGAGCAACAAAGACGTCGTTCTCGCCTTCTCCGGCGGCCTGGATACCAGCTTCTGCGTGCCGTACCTGCAGGAGCGCGGCTACAACGTGCACACCGTGTTCGCCGACACCGGCGGCGTCGATGATGAAGAGCGTGACTTCATCGAGAAGCGCGCCGCCGAACTGGGCGTGGCGAGCCACCTTACCGTCAACGGTGGCCCGGCCATCTGGGAAGGCTTCGTCAAGCCGTTTGTGTGGGCCGGCGAAGGCTACCAGGGCCAGTACCCGCTGCTGGTCTCGGACCGCTACCTGATCGTCGATGCCGCGCTGAAGCGTGCTGCCGAGCTGGGCACCAACATCATCGCCCACGGTTGCACCGGCATGGGCAACGACCAGGTCCGCTTCGACCTGGCCGTGAAGGCGCTGGGCGACTACCAGATCATCGCGCCGATCCGCGAGATCCAGAAGGAACACACCCAGACCCGCGCCTACGAGCAGAAGTACCTGGAAGAGCGTGGCTTCGGCGTGCGCGCCAAGCAGCAGGCCTACACCATCAACGAGAACCTGCTGGGCCTGACCATGTCCGGCGGCGAGATCGACCGGTGGGAAGCTCCGGGCGAGGGCGCGCGTGGCTGGTGCGCACCGCGCAGCGAGTGGCCGGAGCAGGCCCTGACCGTGACCCTGAAGTTCGTTGAAGGCGAAGCCGTCGAACTGGACGGCAAGGCGCTGCCGGGCGACCAGATCCTGGCCCAGCTCAACAAGCTGTTCGCCCCGTACGGCGTGGGCCGCGGCGTCTACACCGGCGACACCGTGATCGGCCTGAAGGGCCGCATCGTGTTCGAGGCCCCGGGCCTGGTTTCGCTGCTGGCCGCACACCGTGCGCTGGAAGATGCGGTGCTGACCAAGCAGCAGAACCGCTTCAAGCCGGACGTGGCGCGCAAGTGGGTGGAGCTGGTGTACGAAGGCTTCTACCACGACCCGCTGAAGACCGACATCGAAGCCTTCCTGAAGTCCTCGCAGGCCAAGGTCAACGGCGAAGTGGTGCTGGAAACCCGCGGTGGCCGCGTCGATGCGGTGGCCGTGAAGTCGCCGCACCTGCTCAACACCAAGGGCGCCACCTACGCGCAGTCGGCCGACTGGGGCGTGGAGGAGGCTGAAGGCTTCATCAAGCTGTTCGGCATGAGCTCCACCGTTTACGCGCAGGTCAACCGCGGTTGACCTGTGACGGGGTGCCGGCCGCTGGCCGGCGCCTCGCAACGTCGATGGAGGGTAGTGCCGGCCGCTGGCCGGCTCGTGGCACGGCTGGATCATTGCGGAGCCGGCCAGCGGCCGGCACTACCGATTTCGAACCCTACGGATATTCAGACACATGCTTGAACAGACGCTCGATCACCTGCAGGCCCTGGTGTCCTTCGACACCCGCAACCCGCCGCGTGCGATCACCACCGGTGGCATCTTCGATTACCTGCGCGACAACCTGCCCGGCTTCAACGTCGAGGTGATCGACCATGGCGCGGGCGCAGTCAGCCTGTACGCCGTGCGCGGGACGCCGAAGTACCTGTTCAACGTGCACCTGGACACCGTGCCGGACTCGCCGCACTGGAGTGCCGACCCGCATGTGATGCGCCGCCTGGACGACCGGGTGGTCGGCCTGGGCGTGTGTGACATCAAGGGCGCCGCCGCTGCGCTGGTGGCGGCGGCCAATGCCAGCGATGGCGATGCCGCCTTCCTGTTCTCCAGCGACGAGGAAGCCAACGATCCGCGCTGTATCGCCGCGTTCCTGGCCCGTGGCCTGCCGTATGAAGCGGTGCTGGTGGCCGAGCCGACCATGAGTGAAGCGGTGCTGGCGCATCGTGGCATCAGCTCGGTGCTGATGCAGTTCGCCGGCCGTGCCGGCCATGCGTCCGGCAAGCAGGACGCGGCCGCCAGCGCGCTGCACCAGGCCATGCGCTGGGGCAACCGTGCACTGGACCATGTGGAATCGCTGGCCTCGGCCCGCTTCGGCGGGCTGACCGGGCTGCGCTTCAACATCGGTCGCGTCGAAGGCGGGATCAAGGCCAACATGATCGCACCGGCTGCTGAGGTGCGCTTCGGGTTCCGCCCGCTGCCGTCGATGGACATTGATGGCCTGCTGGCGACCTTCGCCGGTTTCGCCGAACCGGAAGCCGCCGTGTTCACCGAAACGTTCCGTGGCCCCAGCCTGCCGGCCGGTGACATCGCCGAGGCCGAGAACCGCCGCCTGCTGGCGCGCGATGTGGCCGATGCGCTGGAGCTGCCGATCGGCAACGCGGTGGACTTCTGGACCGAGGCCTCGCTGTTCTCCGCCGGTGGCTACACCACGCTGGTGTTCGGCCCGGGCGACATCGCCCAGGCCCACACCGCCGATGAGTTCGTGACGCTGGAGCAGCTGCAGCGCTACACCGACGCCGTGCATCGCATCATCGCCGCCGGCGCCTGATCGACCCTACAACGCCGCCCGGCCCTGGCCGGGTGGAACTGCAACGCGGCGACCGCCGCCTGTGACGAAACCGAAATGTCTCCTGCCCTCCAGCCCCACCGCCAGACCCGCCAGACCATCGTGCGCCTGCTTTCCAGCATGGCCAGCGCGAAGGAGATCAGCCAGTACCTCAAGCGCTTCTCGCAGCTGGACGCCAAGCGCTTCGCCGTGGTCAAGGTCGGCGGCGCGGTGCTGCGCGACGACCTCGACGCGCTGACCTCTTCGCTGTCGTTCCTGCAGGAAGTCGGGCTGACCCCGATCGTGCTGCACGGCGCCGGCCCGCAGCTGGATGCCGAACTGTCGGCCGCCGGCATCGAGAAGCAGACCGTCAACGGCCTGCGCGTGACGTCGCCGGAAGCGCTGGCGATCGTGCGCCGGGTGTTCCAGCAGTCCAACCTGCGCCTGGTCGAGGCGCTGCAGCAGAACGGCGCGCGCGCCACCTCGATCACCGGCGGCGTGTTCGAGGCCGAGTACCTGGACGTGGACACCTACGGCCTGGTCGGCGAGGTGAAGAAGGTCAACCTGGCACCGATCGAGGCCAGCCTGCGTGCCGGGTCGATCCCGGTCATCACCAGCCTGGGCGAGACCGCTGGCGGCCAGATCCTCAACGTCAACGCCGACTTCGCCGCCAATGAGCTGGTGCAGGAACTGCAGCCATACAAGATCATCTTCCTGACCGGCACTGGCGGCCTGCTGGACGAGCAGGGCAACGTGATCGATTCGATCAACCTGTCCACCGAGTACGACCACCTGATCGCGCAGCCGTGGATCCACGGCGGCATGAAGGTGAAGATCGAACAGATCAAGGATCTGCTCGATCGCCTGCCGCTGGAATCGTCGGTGTCGATCACGCGCCCGGCCGATCTGGCCAAGGAACTGTTCACCCACAAGGGGTCGGGCACGCTGGTGCGCAAGGGCGAGAAGGTGCTGCGCGCCACCGCCTGGAACGCGCTGGACCTGCCGCGCCTGAAGGGCCTGATCGAATCCAGCTTCGGCCGCACCCTGGTGCCGGAGTACTTCGAAAAGACGAAGCTGCTGCGCGCCTACGTCAGCGAGAACTACCGCACCGCGGTGATCCTCACCGACGAGGCCGAGGGCGTGTACCTGGACAAGTTCGCCGTGCTCGACGATGCGCAGGGCGAGGGCCTGGGCCGCGCGGTCTGGAACGTGATGCTGGAGGAAACCCCGCAGCTGTTCTGGCGTTCGCGCCATGGCAATCCGATCAACCACTTCTATTACGCTGAATCCGACGGCTGCTACAAGCAGGACCACTGGAAGGTGTTCTGGTTCGGCGCCGACGGCATCGACCGGATCAAGACCTATGTCGACCATTGCGCCCGGCGCGCGCCGAGCCTGCAGGGCTGAACACATGAACCATGCCGACTGGACCAAGGTCCCTACGCTGGCGGGCACCCATGCGCGGCTGGAGCCGCTGCAGATGGGGCATATCGATGGCCTGCGCGGCGCGCTTGGCGATGGCGCGTTGTCCAGGCTCTGGTACACCCAGGTGCCCGATGCGAAGACCATGGCCGGCTACGTGCAGGCAGCGCTGCAGGCGCAGGCCGAAGGCAGGGTGCTGCCGTTCGTGGTGTTTGATGCCAACGACCAGATTGTCGGCACCACCCGCTACTACGATCTGCAAGCGGACGTGCCGCGCCTGAGTATCGGTTACACCTGGTATGGCGAGTCTGCGCAACGCACCGGGGTCAACACCGAGACCAAGCTGATGCTGCTCAGCCACGCGTTCGAGCGGTTGCAGTGCCTGAGCGTCGTGTTCGAGACCAGCTGGTTCAACTTCACTTCGCGCACCGCCATCGCACGCCTCGGCGCCAAGCAGGATGGCGTGCTGCGCAACCACAAGCGGCACGCCGACGGCACGCCGCGCGACACCGTCATCTTCTCCATCATCGATGCGGAATGGCAGGGCGTGAAGCGCCACCTGCAGTACCGCCTGGACAGCCACGCATGAACGATTCGACTTTCACCCTGGGCATCGTCGGGGCCCGCGGCCATACCGGCGCCGAGCTGATCAAGCTGGTGGCCGCCCATCCGCGCCTGGAACTGGCCTTCGTCTCCTCGCGCGAGCGCGCCGGGCAGCGCCTGTCCGACCACCACCCGGAATTCCAGGGCGAGCTGCAGTACGAGAACCTGGATGCCGACGCGGTGGCCGCCAAAGGCGTGGACGCGGTGATCCTGGCCCTGCCCAACGGCCTGGCCGCACCGTTCGTGGCCGCGCTTGAAGCCGCCAAGCCGGACACCGTCATCGTCGATCTCTCGGCCGACTACCGCTTCGACAACAGCTGGTATTACGGCCTGCCGGAGCTGACCCGCGGCCGCTACAACGGCCAGAAGCACATCAGCAACCCGGGCTGCTATGCCACGGCGATGCAGCTGGCGGTGCATCCGCTGCTGGACCTGCTGGCCGGCCCGCCGCAGTGCTTCGGTGTCTCCGGCTACTCCGGTGCCGGTACCACGCCGTCGGACAAGAACAACGTCGAACTGCTGGCCGACAACCTGATGCCGTATGCGCTGACCAACCACGTGCACGAGCGCGAGGTGTCGGTGCAGCTGGGCGTGGCCGTCGAGTTCATGCCGCACGTCGCGCCGCATTTCCGCGGCATCACGCTGACCGCCAACCTGTGGCTGAACCGCGTGCAGACCCGCGAACAGATCGTCGAGCGCTTCCAGCAGGCCTATGCCGGCGAACCCCTGATCGAAGTGGTGGATGAAGCGCCGTGGGTCAGCCGCATCGCCGGCCGCCACGGTGCCCAGGTCGGTGGCTTCACCCTGGCCCCGGGCGGCAAGCGGGTGGTGGTGGTGGCGACCCTGGACAACCTGCTCAAGGGCGCGGCCACCCAGGCCATGCAGAACCTCAACCTTGCGCTGGGCATCGACGAACTGACGTCGATCCCGCACTGAACACGCCTTCCGGAGCCCCCATGGCAGACCTTCTTTGGCAGAAGCCCGGCGTCGCTGTCGACGCCCAGATCCAGACCTTCCTCGCCGGCGACGATGTGATCCTCGACCGCGAGTTCTTCCTGCATGACATCGCTGCCAGCGCCGCGCATGCGCAGGGCCTGCAGCACATCGGCATCCTCAGCGCCGACGAGCTGGCAGGCCTGCTGCGCGAGCTCGACGTGCTGGCGCAGGATTTCCGTGAAGGCCGCTTCGTGCTGGATACGCAGTACGAAGACGGTCACTCAGCAATCGAAGCGCGTTTGACCGAACGCCTCGGCGACGCTGGCCGCAAGATCCACACCGGCCGCAGCCGCAATGACCAGATCCTGGTCGCCACCCGCCTGTGGCTGAAGGAGAAGCTGCTGCGCGTGGCCGGGCTCAGCACCGACGTGGCCAAGATCGCGCTGGACCGTGCGCAGGCCGAGAAGGACCTGCCGATTCCCGGCTATACCCATATCCAGCGCGCCGTGGTCTCTTCGGCCGGCATGTGGTGGGCCGGATGGGCCGAGGCCTTCATCGACAACGCCATCCGCGCCCGTGACACCCATGCGCTGGTCGACGCCAATCCGCTCGGCACCGCCGCCGGCTACGGGGTGAACCTGCCGCTGGACCGCGAGCACACCACGGCCGCGCTCGGTTTCGCGCGCATGCAGATCTCGCCGATCTACGCACAGCTGTCGCGCGGCAAGTTCGAGCTGGCCGCGCTGGAAGCACTCGGTGGCGCTACGCTGGACCTGCGCCGCATCGCCTGGGACCTGTCGCTGTTCACCAGCGCCGAGTTCGGCTTCGTCGCGCTGCCGGCGCAGTACACCACCGGCAGTTCGATCATGCCCAACAAGCGCAACCCGGACGTGATCGAGCTGATGCGTGCGACCCACGCCAGCGTCGCCGCCGCGCGCACCGAGATCGAGCAGCTGCTGTCGCTGCCTTCGGGTTATCACCGTGACCTGCAGTCGTCCAAGGGCGCCATCTTCCACGGCTTCGGCCGTGGCCTGGCCGCGCTGGAACTGCTGCCGGCGCTGCTGGCCAATCTGGAGTGGCGTGACGACAGGCTGCGCGCAGCGATCGATTCGGGCATGTATGCCACCGACGTCGCCGTGGAAGCGGCGGTGGCCGGTGTGCCGTTCCGCGAGGCCTACAAGGCCGCTGCAGCCGGTGCCGACAGCGCAGGGCAGGGACGTACCCCGGAAGGCAGCCTGGCTGCGCGTGTATCGCCGGGCTCGGCTGCCGATCTGCGCCTGGACGAACTGCGCGCACGCTGGCAGGCGCTGTCCTGATGGCGGGCACTGTCTATCTGGTGATGGCGATGCGCCGGCCGGACTTCAACGATGCGGCGGTGCAGCCGCACCGCGATTTCCTCGAGGCGTTGCAGGCACAGGGAAAGCTGCAGCTGACCGGTGGTTTCGCCGATGGCAGCGGTGGCGCCTATGTGCTGTGCAATGTCGAGAGCCTGGAACAGGCGCGGGCCATCGTCGCCACCGATCCCCTGGTGACGATGCACGCTTCCGAGCTGACCGTGCACGAATGGAATACCCGCTGAGGCCCTGACCGATGACCCTGCACGCCGCCACCGTCGCTTCGCCGTTCCCGCAACAGGCGCTGCCGCCATGGCGGCGTGCGGTGCTGAAGGTTGGCAGCAGCCTGCTGGCGGCCGATGGTGGCGGCCTGTCGCCACGCCACGCGCTGGGCCTGGCCCAGTTTGTATCCGCCAACGTACTGGCTGGGCGCGAGGTGGTGATCGTCTCCTCCGGCGCGGTTGCGGCGGGGCGCGCGATCCTGCCGCGGGCCGATGAACCCGGTGCGGCGATGGCGGCGCGGCAGGCCCTGGCCGCGCTCGGCCAGGCGCAGCTGATCGGGCTCTGGCAGCGCTTCTTCGAGCGCCCGGTGGCGCAGGTGCTGCTGACCCGCGACGACCTGCGCAACCGCCGCCGCTACCTCAATGCACGCGCCACGCTGAGCGAACTGCTGCGGCTGGGTGCGCTGCCGGTGGTCAACGAGAACGACACCGTATCGGTGGACGAGCTCAAGCTCGGTGACAACGACAACCTGGCCGCGACCGTGGCCGCGCTGGTCGATGCCGATGCACTGTTCATCGCCACCGACATCGACGGCCTGTACAGCGCAGATCCGCGCACCGTGGCCGACGCGCGGCCACTGCACGACGTGCCGGAACTGAGTGACGATGTGCTGGCGATGGCCGGCGGCGCCGGCTCGCGCGCCGGCACCGGCGGCATGCGTACCAAGCTGGAGGCGGCGGCCAAGGCGGGCCGCCTCGGCATCGAGACCTACCTGTTCAACGGCCGCAGCAGCGATGTGGTGCGCGCGCTGGCGCAGGACCGCCTGTTCGGCACCCGCATCCACGCCGCACGCAGCCGCGAGGCTGCCCGCAAGCACTGGCTGCGGCACGCGCCGCTGGCCGAGGGCGCGATCGTCGTCGATGCCGGTGCGGCACAGGCGATGCGGGAGAAGGGCGCCTCGCTGCTGCCCGGCGGCATCACCGCTGCCGAGGGGGCATTCCGCCGCGGCGACATGGTGCAGGTGTGCTGGATCGCACCGCAGGGGCGTGTCTGTGTCGCCCGCGGCGTCAGCCAGTACGCGGCCGACGACGTGCGCCGGATCGCCGGCCATCATTCGCGCGACATCCAGGCCGTGCTGGGCTACAACTACGGCGGCAGCGTCGTCCATCGTGACGACCTGGTGCTGCCATGACCGGTTTGAAGGACACCCCGATGAGCGAAATCGAAGCCCAGGCGCGCGCCTGCCGTGATGCAGCGCAGATCGTTGCCGGCCTGGACAGTGCGGCGCGACGCACGCTGCTGCTGGCGATGGCGCAGGCCCTGGAAGTAAATGCCGGACTGATCCTGGCCGGCAACGCACGCGACCTCGCCGCCGCGCGCGACAAGGGCGTTGGCAGTGCCATGCTCGACCGCCTCGCACTGGACCCGCCGCGGCTGTTCGCGATGGCCGAGGCGGTACGCGAGGTGGCCGCGCTGCCTGACCCGGTCGGCCAGGTCACCCGCGACGACGTGCGTCCCAACGGCATCCGCGTGCAGAAGGTGCGCGTGCCGCTGGGCGTGATCGCGATGATCTACGAGGCGCGCCCGAACGTGACGGCCGAAGCCGCCGCGCTGTGCCTGAAGGCCGGCAATGGCGTGATCCTGCGCGGTGGTTCCGAAGCGATCCACTCCAATACCGCCATCGCCCAGGCGCTGGCCGGTGCATTGAAGGCCAACGGCGTACCGCCGGCGGCGGTGACCGTGCTCACCGACCTGCGCCGCGAGGCGATGCTGGAACTGCTGCAACTGCATGAGCTGATCGACCTGGCCATTCCGCGTGGCGGCGAAGGCCTGATCCGTTTCGTGGCCGAGCACGCGCGCGTGCCGGTGATCAAGCATTACAAGGGGGTGTGCCACCTGTTCGTGGACGCCAGCGCCGACCTCGGCAAGGCCATCGACCTGCTGGTGGACGGCAAGTGCAGCCGGCCGGCGGCGTGCAATTCGCTGGAGACGCTGCTGGTGCACCGCGCCGTGGCTGACGCGTTCCTGCCGCGCGTGGCGCAGGCGCTGGGTGAGCGTGGGGTGCAGCTGCGCGCCGATGCGCAGGCGCAGCCGTTGCTGCCGGGCAGCACGGCGGCGACCGAGGAGGATTACGCCGCCGAGTTCCTCGATCTGGTGCTGGCGGTGCGCGTGGTCGATGATCTTGATGCAGCCATCGCGCACATCCGCACCTATACCTCCGACCACACCGAAGTGATCGCCACCGAGGACACCGGCCACGCCGAGCGCTTCGTCAACGCGCTGCGCTCGGCGGTGGTGATGGTCAACGCTTCGTCGCGCTTCTCCGATGGTGGCCAGCTGGGCCTGGGCAGTGAGATCGGTATTTCCACCACGCGCCTGCACGCCTACGGCCCGATGGGCTTGGAAGCCCTCACCGTTGAACGATTTGTCGTGCGCGGTGAAGGGCAGACGCGTACATAAGTGGATCCACGCCTCGCGTGGATGCTCTTCGCGGCAAACCCCGGTGCCGACCAAGGTCGGCACCCACCAGGCCCAAGCGCCGACCCAGGTCGGCAGCTACACCACCTCGCGGCGGATGCCGACCGGCCGTGCGTGATCATCCATGTGCAGCGTGGCGGCCTTGCAGCCCATCAGGCGTTCGGCCAGCCCGGTGCTGGCGCCCAGATCGGCGGCCACTTCGTTGAGGCTGGCCAGGGGCCGCGGCAGGCGGCGTTCGCGGCCACGGAAGCGGGCGCGGTTGTACTCGGCCCAGGCGATCAGCAGCACGCTGGCGCATAGCAGCATCAATGGCAGCGCGACCAGCACGTACGGGTCGAACTGGTTCTGCCGTTCGTAGAGCTGCCGCCAGGCCAGCTGGCCACCGATCAGCCACGAGAGCAGGGTCACCAGGGGGGCCCACAGATAGAAGTATAAGCCCCAGAACGCCAGGGTGACGAAGCCCCAGGCCGTGCGCTGGAAGTGTGGCTGGCGATGCGGCTTGCGGATCATCCGCGAGTCGAAGCGGTTGGACGGGCGTTGCGCGTTCATCGGATCCCCCGGTCAGGGCTGGTCCAGGTGGCGCGCTTGCTGCCACGGCGCAGCAGCGTCTTGGGCAGCGCCACCAGGGTGGTGGAAAGGCTGATCAGCCAGTACGCCATCGGGTACCAGATGACCCAGAAGTAATTGCGTCCAATCTGTGTTTCGTAACGCCGGTCGATGATCAGGCTGCTGGCGAACTGCAGCAGGCAGACCAGCGCCAGGATCACGCCATGCCACTCCGGCAGCAGGCTGGCGATATGCAGCTGCGGCGGCAGCTCGATGAACTTGCCCAGTGCCCACAGCAGCACGATGAACAGCATCGTGTAGGCCCAGACCACGCTCAACACGTACTCCAGCAGCACGCCCCACATGCGCCGCTCTTTCCAGTGCAGCAGCGAGCGCGCGTGGCGCAGCATCACTTCCACGCCGCCCTGGGCCCAGCGCAGGCGCTGCCGCCAGAGGCCCTTGAGCGTCTCCGGCATCAGGATGAAGCACAGCGCATTGGGTTCGTAGCGGATGTCCCAGTGCGCGCGCTGCAGGCGCCAGCTGATGTCGATGTCCTCGGTCACCATGTCATCCGACCACCAGCCGACCTGGTGCAGGGCAGTGCGGCGGAAGCCGGCGATCACGCCGGAGATGGTGAAGATGCGGCCATACACGCGCTGTGCCCGCTTGATCATGCCGATGATCGAGGAGAATTCCGCCACCTGCAGGCGTCCGAGCAGGGTGGAGCGGTTGCGGATGCGCGGGTTGCCGGTGACCGCCCCGACCCGGTTGCCACTGACCAGGTGCCAGACCATCCAGTGCAGTGCATGCTCTTCCAGCATCGCATCGCCATCGATGCACACCAGGTACTCCGAGCGTGCGGCCAGTGCGCCCATGCGCAGCGCATTGGCCTTGCCCAGGTTGCGGTCCAGGTGCAGCACGCGAAGCCGTGGATGCCTTGCCGCCAGCGCATCCAGCCGTGCGCCGGTGTCATCGCTGCTGCCATCGTCGATGGCGATCACTTCGTAATCGGCGGGGTAGCGCTGGGCCAGCGCCGCAGTGAGCGTGTCGTCCAGGTTTTCTGCTTCGTTGTGGCAGGGCACCAGCAAGGTCGCGAAGGGAGGGGCGATCATCAAGGGCGGATCGTTGCGCGGACGTGAGTGACGCTCGCGCCGGAAGTAGTAGTACAGGCCACCGGACATCCAGAAGAACGCCATCACCATCGGGTAGTAGAAGGCGAACTGGAACAGGACCTGCAGCAGCGGATGCATGTCCACGTCACTTCTCCGGGTACGGGAAGTTGCCGGCGGACATTGCCGCGCGGGCATCGCGGGTGGAGGGCTGGTCGGCGATGAAGTCATCGGGGTACCAGGCGAAGTGGTGCACGCCCTGCGCCTGCAACTGGCGGATCTGCGCACGCAGGCGCCCGGCGGGAATCGGCTGCCCGCTGCGCCAATCGACGGTCTGCAGCTCGAACAGCGTGTGCTGAAGCTGCGGGTCGTGCGCGCGTACCGCGGCCAGCAACTGGTCGAGCCAGCGCTCGGGGTGCCTGCTGCCTTCCATCCACGGCATCGCCATCAGCGCCGTCTGGTCGTAGGCCTTGTTGAACAGGTCCAGGCGCTGCGCGAACCAGGCTTCGCTCTGCGGGCGGAGTACCGGCTCGGCATACAGGTTGCGCACCGTTGCCAGTTTCGGCCGCCAGCGCTGCGCGCTGTTGCGCAGGGCCAGGGTGAAGTCGATCAGTGCCTGGGTACGTGCGCTGCCATCTTCGCCGGCCGCCAGGGCGGGCAGCTCGGTGTCGCGCAGGTAGCCGTCGTCATGGAACAGCAGGCCTTCGAAGTAGGAATTGACCGCCAGGTCCTCGTAGATGTCGAGCATGATCTGCCTGGCCTTCGGGTTGGTGAAATCCAACCGGTACATGCCGTCGGCATCCCCATTGCGGATCGCCAGCACCTTGCGCTGCTCCGGGTCGGGCAGTTCGAAGCCGAGCACTGGCAACCACGCGTAGACCTTCACGCCCGCGCGGGATTTCAGCTGCCAGGCGACGCGGCTGAACAGGTCCGCCCGCATCGGCATGTGCCGGTTCGGGAAATACAGCGCATCGGCGGTGTTGTTGCCGTCCGGGTCGGCAAAGGCCTGCAGATAGACATGGGTCGGCGCGATGCGCTTGACCCGCTCGATCAATGCATCGAGATTGCGTGCCTGCTGGGCTGGATCCGGGTCATACATATCATCCAGATCGATCTGCAGGGCGCGGATGCCATCGAGCGCCACGTCTCGGCGCAGTTCGTAGGCCAGGCCTTCCACGGTCGGGTTGTTGCTCACCAGCAATCGTGCCAGCCCGTGCAGGTCGCGGGCCACTGGCGTGCTACGGCCTTCCAGGTCGAACGAAACCGGCATGCCCAGCTGCTCGGCGATGTCGTTGCTCAACTGGTTGTACGCGGCATATGGCCAGACGATGGCGCGCGGGCGCACGCCCAGGTGCTGCTGGATGCGCTGCACGCTGCGCGAAAGATCAGTGCGCAGGCGCTGCTCATACTGTGTCCCGCTCTCGTAGCTGCGCGTGGCCGGGGTGTAGATGCGGGTGACCACGGCGGGCGTGGAGTTTCCCTGCGGATTGGCAAGCACGCCGTGGTGCAGGTCGTCGGTATGGCTGGCCACTTCGATCAGGCCACTGTCGTGCATCTGCTTCAGCTGCGCCCAGGTCACGAAGTCATCGTGGCCGAACGGGCGGTAGCCGTAGTCGATGGTGCGGCCCGGTGCCATGTCCACGTAATCGGTGATCACCGCCACCAGGGCCGGGTAGTGGTAGGCCTGCAGCAGCGGGAACGCCTTGTCGTAGACGCTGCGCAGGCCATCGTCGAAGGTCAGCAGCACCGGCTTGGGAGGCAGCGTGGCGCGGCCCTGCGAGGCCTCGATCAGCTGCGACAGCGAAACCGGGTGGTAGCCGTGCGCGCCCAGCCAGTCCAGGTGCGCGGCGAAGTTCTGCGTGCTCACCGCATAGGAATCGGCATCACCCTTGGCGGCCACCTTGTCGCGGATGTCGTGGTAGCTGAGGATCAGCAGGCCGTTGTCGATCGCATCAAGATGCAGGGGCTGCTGCGCGAACGCCGGTGGCACGCAGGCCAGCAGCAGGAGCACGATCAGTCGCAGGAAGCGGGCCATGTCAGTCTCCCCAGCGCAATGCGGCTTCGAAGCCGATATGGCGCTCGCGATGGCCGTCGTAGACCGGTCGTGACCACCGCACGCCATACTCGAACACGCGGCCAGGGCCCAGCTGCCACTCGTGCATGTAGGACACCGACGGCACCAACGCGCTGCCGAAGCCGTCCTGCCAGTAGTCGCCGAGCGAGACGGTCAGCCGGTGCCGGAAGTGGCGCTCGTAGTGCCGCCACAGCTGCTGGTCGATGCGCAGGCCGATCTCGACCATGCGGTCGCGCTTCGGGTTGAAGTAGGGCGCATCATCGCGGCTGCCGCGACTGGTGTAGGCACTGGCCAGGCCATCGACCAGCCAGCGTGGGCGGGTCAGCAGGCGCTGTTGGACGCTGGTGCCGAACAGCTCGCGGTGGTTGCCGTCGTCATAGCGGAAGCGGCTCGCGCCGAACGTCCAGTGGGTGAGCTCGCTGCGCCGGTAGTCCACCTGTGCGCTCACGCTGTCGGCGGTGATGCCGGCCGCGCGCGCCTGCATCGAGGCCTCCGGGTCATTGCGTGCGACCACCACGCCGGCGTGCCAGGAATCGTTGAACTGCCAGCCGACGCCGACGCGCAGGCCGGTGTCGCCGATGTGATCGTTGGCGCGCAGGACCGCCGCTTCCGCATCCAGCTGCCCGAAGCGGTAACGCACGCCCGCACCCAGCCACAGGGGATCGATGCGCTGGTCCTGGAAGTCGGTCACGCGACGGTCGGCGAGGGCGAACAACCGCCAGCGGTCATCAAGGACCGGCGTCTCCACGTCCACGCCGTAGTGGCGGTCGTTGTTGCCCAGGGGCGAAGTACCACCGCCCCCGGAGCTGCGGCCGATGTCGGTCCATGCCTTCAGCTGCCAGCCGCGATGCGCGCGCCAGGCCTGGTCCATGCGTTCGACTGCCGGCTGGGTGGGGTAGCGTGCGACCAGGTCATCGTGCAGCGGTCGCGCCAGGTCGTCGCGCTGCAGGGCGACATAGGCCTCTTCCATGCCCAGCCGCGGTTCGATGTCCCGCGGATCGAGCGCGTGTGCCATCTGCTGGCGCTGCAGCGCCCGGCGTGGCCAGCCGCGCATCATGTAGACGCTGCCCAGCGCACTCTGCAGCCCGCCGTTGCCGGGTGCGATCTCGACCATCGACTCCAGGTCGTGCTGCGCGGTGTGCAGGTCGCCGCTGTAGGCGCGCACCATCGCCAGGTTGAGATCGGCCTCGTAGCGCGACCAGTTCGCGTACGGCGACTTGCCGTTGCTCCAGCGCCACGCCGGCTCCTTGTCGCGCCATGCCTGCAGCAGGTCGATGGCTTTTTCCTGCTGCTCGCTTTCCAGGTAGGCGTAAGCCAGTTCCGAATGCGAGGCGTCGCGCGTCGGGTCGCCAGCGACGGCCGCCTGCAGCACCGGGATGGCTTCTTCAGGGTGCAGGGTGCCCATCAACGAATCGCCCACTGCGGGCAGCACGTAGTCGGGCAGGGTGTGGCCTTCGGCCTGCAGTGCCCGCGCTTCCTCGCGGACCTGTGCATGGCGGCCCAGCCGGTTGAGCAGGATCAGACGGTCCATGCGGATCCGCAGTGGTGCCTGCGAGGGCGGGGTGCCTTCGCCGCCGAGGTAGCGCTGCATGCGGGCCAGGGTCGATTCGGCTTCTTCCAGGCGGCTGTCCTCGCTGCTGCTGTAGGCCAGGCTCCAGACCACCAGCTTGGCCAGGTAGTCGCCCTCCAGGCGCTGTTTCTGCGCAGCGTCGAACAGTTGCGGGCGCTGCTGGTACAGCTCCCACGCACGCCAGGCGTTGCCGATGTCGCCCAGCGTCAATACGCGCAGCTTGAACAGCAGGTCGTCGTTGGGTTGCTGTTGGCTGGCGCGCTCGATCGCGCCCAGGGCGTCCAGCCAACGCGCCTGGTCTCGATAGCGGCCGATCTCGGCCAACGCTGCTTCGCGGTCGGGCGGGGCAGCGCTGCTGGCCCAGGCCAGGGCGGTGCAGGCGAGGCCGACGCAGAGCGCCAGCCGGCGGTGGACAACCATTGGGGACCCCCTTGGCTTCCGAACCAGACAACCTGAAAAATGTGACGCACATCACATGCCAGCTTTTGGCGTGGCCGTGGCCCGCGTCACTCCCTTCGTGCATTCCCGCCCAGCGAAGACGGATACAACCCGGACAGCGACCTGCGATGTCTTGTCTGAAACGAAGTCCCCCGCACACCGAGTGGTGGCCCGGGCGGCGCTGCCGCCCCCATGCCCGATGCCGGCACGCGGCAAGGATGGGCATTCGTGGGCACTATCCGCCCGGAATTGTCAGCCCGGCGTCAAAATGCGCAGACGGGCTGACGAATGGTAGGTGGGCCCGGTTGCGGGCCCCACGTGGCTTACCAGAGATCTTCCAGCTTGCGCGGCTTGCAGGCCACCCACGAGGCGCACAGCATCAGGGCGGCGCAGCCGAACAGGAAGCTGAACGGGAGGGTCCAGCCGTCGCTGACCGTGTGCAGCCAGCCGACCAGGAACGGGCCCAGGCAGCTGAAGCTGTAGCCCACGCCCTGCATGAAGCCGGACAGCGCCGCCGAGCCGGTCGGGGTGCGGGTGCGCAGGTTGATCAGGGTCAGTGCCAGCGGGAAGGTGGATGGGCCGACGCCGAGCAGGCAGGCCCACAGCAGGGGGGCCTTCATCGGTGCCAGCAGCAGGCCGGTGAAGGCGATCACGAACGAGAAAAAGCCGATCAGCACCAGCGGGAACGGGTTCTGCATGCGCACCGCCATCGACGGAATGACCAGCGATGGCAGCAGGCCCAGCGCCGAGAACACGGCGACCATCACGCCACCGAACGCGGGCGTGCCACCGGCCTCGACCACGATGCGCGGCAGCCAGGTGAACATCGAGTAGGTCATCAGCGAGGTCATGCCGAACATCAGCGTCATGCTCCAGCCCAGTGACGTGCGCCAGACCTTGCCGTGCGGCTGCGCGGTCGGATCGGACACGTCGGACTGCGGCTTCGGCGCGCGCGTGGCCAGCACCAGCCACGGCAGTGCGGCAGCCAGCGCCAGCAGCGCCCACATGCCCAGCGACACGCGCCAGCCTGCGGCGTTGGCCACCGGCACCGCCAGCAGTGCCGGCAGCATCGTGCCCAGCTGCAGCACGCTGATGTAGAGTGTGCTCATGGTGCCGACCTTGTTGGCGAAATAGCGCTTCACCAGCGGCGGCACCACCACGTTGCCGATGCCCATGCCGGCCAGTGCCACCACCGAACCCAACAGCAGCGTGCCGACGTTGCCGGCGCTGGAACGCAGCAGCAGGCCGGCCATCGCCATCACCATCGCCAGCAGCGTGGTGCGCTCCAGCCCGAGGCGCCGCGCCAGTGCCGGCGTGGCCACGCCGAACAGTGCGAACGACGCGGTCGGCAGCATGCCCAGCACGCCGGTCATGGTGGTACCGAAACCGAACTGCTGGCCGAGCACGTCCAGCAGCGGAGTGATCGAGGTGACCGCGGTGCGCAGGTTGATCGCTGCCAGCAGGATCGCGGCGAATGCGAGGACGCGGCCGTGCAGCAGCGACGGCGAATCGGAAGGGGAGGAACTCATCGGTGGTCCTTGCAGGTGTCGCACGCCGGGGCAATGGCATGCAGCGCCGGCATCGGTCTACGCCGAAGCGGCAGGTGGGGGAGGGGCTGCTGGCGGGCCGGCAGCGCGGCCATTGTACGTGCGGGCTCCGGCAAGGTCCCGTCATGCGGGCGGGCAGGTGCCTGATACAAAAAAACCCGGAGGACAGTGATGTCTTCCAGGCTTCTTGGTGACCACCGAAGTGGTCGGGGAGACAGGATTCGAACCTGCGACCTCTACGTCCCGAACGTAGCGCTCTACCAGACTGAGCTACACCCCGAAGGGAGCCGCCTATTCTAGCGATTCACCCCGATGGCGGCAAGGGGTGAATGCTGTTTTCTTCACACTGCCGAAGCAGTGCCACTTCAGGGAACAAAAAAGCCTGGACGACTTCACCAGGCTTCAATGCGACCACCGAAGTGGTCGGGGAGACAGGATTCGAACCTGCGACCTCTACGTCCCGAACGTAGCGCTCTACCAGACTGAGCTACACCCCGAAGGAGCCGCCTAAGATACCGTGTGAAGGCCAAGGCGGCAAGGTTTTTTTACAGCTCAGCGACGATTTTCTTTCTCGATGCGGTTCTGCTCGCGGGCTTCGAACCACATGCCGTTGAGGATGGCCACCGTCGAGGCGAGGCCGGCACCGAGAATCCAGGCGAAATACCACATGATCAGTCTCCTTCATTCCGGGTAGGTGCCGACCGTTGGTCGGCACACGTGCAAGCAATCAATACGCGTTCGGGTTGTTGCCCATCTCTTCGGTGGTGGTCTTGCCCTTCAGCACGCGGTACACCCAGGTGGTGTAGGCGAGGATGATCGGCAGGAACACCGCCGTGGCCAGCAGCATGATCCACAGGGTCAGGTGGCTGGACGAGGCATCCCACACGGTCAGGCTGGAGGTGGGCTGGCTCGAGGACGGCAGCAGGAACGGGAAGATGGCGAAGCCGACGGTCAGGATGATGCCGGCGATGGCCGCACCGGAGGCAATGAAGGCCAGGCCGCCGCGGCGGGCACGCAGCAGCACCGCACTGGCGAGCAGGCCGGCCAGGCCGAGCAGCGGGGCCAGGATCGTGGCCGGCATCGTGCTGTAGTTGCGCATCCAGCCACCGGCGGCGCCGAGTTCGGCGGTCTTCAGCAGCGGATTGGTGGCGCCGTCGGTGACCACCTGCGAAGTGATCTGGTAACCCGGCAGGCCGAAGGCCACCCAGGCGCCGCCGACCGCAAAGAGCACGAAAGCGATGATCGCGGCGATGCTGCCGAAGCGGGCCGCACGCTCGGCCACCGGGCCGTCGGTCTTCAGCACCAGCATGGCGGCACCGTGGGCGACCAGCATCGACACGCTGAGCAGGCCGGCCAGCAGTGCGAAGGGCATCAGCAGGCCGAAGAACGAGCCGGTGTAGAAGATGCGCATGCTGTCATCGAAGTGGAACGGCACGCCCAGCACCACGTTGCCCACCGCCACGCCCATGATCAGCGCCGGTATGAAGCCACCGATGAACAGCGCCCAGTCCCAGGTGTTGCGCCAGCGCTCGCTGGGCATCTTGCTGCGGAACTTGAAGCCGACCGGACGCAGGATCAGGGCGAACAGGATCACGAACATCGCCAGGTAGAACCCGGAGAAGCTGACCGCGTAGAGCGGCGGCCAGGCGGCGAAGATCGCGCCGCCGCCCAGGATCAGCCACACCTGGTTGCCTTCCCAGACCGGACCAATGGTATTGATCACCAGCCGGCGCTCGGCGTCGTTGCGGGCGACGAAGGGCAGCAGGGTGCCCACGCCCAGGTCGAAACCATCCATCACGGCGAAACCGATCAGCAGGATGCCGAGCAGCAGCCACCAGATCACGCGCAGCGTGGTGTAGTCCAGAAGAATGAAATCCATCTTGGTTCTCCTGCCTCAGGCCTGGCCGGCGGCCGGCGCCGAGGCATTGTGGGAAGCATGCGGCTGGGGCGACTGCAGCGACGGCAGCACCTCGTCCGGACCCTTGCGGATCGCCTTGAGCATCAGCTTGATCTCGACCACGATCAGCGCGGTGTAGATGGCAGTGAAGCCGGCCAGGGTCAGCACGATTTCATGCAGGGCCAGGCCCGACGCCGCATAGAAGGTCGGCAGCACGCCATCGACCGCCCACGGCTGGCGACCATACTCGGCCACGAACCAGCCGCACTCGATCGCGATCCACGGTGCCGGCAGCGTCCACAGGGCCAGCTTGAGGAACCAGCGCTTGTCCTGGAAGTTGTTGCGGCAGGAGTAGTAGAAGGCCAGCGCGAAGAAGGCGATCAGGTAGAAGCCCAGGCCGGCCATCACGCGGAAGGTCCAGAACAACGGCATCACGCGCGGCACCGTGTCCATCGCCGCCTGCGAGATCTCCTGCGGGGTGGCGTTGAGGATGTCATCGCGATAGCGCTTGAGCAGCAGGCCGTGGCCCAGGTCCTGCCAGTGGCGGTCGAACATCTCGCGCGCTTCAACGTCGTTCTTGTTGGCGCGCAGGCGTTCCAATGCACCGTAGGCCAGCTGGCCGCCACGCACGCGGTGTTCGGCGCGCTCGACCAGTTCCAGGATGCCGGGAATCGGCTGGTTCAACGAGCGGGTGGCGATCAGGCCCATCAGGTAGGGGATCTTCACCGCGTAGTCGTTCTGGTGAGTCTCCTGGTTGGGGATGCCGAAGGCGGTGAAGTCGGCCGGCGCACGCTCGGTCTCCCACATCGCCTCGATCGCGGCCAGCTTCATCTTCTGGTGTTCGCTGGCGGCGTAACCGCTCTCGTCACCCAGCACGACCACCGACAGCGATGACAGCAGGCCGAACGCCGCGGCCACCGCAAACGAACGACGGGCCAGGTCCTTATGCTTGTTGCGCAGCAGGAACAGGGCGCTGATCGCCATCACGAACACCGCACCGGTCACGTAGCCGGCGCTGACGGTGTGCACGAACTTGGCCTGCGCCACCGGGTTGAACACCACCGCCATGAAGTCGACCACTTCCATGCGCATGGTTTCCGGGTTGAACACCGCACCGGTCGGGTTCTGCATCCAGCCATTGGCCACCAGGATCCAGATCGCCGACAGGTTGGTCCCCAGCGCCATCAGCCAGGTCACCATCAGGTGCTTGACCTTGCTCAGGCGGTTCCAGCCGAAGAAGAACAGGCCGACGAAGGTCGCTTCCAGGAAGAACGCCATCAGGCCTTCGATCGCCAGTGGCGCACCGAAGATGTCACCCACGTAGTGGCTGTAGTAGGACCAGTTCATGCCGAACTGGAATTCCATGACGATGCCGGTGGCAACGCCCATGGCGAAGTTGATGCCGAACAGGACGCCCCAGAACAGGGTCATCCTGCGCCAGATCTCCTTGCCGGTCATCACGTACACGCTCTCCATGATGGCCACCATGAAGGACAGGCCGAGGGTGAGCGGTACGAATAGGAAGTGGTACATCGCGGTCAGCGCGAATTGCAGCCGCGACAGTTCTACGACTGTCTGATCAATCATGGCCTGGCTACCTCGTTGGATAGTGCCGTTGCAGGTGGCGGGAAGGGTGGTCTACGACGTGAATGATGTGACCGACTACTTCAAACAGCCTTGATCCAGATCAATGTATGAACAGGTGCCCCGGTTGATCGTATGCCAACCTGATGAAGACTGCGACCGCCGGCCGCAGGGGCGGGCTATTGCCTGCGCCTACAATGCCGTGTCTCCCCCGCTGCCCGTGAAGACCTCTTGAGCGCTGCCGAAACGACCCCTGACGGCCTGTCCCCGGAAGCTGAAACCGCCCGCCAGCGGCGTGTGCGCACGGCCTGGCTGGCCGACCTGGCACGCTCCGCCCGGGGCCGCCAGCGCCTGGCCGCGCTGTGCATCAGCCTGTCCGGCGCGCTGTTGATCGGGCAGGCTGCCGCCATCGCCTGGCTGGTGCAGCAGGTGCTGGTGGAGCGCGTGCCGCTGGCCTCTGGCCTGCCGGTGCTGGCGGGATTGGCGGTGATCCTGGTGCTGCGCACCCTGCTGGGCAGCGCCACCCAGGCCGCCGCCGGTGACGTGGCCGACGCCGCCCGGCTGGCACTGCGCGAACGCGTGTTCGCGCGCCTGCTGGGCCAGGGCCCGCTCTGGCTGCGGCAGCGCCGCACCGGTGAACTGGGCGAACTGATGCTGCATCACGGTGATGCGATCGAGAGCTATTACAGCGGCTTCCTGCCGGTGCGCACCGAAGTGGTGGTGGTGCCGCTGCTGATCCTGGCCGCTGTCGCCTGGGTGGACTGGGTGGTGGCGCTGATCCTGCTGTTCACCGCGCCGCTGGTGCCGTTCTTCATGATGCTGGTGGGCTGGGGTGCTGAAGCCGCCGGGCGCGCGCAGCTGGGCGAGCTGGCGCGCATGAGCGGCCATTTCGCCGACCGCATCAAGGGCCTGGGCCTGCTGCGCCTGTATGGCCGCGGCGAAGCCGAACTGGCCGGCATCGAGGCCGCCGCCGAAGGCGTGCGCGTGCGCACCCTGAAGGTGCTGCGCATCGCCTTCCTGTCGTCCACCGTGCTGGAATTCTTCGCCTCGGTGAGCGTGGCGATGGTGGCGCTGTACCTGGGCCTGAGCTATCTGGGCATGATGTCGCTGCATGCAGCGGTGCCGACGCTGGGTGCGGGCCTGTTCTGCCTGCTGCTGGCGCCGGAGTTCTATGCGCCGCTGCGACGGCTGGCTGCGCACTACCATGATCGCGCCAATGCACTGGCCGCCGCCGCCGAAGTGGAGCGCCTGCTGCAGTCGCTGCCGGACGAGCAGGGCCTGATCGAGAACGAGGTTGCGCCGCTGGCGGTGGAGCCGGCCGAGGCCGCCTTGCCGCCACTGCAGGCGCAAGGACTGGTACTGCGCCCGTTGGGGGCGCCGCAGGATGTGCTGCGGGATCTGGACCTGCTGCTGGAGCCGGGCCAGCGCCTGGCCCTGGTCGGTCCCAGCGGATCCGGCAAAAGCACGCTGCTGGAGGCGCTGGCCGGTTGGTTGCCGCCGCGTGCCGGCAAGCTGCAGCTGCGCCCCGGCGTGCAGGTGGCCTATGCCAGCCAGCGACCGTACCTGTTCCATGGCAGCATCGCCGACAATCTGCGCCTGGCCGATCCCGCAGCCAGCGATGCGCGCCTGCGCGCGGTGGCCGAGGCTTCGCAGGTCCTGCAGTTTGCCCAGCGCCTGCCGCAGGGGCTGGACACGGTGATCGGCGAACGCGGCTTCGGCCTGTCCGGTGGTGAAGCCCGCCGCATTGGCCTGGCCCGCCTGCTGCTGCGTGACCCGCAGGTGCTGCTGCTGGACGAACCCACCGCGTTCCTCGATGCCGATACCGAGGCGGCGCTGCTGCGCAGCCTGGCCGCGTATGCGCGCGGGCGCAGCGTAGTGGTCGCCACCCACAGCCCGGCGGTGATCGCCTGGGCCGATCGTTGCCTGCTGTTGCCGGAAGGCCGCCTGGTCGAGCCGGCACAGGCGGTGCGCGCATGAGCCGTTCGCCTGATTCGCTGCGCGCGATATTCCTGCGCCACCGGCCGCGCCTGTTGCTGACCCTGCTGCTGCTGTGGACCACGATGCTGGCCGGCACGGCGCTGCTGGGCCTGTCCGGTGGTTTCCTCACGGCGGCCGCGCTGGCCGGTGCGGCCGGCCTCGGCCAGGGCTTCAATTTCTTCTCACCCTCGGCCGGCATCCGTGGCCTGACCATGGCGCGCATCGTGTCGCGCTACTTCGAAAAGCTGGTCGGCCACGATGCCACGCTGCGCATTGCCCGCGACCTGCGCGTGTGGTTCTTCCGCCGCGCGCTGCCACTGGCGCCGGCACGATTGGGCGCCACGCGCACCGGCGAGCTGCTGGCGCGGCTGCTGGGGGACATCGGCGAAGTGGATGGGCTGCTGGTGCGTGCGATCGGGCCGCTGGTGGCGCTGGGCGCGCTGTCGCTGGTGGCGGTTGCCTCGGCAGCGCTGATCCTGCCCTCGGCGGCGGTACTGCTGGCGGTGCTGGCGCTGCTGATCGCCTTCGGCGTGCCGTGGCTGGGCGTGCGTGGCCATGACGACGAAGAGGCCGATCGTGCCGCGCACCGCGCGGCGTTGCGCACCGCTGCATTCGAAGGTCTGGAGGGGGCCGGTGACCTGGCCGCGCTGCATGCCGATGCGGCTTGGCAGCTGAAGGTACGCGTGGCCGCCAAGCAGCTGGCCTCGCGTGATCGTCGTCGGCGTTGGCGCCTGATCGCGGCCTCGACCCTGCACGGCCTGGTGGCGGGGCTGGGCCTGGTGGCGATGCTGGCGTTGGCCCTGCACGCCGCCGAACAGCAGCACATCGCGCCGGAAATGGCCGCGGGCCTCGTCTTCCTGACCGTGGCGCTGATCGAACTTTGGGCCGGCATGGGCCTGGCCTGGCAGTCGCTGCAGTCCGGGCGCATTGCTGCTGACCGCCTGCAGGCCATCGTCGAACAACCGCCGACGGTGGAGGATCCGCAGACGCCGCAGCCGGTACCCCAGGCGGCGCGCGTGCATTGGGATGACGTGCACTTCCAGTGGCCAGGTGCCGCGCGGCCGGTGTTGTCCGGCCTGCAGCTGACCCTGGCGCCGGGAGAACGCATCGCGATCCGTGGCGACAGCGGCAGCGGCAAGACCACGCTGTCCAGCCTGCTGCTGCGGTTGTGGGATCCGCAACAGGGGCGAATCACCTATGGCGGACGCGACCTGCGCGACGTCGCCCAGGCCGAGTGGCACCGCCAGCTGGCCTGGCTTCCGCAGAACGCACCGGTGTTTGCCGGTACCGTGGCCGAGAACCTGCGGCTGGGGGATTCCGACGCCCGTGATGCCGCGTTGTGGGCGGTCCTGCGTCGCGTGCGCCTGGGCGACTGGGCCGAGCACAACGGTGGCCTGCAGGCCTGGGTCGGCGAGAACGGTGCGACGATGTCGGCCGGCCAGGCGCGGCGGTTGGCACTGGCGCGCGCGCTGCTGCGCAATGCGCCGATCCTGCTGCTGGACGAACCCACCGAAGGCCTGGACGTGGATACCGCACGTGCGCTGTTGCAGGACCTTTCCGGGTTGCTGGACGGGCGCAGCCTGCTGATGATCACCCACGACGACCTGCCCGAAGGCGTGGTCGATGCGCAGTACCGGTTGCGCGATGGGGTGTTGGAGCGCGAAGTGCTTCGGTAGATGCCGACCTTGGTCGGCACATCCACGCATGGCGTGGATCTACTGTAGAGCCGAGCCCATGCTCGGCTCCGGAAGCAAGCCAGCCGAGCATGGGCTCGGCTCTACAGGCCGGTCAATGGGAGAACTCGCGCAGCATCACCGCGATCGAGGCCACGTTGGCCAGCACGCACAGCCAGAACATCCACTGGAATGCGGCTTTGCGATGCTTGTGGCGGAACAGCGCCTGGCCCAGCAGCGCGCCGGGCCAGCCTCCGGCGAAGGCCAGCAGCTGCAGGGTGCGCTCGGGAATGCGCCATCGCTTTCGCTGCGCCGCGCGCTTGTCATGGCCATAGAGGCCGAACGACACCGCACTGGCCAGCAGGCACCAGCCACCCAGCCACAACGGCAGCACACCGCTGATCATCAAGGCGGTCAGCGCGCCGAAGGCGGCCAGCGCGAGGTTACGCCGCCACGCCACTTACAGCGCGTCGAGGAAGCCGCGCACGGCTGGGCCGAAACGCTCGAAATCGACGAGGAAGGCATCATGGCCCTGTGGCGATTCCAGCCCGATGAAGCGCGCATCGGCACCGCCGGCACGCAGGCCGTCGGCGACCTGTTGCTGCTGCTGCACCGGGAACAGGATGTCGGTGTTGGCGCCGATGGCCAGTGCCTTCTCCACCCGGATCTTCGCCAGCCCGGCCAGCACGTCGCCGTCGGCGTACTCGGCCAGGTCGAACCAGTCCATCGAGCGGCTCAGGTACAGGTAGCAGTTGGGATCGAAGAAGCGCACGAAGCGCCGTGCGTGGCCTTCCAGATAGCTTTCCACCTGGAATTCCAGCCCGAACGGATCGTCGTCGGCCTGGTCCGAATCCAGCCGCACGCGGCCGAAGCGGCCATCCCATTCCAGTGCCGAGCGGTAGGTGATCACGCCCAGCTTGCGCGCCATGCGCATGCCGGACTCGGGGTACTCGGCATCGTCGTAGTGGCCGCCATTCCAGCGCGGGTCGAGACGGATCGCCTCGCGCTGCAGCGAGCGGATCGCGATCGAGAACGGCAGCGCCTGCGCACTGCCGGAAATGTTGACGTGGCTGCGCGCGATGCCCGGGTGCAGCATCAGCACGGCCAGCGCGGTCATCCCGCCCATGGAATTGCCGACCACGCAGGCCAGCTGCGCGATGCCCAGCGCACGCACGACTTCGATCGCGGCGCGAGCGCCGTCTTCGATCGACAGCTCGGGGAAGTCCAGGCGGTAGGGCTCAGCGCTGGCCGGGTTGATCGAGGCGGGGCCGGTCGATCCCTTGCAGCTGCCCAGCGAATTCACGCAGACCACGAACCAGCGGCGGGTATCGATGGGTTTGCCGGGGCCAACCATCGCTTCCCACCAGCCCGGCGCCGGATTGGCCTCGTTGGCCGCCGCATGCGCATCCGGCGACAGGCCGGTCACGATCAGGATCGCATTGCTGGCGTCAGCGGCCAGCGTTCCCCAGGTCTCGTAGGCCACGCGTGCGCCATGCAGGGCGCCACCGCGCTTGAACGGGAACGGCGAGGGCAGGGCGTGGAAGCGGGTGCCGGGCGGGATGAATTCGGTCATGCACGCATTCTAGCGGGGCCGCATGTGGAGCTGGCGACACGCTGGTTTCCATGGATGGATGGACGCGGACCGGACCGTCGCATCCACGCATGGCGTGGATCTACTGTAGAGCCGAGCCCATGCTCGGCTGCGGTTGAGTTGCCGGCGCCGGGCAGCCGAGCATGGGCTCGGCTCTACAGGTCAAGGGAAGCGCAGCTCCACAACACCGTCGTGGGGCAGGCTTACCTTCACCGGAACGCTCTGCAGGTCGTCCTCGCTGCGGTTGGCGCTGCCGCTGCGCGAGATGCGTGCCACCACTTCCACTTCGCGATGGGCCGACAGCGGTGCGGTCGGCATCGGGCTGTCACCGTCGCCCAGCCCGACCGTGTCCGGGAATCCGCTCAGCGGCAGCTTGCGAGCGGCCACCGGCATCGGCGGGCCGCCGACGGCACGGGCCAGCACGAACACCTGGGTGCTGGCTGGCCACTCGGCGTTCTTCAGTGCCGGCAGCTGCACGCGCACCTGCAGCAGCGCCGGTGGCGCCGCAGCGCCAGCATCGGGCGCCTGGCCAGCGGCCTCGCGCGCGAGGGCGATCTGTGCCTGCAGCGCCTGCGCGGCACCCGGCTCCAGTCGTGGCAGCAGGCCGCTCCACACATCCGCGGCCTCGGCGTTCTTTCCGCGCTGGCGCAGGGCGATGCCCAGCAGCCAGCTGGCGCGCTCGGCATCGGGAGCCTGTGCGCGCGCCTGCTGCAACCAGGCCATTGCGGTGTCATCGAACTGCTTGCCGGCATCAGCCTGCGCGCGCGCCTGCGCGGCTTCCACCAGCACGCCCGGATCATCCGGTGCCAATGCGGCGGCCCTCGCGAAGGCATCCGCCGCGGCTGCGGCGTTGCCCAGTTCGGCCTGCGACCGGCCCAGCAGCGCCCAGCCATCAGCCCGCTGCGGGTCGCGCTCCAGTGCGTCCTGCAGGGCCTGCACGCCATCGCGCAGGGAGGCTGCCGACGGCGTCGGCTGTACCTGTGCTGCACGCGGATCACCGATCAGCAAGTACAGGCAGGCACCGGCCACGCCCAGTGCGAACACGCCGACCACGAAACCGCGACGGCCGTGGTGGCGCAACGGCCACAGCACCAGTGCTGCCATCAGCGCAGCAACCAGACCGGCCAGCACCGGCAGCCAATGGTTCACCATTCGTCTCCTTCATCGGCCTTGCCGGCCGGCGCCGCGCCGACGGTGCGTCCACGTCGGCGGACGATGCCCAGCACCACCAGTGCACCGGCGCCGAGCACCAGCAGGGGGCCACCCCACAGCAGCCAGGTGCCCGGCTGCAACGGTGGTTGATAGAGCACGAACTCACCGTAGCGGGCGACCAGGAACTGCTTGATCTGTGCGTCGTCGTGGCCCTGCTGCATCAGCTGCAGCACCTCGCGGCGCAGGTCCTGGGCGATCTGCGCGTTGGAATCGGCCAGCGACTGGTTCTGGCACTGCACGCAGCGCAGCTGCGCGGCCAAGTCATGGAAGCGGCGTTCCTCGGCGTCATCGCGGAACTGCAGCGACTGCGGATGGTGCAGCGGCTGCTGGGCCAGCGCGGCCAGCGGCAGCGTCAGAAGCAGCAACGCCAGCAGCCAGCGCATGGGTTCAGGGCGCCGTATGCAGGGTGTTGCCGGCACTGCCCTGGGCCTTCTCGATCTTCTGCAGCGCCGGGATCAGCTTCTCGTCGACCACGCGCTGGGTCATCGCACCGCTGTACTTCCAGCGCACGATGCCGCTGCCATCGACAAGGAAGGTTTCCGGTGCGGCGGTCACGCCCCAGTCGATCGCGGTACGGCCCTCGACATCGCTGAGCACGACCATGAACGGGTTGCCCAGCTGTTCCAGCCAGTGCAACGCGTCGGTCGGGTCGTCCTTCCAGTTGTAGCCGATCACGCGCACACGCTTGCTTTCCGCGAAGCGGGTCAGCACCGGGTGTTCTTCGCGGCAGGCCGCGCACCAGCTGCCCCACACGTTCAGCAGGTAGGGCGCGCCGCGCAGGTCGTCGCTGTGCACGATCATTTCCGGGTCGTGCAGCACCGGCAGCGCGAATGCCGGCGCCGGTTTGTCGATCAGTGCCGACGGCAGTACGTCGCGCTGCGGATCGCCTGATTTCATCACCCCGTAGATCATCAGCCCGAGCAGGCCGAAGAAGAACAGCACGCCGATCACGATGGCTACCGGCGGCAGCGGGCGGGAGGGACGCGGGGTGGGGGACTCGGACATGGGAACTCCTACGGACGACGGAAACGGCGATCGGCGGCGGTGATGAATCCGCCCAGGGCCATCAACAGCGCGCCCAGCCAGATCCAGCGCACGTACGGCTTGATGTGCACCCGGACCGCCCATGCATTGTTGCCCAGCGGCTCGCCCAATGCCACGTAGACGTCACCATTGAAGCGTGCATCGATGCCGGCCTCGGTCATCACCTGGCCGCCGCTGGCGTACTGGCGCTTCTCCGGGTGCAGCAGGGCCAGCTCGCGGCCGTCGCGGAACACGCGCAGGTGGCCGCGGTCGGCGATGAAGTTGGGGCCTTCGCGATGGTCCACGCCTTCGAAGCGCACTTCGTGGCGACCGACCACCAGCTGCTGGCCTGGTGCCAGCGCCACTTCGCGCTGCACGTTCAGCGCCTCCACCAGCAGCGCGCCGGCCAGGAACACGGCAATGCCGGCGTGGGCGACGATCATGCCGAGCATTTCGGCGGTGAAGCGGCCATTGCCGCGCAGGCGCTGCCAGACGAAGCGTGCGGTGCCGAGCGCGACCCAGGCCGCAGCGGCCACGCCGATGCCGGCCTTCCACCCGTTCTGCGGCGCCTGCCACCAGGCCAGCGCGCCCAGCAGCAGCGCCAGGCCCAGCCACGGTGCCAGCAGCGCGAAGGCGCGCGAGGGCTGGTCACGCTGCCATTTCACCAGCGGGCCGAACGGCAGCAGCAGGATCATCGGCGCCATCAGCAGCAGGAACAGGCTGCCGAAGTAGGGCGGGCCGACCGAGATCTTGCCCAGCGACAGCGCATCGGCCAGCAGCGGGTACAGCGTGCCGAGCAGTACCATCGCACAGGCGGTGGCCAGCAGCAGGTTGTTGGCCAGCAGCAGGGTCTCGCGCGAGGTGGCGGTGAAGCCACGGCGTGGGTCCTCGGCATCCACGCTCAGCTGGCTGGCACGCAGCGCGTACAGCAACAGGCTGCCACCGACCAGCACCGACAGGAAGACCAGGATGAACAGGCCGCGCGAAGGATCGGCAGCGAAGGAGTGCACGCTGGTCAGTACGCCGGAGCGCACCAGGAACGTGCCCAGCAGCGACAGCGCGAAGGCGGCGATCGCCAACAGCAGGGTCCAGCTGCCGAAGGTGCCGCGCTTTTCAGTGACGGCCTGCGAATGGATCAATGCCGCACCGACCAGCCATGGCATGAAGCTGGCGTTCTCCACCGGGTCCCAGAACCACCAGCCGCCCCAGCCTAGCTCGTAATAGGCCCACCAGCTGCCCAGCGCGATGCCCAGGGTCAAAAAGCCCCAGGCGACGTTGGTCCATGGCCGCGTCCAGCGCAGCCAGCGTGCGTCGACGCGGCCTTCCAGCAGTGCGGCAACCGCGAAGGCGAACGGCACCGCAAAGCCGACATAGCCCAGGTACAGCATGGGCGGATGGATGATCAGCCCCGGGTCCTGCAGCAGCGGATTGAGGTCGCGGCCTTCCAGCGGTGCCGGGTTCAGGCGCAGGAACGGGTTGGAGGTGAAGATCAGGAAGGCGAGGAAGCCGACGCTGACCACGCCCATCACCGCCAGCACGCGCGCCTGCACCGGTGCGGGCAAGTGCCGCGAGAACAGCGCCACCGCGCCGGTCCACAGCGCCAGCACCAGCGCCCACATCAGCAGCGAGCCCTCGTGCGCGCCCCAGACCGCCGAGTAGCGGTAGACCATCGGCAGCAGCGAATTGGAGTTCTCGGCCACGTAGCGCACCGAGAAGTCCTGCTGCACGAACGCGGCGGTCAGTACCGCGAACGCGCCGGCGACCAGCAGCAGCTGCGCGAACGCGGCAGGTCGTGCCACCGCCATCCACGCCGTATTGTTGCGCTGCGCACCCACCAGCGGCAGGCCAGCCTGCAGCAGCGAGGCCAGCAACGCGCACAGCAGCAGGATCTGACCCAGTTCGGGCAGCACTCAGCGCACCTCGGGTGCCGACACCGGCACGTCGTGCTTGCGATGGGCGTCGCCCATCTTGTCGGCCACTTCCTTCGGCACGTACTTCTCATCGTGCTTGGCCAGCACCTCGTCGGCGACGAAGGTGCCGTCCTGCAGGCGGCCGCTGGCGACCACCGCCGTGCCTTCGGCGAACATGTCCGGCAGGATCCGCGACGTGGTCACCGCCAGCTGCGCGTCGCCGTCGGTCACCTCGAAGCGCGCCTCCAGCGAGCCGACCGGTCGGTTGAAGGAACCTTTCACCACCATGCCACCGAGGCGGAAGCGCGACTGTGCATCGACATCGCCGCGCAGCACTTCCGACGGCGTGTACAGGTAGGCGATGTTGCGCTCCAGTGCCATCGCCACCAGTGCGGTGGCCAGGCCGGAGGCGAGCAGGGCCAGCAGCACCCACACCAGGCGGCGGCGCTGTACCGGGGTCATCGTTCCAGCTCCGTCGACAACGGCGCCGCTGCGTCCTGCCTGCCGGCGCGGGTCTGCTGGCGCTGCTGGCGGGCCAGTGCCAGCCGGCGCGCCACGCGCAGGCGCAGCCACGAACCGATGGCATCGGCGCCGAGCACCAGCACGAACACCGCGTAGGCACCGATCACATAGGGCAGGTGGGTCATGGCTGGGCCTCCCGGGCCGGGCGTCCGGCATCGACGCGGCCGCCGACCCAGGCCTTGCCGGCCTCGCGGTCGAGATTGTCGGCGCGGGCCTTGGCCAGCACCGAACCGGCGAACCAGAACTTGGTGCCGATCACCATCCACCACAGCGGCGCGATCATCGCGCTGCTGATCGCCGATTCACCGAATACGTTGATCGACTGGCGCTGGTGCAGGCCGCCCCACCAGTCCACCGAGTAGCGGATCACCGGCAGCAGGCTGACACCGACGATGGCCAGCAGGCCGGCCGCACGTGCGGCGCTGCGGCGGTCCTCGATGGCGTGGTACAGGCCGATCACGCCCAGGTACAGGAACAGCAGCACCAGCTCGCTGGTCATGCGCGGGTCCCAGTCCCACCAGGTGCCCCAGGTGCCCTTGCCCCAGATGCTGCCGGTCAACAGGGTGATCAGGGTGAAGCCGGCACCCATCGGCGCGCAGGCCATGGCCAGGATCTCGCAGACCTTGATCCGCCAGACCAGTGCGATGGCCGCATACAACGCCATCAGCGCGAAGACGAACAGGCTCATCCAGGCACTGGGTACGTGGATGTAGAGGATGCGGAAGCTATCCAGCTGCTTGGCTTCCGGTGGCACCACCAGCAGCGCCTGCCACATGCCGACCAGCAGCACCGGCACCGCCGCGAGGTAGAACACCCGCGACCAGCGGGCAGCGAAACGGTCGAACGTGGGGGGCGAACCGAGTTGGTGGAACCAGCGGACAATCGGATTCATGCGTGGCGGCTATCCAGCAGGGGTGGATTGGCTCTCAGCTCGGTCAACTCAGAGAAATACGTATTGCAGCGGCAGTGGCCAGCGGCGCCAGCACCAGCGCGACCAGCAGGCCGGCGCCCAGCATCAGCAGCGCACCGACCGGATCCTGTCCGCGTCCGGCTGCCGCCAGGCTGCCTGCGCCGAACACCAGCACCGGCACGTACAGCGGCAACGACAGCAGCGCCACGAGAATACCAGAGCGTCGGATGCCTACGGTCAGCGCGGCGACCACGCCACCGATCAGGCTCAGCAACGGCGTGCCCAGCAGCAACGATGCCAGCAACATCGGCAGCTGGTCATGCGGCAGATGCAGCATTTCGGCCAGCAGCGGGCTGACCACGATCAGCGGCAGCGCAGTGGTGGCCCAATGCAGCAGCACGCGCACCAGCACCAGCCAGGCCAGCGGCACCGGCGCCAGCAGCCATTGTTCCAGCGAGCCATCCTCGGCGTCGGAGCGGAACAGCGAATCCAGCGACAGCTGTCCGGCCAGCAGCACGGCCAGCCACAGCACTGCACCGGCGGTGGCGGCCAACAGCTGTGGTTCGCGGCCCTGGGCCAGGGCGAACAGCACCACCACCAGCACCGCGAACAGCAGCGGTTGCAGCGCATCGCCGCGGCGGCGCCAGAGCAGGCGCAGGTCGCGCCTGAGCAGGGCGCCTGCGGTCTGCCACAGGCCCGGTTCGGTGCCCGGCGCGATCACGCGGCACCGCCGAGGTCGAGCTGGCGGGTGCGCACCGGCGGTGCGGCATAGGCACCGTGGGTGGTGACCAGCGCAGCGCCACCGGCGCGCAGGTGCGCCGAGATCATCCGGTTGACCAGGGTGATGCCCTCCAGGTCGAGGTTGGCATAGGGTTCGTCCAGCAGCCACAACGGCGCCGGCGACAGCCAGATGCGCGCCAGTGCCAGCCGCCGCTTCTGTCCGGCCGACAGATGCCGTACTAGGGTGTCCTCATAACCGGCCAGGCCGACGATGGCCAGCGCGTTGCCGGGCATCTGCCGCGCACGCCGTCCGTGCAGGCCGCACAGGAAATGCAGGTTTTCCAGCGTGCCGAGGTCCGGTTTCAGCGCTGGCAGGTGGCTGAGGTAGGCGACATAGCGCGCGCGCTCGGCATTGCTGGCCGGCTTGCCGTCGATCCGCACCTGGCCGGCACCGGGCCGGGCCAGGCCGGCCAGCACGCGCAGCAGGGTGGTCTTGCCGGCGCCATTGCCGCCCTGCACCAGCAGGGCTTCGCCGGCGTCCACATGGAAGTCCAGCGGGCCGAACACCGGCTCGTCATTGCGGGAGAAGCTCAGGCCGCTGGCAGCCAGCAATGCAGGGGTGTTCAAGGGGCAAAGGTCTTCATGCCGGAGTGCGGCGGCAATTGTAGCGGTGAATTCACAGGGTAGTGCCGGCCGCTGGCCGGCAATTTCGCCACCTGCCAGCCGAGGTTGCCGGCCGGCGGCCGGCGCTACCGACGCGCGGATTGCGTAAACTCGGATCCCTTGTTCCCCCACAGCCCAGGCCGATGCAACCCACCACCAAGCTGCCCAAGGTCGGTACCACGATCTTCACCGTGATGTCCCAGCTCGCCGCCGAACACGGCGCGGTCAACCTGGGCCAGGGTTTCCCGGACTTTTCGGCGCCGCAGCGCCTGATCGACGAGACCGCCAGGGCGATGGCCGCCGGGCTGAACCAGTACCCGCCGATGACCGGCGTGGCGCCGCTGCGCCAGGCCATCGCACAGAAGGTGCTGGACTGCTACGGCGCGCAGGTCGATGCGGACAGCGAGATCACCGTCACCAGCGGTGGCACCGAGGCCATCTTCAACGCCATCCACGCCGTGGTGCGTGCCGGCGAGGAAGTGATCGTGCTGGACCCGGCGTATGACTGCTACGAACCGGCGATCGACCTGGCCGGTGCCAGGGCCGTACATGTGTCGCTGGATCCGCAGACGTTCGCGGTCGATTGGGACCGCGTGCGCGCAGCGATCACCCCGCGCACCCGCATGCTGATCGTCAACACCCCGCACAATCCGTCCGGCGCGATGCTGTCGGCGCAGGACATGCAGGCGCTGGCCGAACTGCTGCGCGGCACGCAGATCTACCTGATCTCCGATGAGGTGTACGAACACATCATCTACGACGGCCGTCGCCATGAATCGGCGCTGCGCTACCCGGAACTGCGCGAGCGCGCGTTCGTCATCTCCAGCTTCGGCAAGACCTACCACTGCACCGGCTGGAAGATCGGCTATGCGATCGCCCCGCCGGCGCTGACCGCCGAGTTCCGCAAGGTGCACCAGTACAACACCTTCACCAGCTTCGGCCCGGCGCAGCATGGCTTCGCCGCGATGATCCGCGACGAACCCGAACACCACCTGGAACTGGGCGCGTTCTACCAGGCCAAGCGCGACCGCTTCCGCGAGCAGCTGGCCGGTACCCGCCTGAAGGCGCTGCCGGTGCCGGGCGGCTACTTCCAGCTGGTCGACTATTCGGCGATCAGCGACCTGCCGGACCATGAGTTCGTGAAGTGGCTGACCATCGAGAAGGGCGTCACCGCCATTCCGCTGTCGCCGTTCTATGAGACTCCGCCGGCCGGCCAGCGCCTGGTGCGCCTGTGCTTTGCCAAGAACGAAGCGACCATGGACGCGGCGATCGAACGCCTGCGCCTGCTGTGAGCGGAGACACGGACATGCAGGACCTGCGCATTTCCCTCGTCCAGGGCGACACCCGCTGGCATGACCCGGCCGGCAACCGCGCCTACTACGGTGCGTTGCTGGCACCGCTGGCCGGCAGTACCGACCTGGTGATCCTGCCGGAGACCTTCACCAGTGGCTTCTCCAACGACGCCATCGCCCAGGCCGAAGGCATGGACGGGCCGACCGTGGCCTGGGTGCGCGAACAGGCCAGGGTCTTGAACGCGGCAGTGATCGGCAGCGTGCAGCTGCGCGCGGGCGACGGCGTCTACAACCGCCTGCTGTTCGCAACGCCAGAGGGCGGCCTGCAGTACTACGACAAGCGCCACCTGTTCCGTTACGGCGGTGAGCACGAGCGCTATGCCGCCGGCCGTGAGCGCCTGAGCGTGGAATGGAAGGGCTGGCGGATCAATCCGCAGGTCTGCTACGACCTGCGTTTCCCGGTGTTCTGCCGCAACCGCTACAACGTCGAACGCCCGCAGCAGCTGGATTTCGACCTGCAGATCTTCGTCGCCAACTGGCCGTCGGCGCGCGCCTATGCATGGAAGACCCTGCTGCGTGCGCGTGCGATCGAGAACCTGTGCTTCGTGGCGGCGGTGAACCGCGTCGGCGTGGACGGCAACCAGCTGCACTACGCCGGCGACAGCGCGGTGATCGACTTCCTCGGCCAGCCGCAGGTGGAGATCCGCGAACGCGAACAGGTGGTGACCACCACCATTTCGGCCGAAGCACTGGCTGCACATCGCGCGCGTTTCCCGGCGATGCTCGATGCTGATGCCTTCCACCTGGACGAGCAGGCCTGAAACAGCACGACGGCGGCTGAATGCCTGCCACGCAGCGCGCGCGCCTGCATCCAGCGTGCACGCGCGCGCTGCTAGATTCGCCGGCAGTCCGACCGAACTGGAAGTCCTGCCATGAACAAGCCCTTCGCCCTGCTGCTGGCCCTGTCCGCTGCTACGCTGGCCCCGGCCGCGCACGCCGCCGGCAACCTCGATTGCCAGCTGCGCTACAACCTGTCCGGCTGGTCACTGATCTACAAGACCGCTTCCGGCAACGGCACGGTCAGCTGCAGCAACGGCACCAGCCTGCCGGTGCGTATCGAAGTGAAGGGCGGCGGCCTGACCGTGGGCAAGTCGAAGATCACCAATGGCCGTGGCAGCTTCACCGGCGCGGTCAGCGTCAACGAGCTGCTGGGCACCTACGCCTCGGTTGGCGCGCATGCGGGTGCCGTGAAGTCCAGCAACGCGCAGGTGATGACCAAGGGCGACATCTCGCTGGCCCTGTCCGGCACCGGCAAGGGCTGGGATCTGGGCGTGGACGGCGCCGCCTTCACCATCAGCCGGCGCTGAGCCGTGCCGGCCGCTGCAGCCACAATGCAAGCAGGCCGCACACGATGAGTGTCGGTGCCAGCAGTTGCAGTGCACCGACCACGGCCATCGCCACGCCGATCAACAGGTAGTAGAGCAGGCCGAACAGGGCGCCGGCGCTGCCCAGGCAGTGCGGGTATCCGCGCAGGGCCTGGCCCAGCACATTGGGAATGGCCAGGCCGAACCCGGCCACCACCGGCACCATCGCCGCGACCAGTGCCGGCTGATTGTGCAGCAAGGCAGCCAACAGCCCACCGGCCAGCACCAGCCCTGCGGCGAGCCGGATGCGCGTGGCGGAGGCAACGCCTGCGCGCAGCAGGCGAGCATTGCCCCATGCACCCAGCGCCGAGCCGAGCGCCAGCAGCGCGCCGCTGGCACCGAACCAGCCCAGCGGCCAGTGCAGGCGTTCAAACACGAACGGGCCCAGCGCGTACCAGCTGTACATCGCCACGTTGAACGCCATCACCAGCAGCGCCTGTGACCACATCCAGCGATCACGCAGCAGTTGCCACAACAGTGGCAGCAGGGGCGTGTGCGCGACTTCCGCAGGGCGGCTCTCGCGCAGGCCCGTTGCGCATCCGAGCAGCAGCAGGCTGACCATCAGCAGCAGGCCGGCCTGCACGCCGGCATAGCCATGGCTGTCCACCAGCAGCACACCCAGTGCCAGCCCGATCGCCGGGCTCAAGGCCAGCGCCATGCCGATCCACGAGAACGCCTGCGCCAACGCCGGACCCTTCAGGTGGTCGCGCAGTACGGTCTGGGTTACCACCGAGGCCGCCGCCGCACCCAGTGCGGCCAGTGCCTGCGCCAGCAGGACCTGGCCGAACGTGCTGGCCAGCAGGCCGCCGCAGGCGGCCAGTACGAACACGGCCAGGCCGCAGAGCAGGGCAGGGCGACGACCGACATGGTCGGCCAGCCGTCCCCATAGCAGGACACCGGCGGCAAAACCGAACAGGTACAGGCTCATGGCCTGGCTGGCGGCGCCGGGGGGCAGTGCGAAGCGCCCGGCGAGGTCGGCCAGGGCCGGGCTGTACAGAGTCTGCGCCAACTGGGGGAACATCAGCAGCGCGATGGTGAGCAACAACAGGCGACGCGACATGCGGGTGCTCCGCAAACAGGGCCGCGTATTGTGGTGGCCGGCGGAGTGGCGCACTCTGTCGGTCCGGCCAGGAAATGGATGAAATCGGACATGGCGTGGCTGCAACCGGATGCGCACTTCGATGCGGATGCCTGGAGCGCACCGGTGCTGGGCATCGCGTCGTCGCTGGCCGATCATGATTCGGGTTGGCACCAGCACGCGCGCGCGCAGTTGCTGTACACCCGGCGGGGCTGCACGCGGCTGACCTTCGGCGACCGCATCAGCCTGCTGCCGCCCTCGCGCGCGGCATGGATTCCCGGCGGCCTGCGCCATCGCGCACAGATGCGCCAGGCCGTGGACTACCGCTCGCTGTATTTCGATGCCACGTTGTCGGCACGGCTGCCGCAGCAGCCGGCGATCATCGGCGTCGGCCCCCTGCTGCAGGCATTGCTGGAACCGATCGCGCAGGCGCCGTTCGACCATGACTGGCGGGCGCCGCGCGCGCACCATCAATTGGCGTTGTGCGTGCTGGAGATCGCCGCCGCACCGGTGGCGCCGATGGACCTGCCGCTGCCACGCGATCCACGCATCGCGCGCTGCCTGCCGCTGGCCGAGCAGTTGCCGCCTGAACTGGGTGAGCTCGCTGCGCGTGCGGGCCTGAGCGTGCGCATGGTCGGCCGGTTGATGCAACGCGACACCGGCATGGGCTACCAGGCCTGGCGCCAGCAATGGCGCCTGATGCGCGCCATGGAGCTGCTGCTGCTTGGCCATCGCATCGGGCACGTTGCGCAGGACACTGGTTTTTCCGCCGAGAGTCCGTTCATCGCCTTTTTCCGCAGCATGACCGGTACCACGCCCGCCGCTTTCCAGCGCCACGCAAAAGGGGGCGGAGGGGATTAAGTCGCTTTCGCCCTTCGACGCACAGCGTGGCGAAAGCGACTTAATCCCCTCCGTCCCCTTTTCAAAGAAAAACCCCGGCCGGAGCCGGGGTTCTGCATTTCAACGTGGCTGCCGATCAGCCGCCGCGCGGGCCGCTGCGGCGCGGGCCGCCGGGACCGCGGTTGCCACCGGGGCCGCCCGGGCCTCGGTTGCCACCCGGACCACCGGGACCACGGTTACCACCCGGGCCACGGTGGTTGCCACCGCCCGGACCGCGACCGCCCGGACGGGCGCCGTGTGCCGGCTTCGGGCTGCCATACGGGTTGAAGCCCGGCGTGGCGTGGTCGGATGGGAAGCTCGGCGCGTTGCCCGGGTGACCGTACGGGTGCTTGTTGCCCTGGCCCTGCGAGCGGTTGCCCGCACCGGCCGGACGACCCTGGCCACCTGCGCCGCCACGGCCTTCACCACCGAAACCGCCACGGCCCTGGCCGCCACCGGCGCCTGCGCCCGGGCCCTTCGGCTTGCCGTACGGACGGCCCTGGCCGCCTGCACCCGGACCACGGGCACCGGGGCCGCGTGCGCCCGGGCCGGCGTTGCGATGGCCGCTCGGGCCGGTGCTCACGCCATCCGGCACGTACCAGGTGCGGAACGCGGCCGGATTGCCTTCCGGCAGCGAACGATCATTCTTCTGGGCGCGCTGCTTGAACGGCTTCTGCGACTGCTTGGCTGCCGCTTCACCGCTGACCGTCAGGCCGCCCTTGAAGCCGCCACCCTTGCCGCCGCGACCACGGCCGCGGTCTTCGCGGACGTTGTCGAAACGACGCAGCTCGCGGCCTTCGTCGGCGGTGTTGTGGCCGTTGACGTAGGCGTTGCCACGGCCACCTTCGCGCACGCGCACGGTGGTCTTGGCCGCGCGGCGCTGGCCGATCACCGGCTGCAGCGTCAGTGCCGACGGTGCGCCTTCTTCCAGCTTCAGCTGGGCGCGCAGGGCTTCAACCTGCGTGGTGCCCAGTTCCACCGAATGGCCACGGGCCAGTTCGCGCGGCAGGCTCACCTTGCCATAGCGGGTGCGCTTCAGGCGGCTGACCTGGCAGCCCTGCGACTCCCACAGCCGGCGCACTTCGCGGTTGCGGCCTTCCTTTACCACGACGCGGAACCAGTCGTGCGAATCGGTGCCGCCGATGCGTTCGATCTCATCGAACTTGGCCGGGCCGTCTTCCAGCGCGACGCCACGGGTGAGGCGGTCGACGATGGCGTCAGAGACCTTTTCCTCGCCTTCCGGCGCACGCACGCGCACCACGTACTCGCGCTCGACCTCGAACGACGGGTGCATCATGGCGTTGGCCAGCTCACCGTCGGTGGTGGCCAGCAGCAGGCCGGTGGTGTTGATGTCCAGGCGGCCGATGGCGATCCAGCGCGCGCCCTTCAGCGGCGGCAGCGACTCGAACACGGTCGGGCGGCCTTCCGGATCATCGCGGGTGGTCACTTCGCCTTCCGGCTTGTTGTAGACCAGCACGCGCGACGGCTCGGCCAGGGCGGTGGCGACGAAGCCGCGGCCATCCAGTTCGATCTTGTCGCCGCTCTTGACCGACATGCCGGTCTGCGCGACTTCACCGTTGACCTTGACCAGGCCTTCGGCGATGCGCTGTTCCAGCGCGCGGCGCGAGCCGAGGCCGGCCTGTGCGAGCACCTTGTGCAGGCGTTCTTCCAGCTTGAACTGTTCGGAGGTGGCTTCGCGCTTCAGCGAGAGCTTGTTACGGGGGGTGTCACTCATCAGTTTTGCTCCGGCCGACGGTTTCGAGGTCGGCCTCTGGTTCGGAATCGGCTTGGTCAACAGCCACGGTCGTCATCGCGACGGCGTTGTCTTCGCGTTCGTTCAGGGGCACCGCGCGCTCGCCCGGCGCGGAATCGGGGTGCCCATCATCGAGGGGCGAAGGTGCTTGCTCATCGGTGGCCGACGCAGGGGCTGCATCGGCGGAATCGGGGGTGTCACTGCCGGCCAGGCTGGCATCATCGTTCGCGGCAGCGCCATCGGCGCCGGCCGAGATGTCCGGACCCTCGGCACCGGCGACGGCCGGCGCATCGCGGTCCAGGGCAAGCTGCGGTTCCAGCTCGCCCAGGTCCTTCAGCTCCGACAGCGGCGGCAGTTCGTCCAGCCGCTTCAGCCCGAAGTAGTCCAGGAAGCCCTTGGTGGTGCCGAACAGCGCCGGTTTGCCGGGCACGTCGCGGTGGCCGACCACGCGGATCCACTCGCGTTCTTCCAGCGCCTGGATGATGTTGCTGCTGACCGCCACGCCGCGCACCTGTTCGATCTCGCCGCGGGTGATCGGCTGCCGGTAGGCGATCAGCGCCAGGGTTTCCAGGGTGGCACGGGTGTAGCGGGTCTTGCGTTCGGTCCACAGCCGGCTGATCCAGCCATGCACTTCGCCGGTGACCTGGTAGCGGAAGCCGGAGGCGACCTCGACCAGTTCCACGCCGCGGCCTTCGCAGGCCTCGCGCAGGCGTTCCAGCGCACGTTCGATGCTGCCCGGCGGTGCCGGTTCCTCTTCCGGGAACAGGTCCTTCAGCTGGGCCAGGGTGAGCGGCTGGCTGGAAGCCAGCAGGGCACCCTCGACAATGCGGTTGATCAGCGATTGATCCATCGGCAGTCAGCGCTCACTCGTCTGCATTGGCGTCGTCGTCGTTGTCGTCGAACTCGCTGCTGAACTGCAGCGGGGCATTGGTGTTGCCGGCCGCCAGCGACTTCACGTAGATCGGCGCCAGCGGTTCTTCCTGGACGATGTCCAGCAGCTGTTCCTTGGCCAGCTCCAGCACCGCCAGGAACGTGACCAGCACGCCCAGCTTGCCTTCTTCGGCGGTGAACAGCCCTTCAAAACGATAGAACTTGCCATCTTCCAGGCGTCCCAGCACTTCGCCCATGCGTTGCCGCACGCTCAGTGCCTCACGCTTGATGGCGTGGCCGCTGAACAGCTCGGCGCGCTTGAGCACGTCGTGCAGGGCCAGCAGCATTTCCTTCAGGTCCACCGGCGGCGGCAGCTTCACCGTGGCACGTTCGGGCATGAAGGCATGTGCCACGGTGGTATCGCGGTCCTGGCGGGGCAGGGCGTCGATGTTCTCGGCGGCCTGCTTGAAGCGTTCGTACTCCTGCAGCCGGCGCACCAGTTCGGCGCGCGGGTCGGCTTCATCGCCTTCCTCGCTGACCGGGCGCGGCAGCAGCATCCGCGACTTCACCTCGGCCAGGATCGCGGCCATCACCAGGTATTCGGCCGCCAGCTCGAAGCGCAGCTCGCGCATCACGGTGATGTACTCCACGTACTGCCGGGTGATCTCGGCAACGGGAATGTCCAGTACATCCAGGTTCTGGCGGCGGATCAGGTACAGCAGCAGGTCCAGCGGGCCTTCAAAGGCATCCAGGATGACTTCCAGCGCGTCCGGCGGGATGTACAGGTCCTGCGGAATCTGCAGGACCGGTTGCCCATGCACCACGGCCAGCGGCATTTCCTGCTGCTGGGGGGCGGGCGGCCGGGTTGGCGGGTTCGCGTCGAGCGCGAGTTCGGAAGTCATCTAATGGAGATCAGGATTGCAACGGACCAGTCGCGGCACCGGGTTCGCCGGGCCAACGCCACGGAGCCCCAAGGCGCCAGACACGCCGGGATCGGCGCGATTCCACACATATCAAACAGCGGGACGCGCCGCGGTAAACGGCAGCGACAGAACTACGGGGAGGTCGTCTACGTGGCCCGGCCGGGTGGTCCGGTTTGAAGCAGCGGGGCGGTCGTCGGGGGCTGCGTTGGCCGCAAAAACCGACGGGCCGCTGCATCCAGCCACGTGCAATGGAGTCTAGGGTAAGCCTTTGCCGCGCCAGTGTCCAGCCGGACCGGGGCGGGGGCTGCATTGGCTAGAATCTGCGGACCCGACAACGCAAGCGAGGAAATGCCGGTGTGGTATGTGATCGAAGGGTATGACGGCCAGGATGTGCTGGCGCAGCGGCTGCAGGCGCGGCCGGAACACCTGGCGCGGCTGCACGCGCTGCGCGACGAGGGGCGCCTGCTGCTGGCCGGCCCGTGCCCGGCGGTGGACAGTGAAGACCCGGGCCCGGCCGGTTTCAGCGGCTCGGTGGTGATCGCGCAGTTCGAGTCGTTGCCGCAGGCCCAGGCCTGGGCCGATGCCGACCCGTACGTGGCTGCCGGCGTCTACACCCGCGTGCAGGTACGCCCGTTCCGCAAGGTCCTGCCGTGAACGCGGAACGGATCGAGCGGATCCGTGATGCGCTGCAGCAGGCGCTGGCACCCAGCGTGCTCGAGATCGAGGATGACAGCCATCGCCATGCCGGCCATGCCGGCGCGCGCGACGGGCGCGGCCATTTCAACGTCCATGTGGTGAGTGAACGCTTCGCCGGACTGGCTCCGTTGGCCCGGCATCGCGCGGTCTATGCCGCGCTGGGGTCGATGATGGACACCGATATCCACGCGCTGTCCATCCGCGCACATACCCCGTCAGAACAGGGCTGAGCCCTTGTCCCGCACTGTCCTGGCGGGTCCGCAAGGGCCTGGCCACGGACAGGTTTTCATGTCCATTTCGGGACATTCGCCTAACGGACTGTTTACAAGCCCAGATGGAAACGCTTACATTCCGCGCCAATGCTGGTAGGTCCAAGCCGTGGAGGGCGGCTTCGTGAACAAGGCAGCTATCACAATCAAAGACGTCGCACGCGAAGCCCGGGTCTCCGTGGCCACGGTTTCCCGCGCGCTCAACGGGCATGAAAATGTCGCCGAACCGGTCCGCCAGCTTGTGCTGGAGGTGGCCGCACGGCTGCGTTACACCCCGCATGCCGCCGCCCGCAGCCTGAGCAGCCGCCGCACCAATACGGTGGGCGTGGTGCTGCCTGACCTGTACGGCGAATTCTTCTCCGAACTGATGCGCGGCATCGACGGCGTGGCCCGCAACCGCCGCCAGCACCTGCTGGTGTCCAGCTACCACGGCGACCAGGAACAGCAGGGCGCCGCCCTGCGTGCCATGCGCGGCCGCGTCGACGGCCTGCTGGTGCTCTCGCCCTATGCCGAGAGCCCAGGCTTCCTGACCGACAACCTGCCGCAGTCGCTGCCGACGGTGTTGATCAACACCTATCTGCCCGGGCAGGACCATCCGGTGCTCAGCATCGACGACCACGCCGGTGCGATGGCGATGACCCGCCATCTGCTGGACGCCGGCCACCGCCGCATTGCCTTCATTTCTGGCCCGGACCTCAACTTCGACGCGCGCGAGCGCCTGCGCGGCTTCCGTGACGCGCTGGTAGCGTTTGGCAGTGACGCCGAGGGCATCGAGCTGCCCGGTGATTTCGACGAAGCTTCCGGCCATCGCGCCGGTCAGGAGTTGCTGGCAGCCGGAGCGCTGCCCGATGCCGTGTTCGCCGCCAACGACATGATGGCCCTGGGCTGCCTGTATGCGTTCACGCAGGCTGGTGTCCGTGTGCCGGCCGATGTTGCCCTGGCAGGTTTCGATGACATTCCACTGGCGCGTTTCGTCCACCCGTCGCTGACCACCATGCAGGTCAGCATCGCCGAGCTCGGCGACCGGGCCATGACGCGTCTGATGCAGTTGATGGACGGCACCTCCACGGATGGGACAGGGGACAAGCAGACCCTGGTTCCCCGCTTGATAGTTCGCGATTCCACCACTCCGCCATCCGGCCATTGAAGCCAGAGGCGTTCCTTCTTTTTTTGACTGATCGCAGGGACCGCGCAAGCGGTTACCGCCACCCGGAGATTGAGTTGATGATGCATACCACCTTCCGCATGCCGGCGCGCCGGCTGCTGAGCACCGCACTGGTCAGCTGCCTGATGCTGGCCGCCGCCCCCAACGTCATGGCGCAGTCGGCCAACGCCAGCCTGCGCGGCCAGGTTGCCGGCGCCCAGGCAGGTACCGAAGTGACCGCCACCAACGTGGCTACCGGTACCGTCCGCCGTGGCACCATCCGCGCCGACGGCAGCTACTCGCTGATGGGCCTGGACCCGGGTACCTATGACGTGGTCGCCAACGGCCAGACCCAGAAGGTCACCGTCACCGTGGCCTCGACCGCGACGCTGAACTTTGCCGGTGCCGCCAGCAGCACCCCCGGTTCGACCGCGGCCACCAACCTGGACACCGTCAACGTCGTCGCGCCGACCCTGCTGCAGGAAGTGCGCACCTCCGAAGTCGGCAAGACCGTCAGCCTGCAGCAGATCCAGACCACCCCGCAGGTGTCGCGCAACTTCCTGGAGTTCGCCGACGCGGTGCCGGGCATGATCTTCACCCGTGACGCCAAGGGCAACACCTCGCTGCGCGGCGGTGCGACCAACGCCGACGGCACCAACGTGTACATTGACGGTGTGGGCCAGAAGAGCTACGTCAAGGGCGGCGGCGTGGCCGGCCAGTCCGGCAGCGCAGGCAACCCGTTCCCGCAGCTCGCCATCGGTGAATACAAGGTCATCAGCGGCAACTACAAGGCCGAGTACGGCCAGGTGTCCAGCGCCGCGATCACCGCTGCGACCAAGTCGGGTACAAACGAGTTCAAGGGCGAGACCTTCTATCGTTACACCAACGACAGTATGCGTGCGATGACCCCGGCCGAACGCCAGCCGGGAAAGAGCAAGGAAGAATCGGCGGAGAAGGAATACGGCTTCGCGCTGGGCGGCCCGATCATCAAGGACAAGGCCCACTTCTTCGTGACCTACGAAGCCAAGCGTTTCGATCTGCCAGTGACCATTGCCCCGAATGGCGCGGTCACCAGTGCTGCCTCGCAGCTGCCGGCGGCGGCCGCCGCCGGCCTGGGCCCGGCCAGCCAGCCGTTCAAGCAGGACCTGATCTTCGCCAAGATCGACGTCGAGCCGACCGACAACGACCGCATCGAGTTCACAGTCCAGGATCGTGACGAGAATCAGCAGCAGTTCAGTGACCAGACCTCCAAGGAGCATGGCAAGGTCACTGACAACACAGACCGTCGTTTCGCGCTGCGCTGGAATCACAGCGGTGAGCGCTTCTACAACGAGCTGATGGTCACCCACGAGAAGTCGTTCAACAACCCGCTGCCGCTGACCCTGGGCAACGGCTACGTGTACACCGCGCCGGACGGCCGTGACATCGACGGCAACACCCCGCAGGAACGCACCATTGTGGAAATCGGTGGTGCCAGCGCCTTCGCCTCGCAGGTGAAGGGCCAGAAGGGCTGGTCGATCGAAGACAACCTGACCCTGGACGGCTTGGAGTGGGCTGGCGACCACACCATCAAGATGGGCGCCAAGTACAAGAAGATCAATCTGTACGCCTCCGACGCGCAGCAGATCAACCCGCAGTTCTACTACACCGTGGGCAACCCGGAATTTGGCATTGATACGCCGTACAAGGCGCAGTTCACCAAGCCGATTACTGGTGTCAGTGGCGTGTTGCCGGAAGTACGCTCGAAGACCACGCAGATTGGCTTGTTCATTCAGGACGATTGGCAGGTCAACGACCACCTGCAGTTGAACCTTGGCCTGCGTTGGGACTACGAGAAGAACCCGACCTACCTGGACTTCGTGACCCCGCCGGAAGTGGTCAGCGCGCTCAATGCGCAGGATCCGCATGGCCCGGCCGGGCAGAGCTACGCGCAGACGCTCGCGTTGAGCGGCCTGAACATCAACGACTACATCAGCAACGGCCACAACCGCAAGGCATTCAAGGATGCCTGGCAGCCGCGGCTGGGCTTCTCGTATGACATCAATGCCGACGAGCAGCATGTGATCCATGGTGGCGCCGGTCGTTCCTACGACCGTGATCTTTTCGACTACCTGGCGTTGGAAACCACCAAGCTGGCCCTGCCGCAGCCGACCGTGTACTTCCGCGACCCGCGCAGCGGAGCCTGCCTGTACGGGCAGAACCCGTGCTTCGATTGGAACCCGAACCTGCTCAATGGCATCGGCAACGTGCAGGCCCTGCTGGGCAGTACCAGCAACGAAGGCCTGGAAGTGGACCTGCTCAACAACAACTTGAAGGTGCCCTACGCGGACCAGTTCAGCCTGGGCATGAGCAACCAGATTGGGGAGTGGCTGACCGACGCCACCATCTCGCGCACGCTGACCTATGATGGCTTCGCCTACACCTTGGGCAATCGCTTCCGCAACGGCAACTTCTTCGACAACCAGATGCTGTGTGGTGCCGAAAAGCCAACCTACGGCCAACCGTGGGGTTGCAACATCCCCGGCTTCGGCAGCCTGATCATTGGCCAGCAGGGCATCAAGACCCGCGCTACCCAGATCCTCCTGTCTGCGCAGAAGCCGTACACCAAGGAAAGTGGCTGGGGTACCTCGATCGCCTATACCTGGACCACTGCGCGCCACAACCGCAACATCGACGAGCACTACTCGTTCGATCGCGGCACCATCGGCGAATACCCATACATCAAGTCCAACGGCGCGCCGCGCCACCGTCTGGTGGTCACGGGCTCCTACGATGGCTTCTGGGGCATCACCTTCGGTGGCAAGCTGACCTTGGCCACCCCGGTGGCGGGCAACGACTGGTCCTGCGTGGCACAGGCCGGCAACCCGAACTGCCTGCCGACCCCGGCCGCCGGCTACCCGGGGGGCAACGGCCGCTTCCTGCTCGGCGGCAAGATCTTCGGCTACCGGTCGCTTGACCTGCAGGCGACCAAGACCTTCAAGCTGGCCGGCGATACCGAGTTGTATGCGCGTATCGACATCATCAACGTGCTCAACTTCGACAACTTCTCCAACCTGAACTACGTGAAGAGCGACGGCAAGCTGCTGGTGAGCTACAACGAGACCGGCGACATCGTCGGTACGCCGCGCCAGGTCAAGGCCGAAGTGGGCTTCCGCTTCTAAGCCCGGGCGGTGATGCATGACCCGATGCCGCCGGCTCGCTGGCGGCATCGGTGAAAACGGCAATGGCCGGCCCCGTGCCGGTCCATTGCCCACGCCGCTGCCGGCCAGGGGGCAGCGGCGTGGGCAATGATCGCGGTGTCAGGCCACGTTTTTCGTGGTTTTTTAAGCACACACCTTGTAAACGATTTCAGATCATTGGACGGTATGCTTTCCCATCGATCAGACCACCGGAGGAACCGCGCCATGCAGGCACGCCATCTGTTGTCCGCCGCAGCGCTGAGCCTGGCCGTGGCCGCCTGCCAGCCGGCCCAGCAGGAACCTGCCAAACCGCGCCCGCCGGTGATCCTGATCGAGGCCGATGCACCGCCTCGGCCCATGAAGCCTGAGCTGCCGCCGCTGTTCGATGACATCGAGCGCCGCACCTTCCAGTTCTTCTGGGACACCACCAACGAGGTCAACGGGCTGACCCCGGACCGCTACCCATCGCGGCCGTTCGCCAGCATCGCCTCGGTCGGCTTCGCGCTGACCGCCTATCCGATCGGCATCGAGAACGGCTGGGTCAGCCGCAACCAGGCGATCGACCGCACGCTGACCACGCTGAAGTTCTTCCGCGACGTGCCGATGGGCCCGCAGCGCACCGGCAAGGCCGGTTACAAGGGCTTCTACTACCACTTCCTGGACATGCAGGAAGGCCGTCGCTACGACAGCTGGGTCGAGCTGTCATCGGTGGATACCGCGCTGCTGATGATGGGCGTGCTGTTCGCGCAGTCGTACTACGACGGTGATGATCCGCGCGAGAAGGAAATCCGCCAGATCGCCGATACGTTGTACAAGAAGGTCGACTGGCCGTGGCTGCAGCAGCGTGCACCGCTGATCTCGATGGGCTGGTTCCCGGAGAGCGGTTTCATCGACCACGACTGGATGGGCTACAACGAGGCGATGATGGTGTACATCCTCGCCCTGGGCTCGCCGACGCACCCGGTCAGCCCGGACGCGTGGACGGTGTGGACGCGTACCTACGACAACGACTGGGGCGTCTACCAGGGCCAGGAATACCTGTCCTTCGGCCCGCTGTTCGGCCACCAGTACAGCCACGTCTGGATCGACTTCCGCGACATCCAGGACGCTTACATGCGCGAGCGCGGCAGCACCTATTTCCTCAACAGCCGGTCGGCCGCGCTGGCCCAGCGCGAATATGCCATCGCCAACCCGATGCAGTGGAAGGAGTATGGCGAGAACGTGTGGGGCCTGACCGCCAGCGATGGTCCGCAGAACACCACGCAGGAGTACCGCGGCGAGCAGCGCCAGTTCCGCCACTACTCCTCGCGCGGCGCCGGCCTGCGCGAGAACTTTGATGACGGCACCATCGCCCCGACCGCTGCGATCGCCTCGGTGGTGTTCGCCCCCGAGCAGGTGATCCCGGCCACGCTGGAGATGCACAAGCGCTTTGGCGACTACATCTATTCCAGCTACGGCTTCCTGGATTCGTTCAACCCCAGCTTCAACTACGACATCCCGATCAAGACCGGTCGTCTGGTTCCCGATCGCGGCTGGGTCGCCAGCGACTACATCGCCATCGACCAGGGCCCGATCCTGACCATGATCGCCAACTACCGCGATGACTTCGTCTGGGAAGTGATGAAGAAGAACCCGTACATCCGCAAGGGCCTGGAGCGGGCCGGGTTCAGTGGCGGCTGGCTGGCGCCGGAAGGGTCGTTCCAGCCGCTGGAACTGCAGAAAGACGAAAAGGCCGCGGCAGCACGCGCGGTGGGTATCGCCGAATCACGCGCGGCTGCCGCGCAGGAACAGAAGAACAATGCCAACCGCACCACAGGCCAGGGCAAGTAGCCCGATGCCGAACTGGATCGACCGCCTGCGCCGCTGGGCGCTGCCTGCCCTGGCCGCGTTGGCCGTGGCCGGCTGCGCCCGTACCGAACCGGGCACCACCACCGTGCGCTTCTGGGCGATGGGCCGCGAAGCCGAGGTGGTCAGCGAGCTGATCCACGAATTCGAGGCCGAAAACCCCGGCATCAAGGTGGATGTGCAGAACATCCCGTGGACCGCCGCGCATGAGAAGCTGCTGACCGCGTTCGCCGCCGATGGACTGCCGGACGTGTGCCAGCTTGGCAACACCTGGGTGCCGGAGTTCGCCGAACTCGACGCGCTGACCCCGCTGCAGCCGTTCGTGCAGCGCTCCACCGTGGTCGACCCGAAGGACTACTTCCAGGGCATCTGGGATACCAACGTGATCCACGGCGGGCTGGTCGGCGTGCCGTGGTACGTCGATACGCGCCTGATCTACTACCGCAAGGACCTGCTGGTCAAGGCCGGCTACGACCACCCGCCGCGTACGTGGCAGGAATGGGAAGAGCAGATGGCGGCGATCAAGCGCATGCAGGGCCCGAGCCGCTACGCGGTGCTGATGCCGATCAACGAGTTCGAGCAGCAGCTGTCGCTGGCCTTGCAGCAGCCCGACCCGCTGCTGCGTGACGACGACACCCGGGGCAATTTCTCCAGCCCGGGGTTCCGCCGCACGCTGGGCTTCTACGCCAACATGTTCGAGCAGGGCTGGGCGCCGAAGATGTCCGAGACGCAGATCTCCAATGTCTGGGACGAATTCTTCCGCGGCTTCAACGTGTTCTACATCTCCGGCCCCTGGAACATCCGCGAGTTCAAGAAGCTGCAGCCGAAGGAACTGGAAGGGCAGTGGGGCACCGCCGCGCTGCCGGGGCCGGACGGTCCGGGCGCGGGCATCGCCGGTGGTACCAGCCTGGTGATCTTCCGCAAGTCGCAGCAGAAGGAGGCGTCCTGGAAGCTGATCGAATTCCTGTCGCGGCCGGAAATCCAGGCACGCTTCCATTCGATCATTGGCGACCTGCCGCCGCGCCGCAGTGCGTGGAACACGCCGTCGCTGGCCAATGACCCGCTGGCGGCCGCGTTCCGCGATCAGCTGGAGCGGGTCAGGCCGACGCCGAAGGTGCTCGAATGGGAGCGCATCGTGCAGGAAATGCGCATCGTCACCGAGAAGGTGGTGCGCGGTGGCCTGCCGCAGGACAAGGCCGTGGAAGAGCTGGACCAGCGCGTGGACAAGGTGCTGGCCAAGCGCCGCTGGATGCATGAACAACAACGCCTGCAGGAGCGCGCGCCGTCGCCGCAATCGAGCAGCGCCGTGGCCGCCGGGAGCGCGCAATGAAACGTACTTCGCTGGCCGGCTGGATCTTCGCCGGCCCCTCGCTGATCGTGCTGGGCGTGTTCTTCGGCCTGCCGGTCGCCTCGGCGCTTGCACTGAGCGTGACCGACTTCGACCTCTATGCACTGGCCGATAGCAGCAACCTGCGCTTCGTCGGCCTGGGCAACTACATCGACCTGCTGCAGACGCCGATGTTCTGGAAGTCGCTGTGGAACACCACCTACTTCGTGCTGATCGGCGTGCCGTTGTCGATCGGCGTGTCGTTGGGCGCGGCGATGCTGCTCAATGCACCGGCCGCGCGCTTCAAGGCCCTGTTCCGCACGGCACTGTTCGCGCCGGTGGTGACCACGCTGGTGGCGGTGGCGGTGATCTGGCGCTACCTGTTCCATACCAGCTATGGCCTGGTGAACTACGGCCTGGGCCATCTGGGCATCAGCCCGATCGACTGGCTGGGTGATCCCAACTGGGCGATGCCGACCATCATGCTGTTCGCGGTGTGGAAGAACTTCGGCTACAACATGGTGATCTTCCTGGCCGGCCTGCAGGCGATCCCGCATGACCTGTACGAAGCGGCGCGCATCGATGGTGCCTCGCGCTGGAAGCAGTTCCTGCACATCACCCTGCCGATGCTCGGCCCGGTGCTGCTGGTGGTCGGGGTGATTACCGTGTCCGGCTACTTCCAGCTGTTCGCCGAACCCTACGTGATGACCCGCGGCGACCCACTGCAGAGCACCGTCAGCGTGCTGTATTTCATGTTCGAGGAAGGCTTCAAGTGGTGGAACCTGGGACGCGCCTCCGCCGTGGCGTTCCTGCTGTTCCTGATCATCCTGGCGGTGACCACCGTGATGCTGCGTTTCGGCCGCAAGAGGCAGTTGGTATGAGTCGTGAAATCGGCCAGTCGCGCTGGTACCCGTGGATGATCAATGGTGCGTTGCTGGTGCTGGCCCTGGTCAGCCTGGCACCGCTGCTGTGGATGGTCTCGGTCTCGTTCATGCCGCAGGGCGAGGCCAGCCATTTCCCGCCGCCGCTGCTGCCTTCGAGCATCACCACGCACAACTACCATGAACTGTTCGCGCGCACCGGCATGGGCGGCAATTTTGCCAACAGCCTGCTGGTGTCGCTGGGCATCACGATCGGCTCGCTGCTGCTCAACACCATGGCCGGTTACGCTTTCGCCAAGCTCAACTTCGTCGGCCGCGAGCGCCTGTTCCAGGTACTGATGGCGGCGCTGGTGATTCCAGCGCAGGTGGCGATGCTGCCACTGTTCCTGCTGATGAAGCAGCTGGAGCTGGTCAACAGCTTCGGCGGCGTGATCGTGCCGGCGCTGGCCAGCGTGTTCGGCATCTTCCTGGTACGCCAGTACGCACGTTCGATCCCGGACGAACTGCTGGAAGCGGCGCGCATCGACGGGGCAGGGGAGCTGCGCATCTTCTTCCAGATCGTGCTGCCGATGCTCAAGCCGGTGCTGGTGACCCTGGCGATCTTCACCTTCATGGGCGCATGGAACGATTTCATGTGGCCGCTGATCGTGTTGACCGACCAGGAGCACTACACTTTGCCGGTGGCGCTGGCCACCCTCTCGCGCGAACACATCATGGACGTGGAAATGATGATGGCTGGCGCGGTGGTCACCGTGGTTCCGGTGCTGGCGCTGTTCCTGGTGCTGCAGCGGTACTACATCCAAGGTCTGTTGCTGGGGAGCGTCAAGGGATGAAGCGAGCGATCGCCGTTGGACTGGGACTGTTGTGGACCTCCCTGGCGATCGCCGCACCACCGGCACTGCCGGCGCCGAAGGTGCTGGACGACTTCGACGATATCGGCGCCTGGAAACTGGTGCTGTCCGACCAGGTCAGTGGTTCGCTGCGGCCGGTCAGCGGCGCCGGCGGCGGCCGTGCCCTGTGCCTGGACTATGATTTCCACAAGGTCTCCGGCTACGTCGGCATCCGCCGCGCGCTGAACATCGACTACCCGGTCAACTACCGTTTCGGCTTCCAGCTGCGTGGTGATTCGCCGGCCAACGACCTGCAGTTCAAGCTGATCGATGCCAGCGGCGACAACGTCTGGTGGGTCAACCGCCCGGGCTACAGCTTCCCCAAGGCGTGGACACCGGTCGAATACCGGCGTCGCCAGATCGACAAGGCGTGGGGGCCGTCGCCCGAGAAGGAGATGGCGCGCAGCGCCGCGGTCGAGTTCACGATCTACAGCAAGGTCGGTGGCCGCGGCACGGTGTGCTTCGACAAGCTGACCCTGCAGGGCCTGCCACCGCAGGATGATTCGGCACTGGTGCCATCGGTCATCGCCGATACCGCCACCGCGCTGCAGGACCGCATGATCGATGGCAAGGGCGATACGTTCTGGATCAGCGGCGGGGTCAAGCAGCAGACCATCAGCCTGGACCTGCACAAGAGCCGCGAGATCGGCGGTGCGGTGATCGACTGGCTGCCGAACCTGGAAGCCAATCGTTACACCGTGCGGACGTCCGAAGATGGCCGGGACTGGCGCACTGTGCGCGAGGTGACCGGCGGTGCGGGTGGCCGCGACTGGCTGGCGCTGCCGGACACCGACGCACGCTACGTGCGTTTCGATCTGCTCGATGGCCCGAACTGGCGCTATGGCATCCGTGACATCACGCTCAAGCCGCTGGCGTTCGCCGCCACGCCGAACGCCTTCCTGTCCTCGGTGGCGGCCGACCTGCCGCGCGGTTCGCTGCCGCGTGCGTATGTGGGCGAACAGCCGTACTGGACCCTGCTCGGCCTCGATGGCGGCCAGGAACAGGCGCTGATCAGCGAGGACGGTGCGCTGGAGCCGGCCAAGGGCAGCTTCAGCATCGAGCCGTTCATCCGCCTCGACGGCAAGCTGCTGGACTGGTCGAAGGTGGCCACTACCCAGTCGCTGCAGGACCACTATCTTCCGATCGCCAACGTCGACTGGGTGCACGAGAAGGCCGGCCTGGCGGTGACCAGCTTCGTGCAGGGCACGCCGGAGCGCGCGCAGTTGATCGGCCGCTACCGGCTGAGCAATCCGGACAAGGTGGCGCACGAGTACACCCTGGCGCTGGCGATCCGCCCCTGGCAGGTCAACCCGCCGACCCAGTTCCTCAACACCGTCGGCGGCTTCAGCCGCATCGATGCGCTGGACGTGGGCGAACAGCTGGTACGCATCAACGGCGAGCCGCGCATCTATCCACTGCAGGTGCCCGATGCCCGTTTCGCCAGCACGTTCGATGGCAAGCTCGATGCGATGCATCTTGCGTCCGGAAAGTATCCGGCCACTACGGCAGTGAAGGACAGTACCGGCATGGCGTCCGGTGCGCTGCTGTATACGATCAAGCTGGAACCCGGGCAGAGCCGCGAAGTGGCAGTGGTGCTGCCGCAGACCGGGAGCTGGGCGCCGCAGGCGCTGGACGTGGCCAAGGCGCAGGCGCAGGTGGCCGAACAGTGGCGGCACGCGCTGGGCGTGGTCTCGCTGCAGGTGCCGGCGGCAGGCCAGGCCCTGGTCGACACCCTGCGCACCGCCGTGGCGCACATGCTGATCTCGCGGGTCGGCCCGCGCCTGCAGCCGGGCACGCGCTCGTACGCGCGCAGCTGGATCCGCGACGGCGCGATGATTTCCGAAGGCCTGCTGCGCATGGGGCGCAGCGATGCCGTGCGTGACTACATCAACTGGTATGCGCCTTACCAGTTCGAGAACGGCAAGGTGCCGTGCTGTGTCGATGCGCGCGGCAGCGACCCGGTGCCGGAGAATGACAGCCACGGTGAGCTGATCTACAGCATCGCCGAATATGGGCGCTATACCGGCAACAGCACCTTCGCCGAGCTGATGTGGCCGCACGTGCAGGGCGCCTACAGCTACATGGAGCAGCTGCGTGCCAGCGAGCGTACCGAAGAGAACCGTGCGCGCAATCCGGCGTTCTACGGGATGATGCCGGCCTCGATCAGCCACGAAGGCTATTCGGCCAAGCCGATGCATTCGTACTGGGATAATTTCTGGGCGTTGCGCGGCTACAAGGACGCAGCATCGCTGGCGGCCCAGCTGGGCAAGGTCGAAGCGATGCAGATCGCCGAGTCGCGTGACCAGTTCCGTGATGACCTGCAGGCGTCACTGCTGTCGGCGATGCAGCAGCACAACATCGACTACCTGCCGGGCTCGGCCGAGCTGGGCGATTTCGACGCGACCTCGACCACCATCGCGCTGGCGCCGGGCGGCGAGCAGGGCCGGCTGCCGCAGCAGGCGTTGGAGGCGACCTTCGAGCGCTACTGGAAGGAATTCGTGGCCCGCCGCGATGGCAAGCGCGAGTGGAAGGACTACACGCCGTACGAATGGCGCAACGTGGCCGCCTTCGTTCGCCTGGGCTGGCGCGATCGCGCCTGGCAGGCGACCGAGTTCTTCTTCAAGGACCGTGCGCCGCAGGCCTGGAACCAGTGGGCCGAAGTGGTCTCGCGCACGCCGCGCAAGCCGTTCTTCGTCGGTGACCTGCCGCATGCCTGGGTCGCCTCGGACTTCGTGCGCTCGGCCCTGGACATGTTCGCCTACAGTCGTGACATGGACGATGCGCTGGTGTTGGCCGCCGGCATCCCGACGGCCTGGCTGCAGGGCGAGGGCATCGCCGTGCAGGGCCTTCGCACGCCGCAGGGCCAGCTCAATTACCGCCTGCAGCGCAGCGACAAGCAGCTGGTGCTGGAGGTGCAGCCGGGCCTGGTGCCACCGGTCGGTGGCGTGGTGTTGCCGTGGCCGTACGCCGGTGATCCGGGCGAGGCGACCATCAACGGCGAAGCGGCCGAATGGATCAACAAGGAACTGCACGTGCACCAGCTGCCGGCACGGGTCGAGATCGATGTACCGGGCGCGGTGCGCCGCGCCGAGCGCAAGGGGCAGTAACGATGAAGCAACAAGGGGAGGGAGCGCGTGCGACGGTGCGCGCCCTGGGGCTGGCCATTGCATTGGCATTGCCCGGGCTGACGCTGGCGGCGGTGCCGCAGGTCGCATCGCCAGCGGTGGACATCGCCAGCGCGCCAGGCATGAGCATGGTCACCTTCAACCTCCATCATGACCGCGAAGACTGGCCAAGCCGCCGCCGTACCATCCTGGCCGAACTCAAGCGCCTGCAGCCCGATGCCATCGCGCTGCAGGAGGTGATCCAGCGCCGCAACGTGCGCAACCAGGCGCAGTGGCTGGCCAGCCAACTCGGCTACAAGTACGTATTCGTGTCCACCGATCCGGTGGGTGCGCCGAAGCGTTACGGCAATGCGTTGTTGACCCGGCGGCCGATCCTCGCCCAGGGGGACCATCTGCTGCTGCCATTGGACGACTACCGCACGGTGGCCCACCTGCGCATCGACGTCGACGGCACGCCGGTGAACGTCTACGCCACGCATCTCAACGAGCGCAACGACGAGAGTGGTCAGCGCATCCGCCGTACCCAGGTCGAGGACCTGCTGCGCTTCATCACCGCTACCTCGGCCGGCGCGCCGGTGGTGATCGCGGGCGACTTCAATGCGCTGGTGGACGCAGGTGACCTGAGCGAGCTGCGCAGCCATTACGGCGAAAGCTATGGCAGCGTGCACGTCAACACCGACCTGGCCGGGGTCAGCACCTTGAACCGGCACTATTACCAGGCACCTTCGCGTATCGACCACATCTTCTTCCAGCAGGACCGGATGGTCGCGCGCGAAGCGAAGCTCCTGTTCGACCAGCCCGATGACAGCGGTCGCTGGGCCTCGGACCACTACGGCGTGTGGACCCGGTTGCAGTTCGCGCCGACGCGCTGATGTCCTGGTAGGTGCCAACCTTGGTTGGCACGGACGTATCCGCGTTCGCTCGAACAACGGCGCCAACCAAGGTTGGCCTCTACCAGAGCGCTGCACGCGCCCGGCGCACAAACAGAAACGGCGGGGATCATCGATCCCCGCCGTTCCTTTTCACGCGACCAGATCGCGATCAGTTCGCCGGCGGTGTGCGCTTGGCGGCGTCTTCGTCTTCTTCGTCGGCCTTGGCTTCGGCCGCCTGGGCGGCGGCATCGGTGTGACCATCGGCGACCGGATCGATCGACGGCGTCACCACCGCATCGGCGACCGGGGCCGCAGCTTCCACCGGTGCGGCTTCAACTGCCACCGGAGCGACGGGCTGTTCGGCGACCGGTGCGGTCTCGACAACCGGCTTGGCTTCAACCGCGGGAGCGGCCTCCACCACCGGGGCGGCCTCAACGGCCAGCGGCTCGGCTTCGACCGCCGGAGCGGCTTCAGCGATTTCTGGCTTCGATTCCACGACCGGCTTCACTTCGACCACCGGAGTGGCTTCAACGGCCGGGGCAGCCTCAACCACGACCGGCTTGGCTTCGACCGCCGGTGCTACAGCCACCACCGGCTGGGCCGGGGTCGCCGCGTCGATGGCATCGAGCATGCTGGTCTGCACCGGCGAAGATGCCGGTTCGGCCTTGGCCACGGTATTGATCGGGGCCTGTACCTCGGCCACCACCGGTGCAGCGGCATCGACCACGGTGCTGCTCACCACCGCGACCGGCGCGGCGACAACAGCGGCGGCGGCACGGACCGGCTTTCCGGATTCGGCAGCGGTCGGTTCGACTTCGTCATCGAAATCGAATTCCGGTTGCGGACGGGCCGGCTGCGCGGCCGCGACCGGAGTGGTCCCGGCGACGCTGTCGTTGCTCTGCTCGGCGACATCAGCGGCATCGGTGTCATCACTGTCGTCCGCGTCGTCCTGATCATCGCCCAGGCCATCGCTGCCGGCAGCGTTCTCGGCGCCACCACGACGGCGGCGACGGCCACCACGACGGCCACGGCGGCGGCGGGTCGCGCCTTCACCGGCCTGCTCGCCGTTGGCGTCGACAGCAGCCTCTTCACCGGTCACGGCAATCGCCTCGGCCTCGTTGCCGGCGTTGGCAGTGGTGTCGGCCGGTGCAGTGGCTTCCGCCGGAGCGGAGGCGGCCGGCGCAACCGGCGCCACCGGCGCAGTGGCTTCCTGAGCGGTCACCCCATTGGCGGCGACCGCCGTGGCGGCCACGGCGGCAGCCGCGGTCACGGCCTCGGCCGGTGCCTCGGCGGTGCTGCGCTGCGGCTTCTCGGCCGGCTTGTCACCGTCCTGCGGCTGGCGCGGCTGCTTGGGCTGCTTCAGCTTCGGCTGCTGCTGGTTCTGGTTCTGGCCCTGCTGCTCGTTGCGCGGCTTGTTCTGCTGATGCGGCTGCTGGCCGTCCTTCTGCTGCGGCTCCTTCTGCCTGCCCTGCTGCGGCTGCTGCTGGGCATTGCCGTTGTTGCCGTTGCGGCCGTCCTTGCGCTGCTCACCGCGCTCCTTGCGGTTGCCGCCATCCTTCTGCTGCTGAGCGTTGCCGTTGCCACGGTTGTCGTCGCGGCGATCCTTGCGGTCCTTGTTGCGATCCTTGTTGCGGTCCTTGCGGCCGCCGTCCTGCTGCTGGCGGGCAACAGGAGCCGCCGGTGCCGGCGCCGGCGCCGGTTCGCCACCGAACACGCGCTTGAGCCAACCGATCACGCCGCCGCTCGGGGCCGCTGCAACCGGCGCTGCCACGACCGGGGCCGGTGCCGCTGCGGCCGGCTCCACTTCCTCGCGCACCGGGGCAGGGGAGGTGTGCTTGACCTGGGTCACCGCCGGCGGCGGGATGTTCAGCTGGCCCTTGGTCAGGGCATGCACCGGCAGCTTGCGCGGGGTACCGCGCTGGTAACTGGGCTTGTTGCTCTCTTCACCCAGCTCGTTCTCGCGCAGGCGGGTGACGGTGTAGTGCGGGGTGTGCAGCTGCTCGTCGGCGACGATCACGATCGGCGCCTCGTGGCGCTGCTCGATCTCGCGCAGGGCACTGCGCTTTTCGTTCAGCAGGTAATTGGCGATCTCCACCGGCGCCTGGACCAGCACCTGCCCGGTGTTTTCCTTCATCGCATGCTCTTCGGCAACGCGGATGATCGACAGCGACAGCGACTCAACGCTGCGCATGCGGCCGTGGCCGTCGCAACGCGGGCAGACGATCTGGCTGGATTCACCCAGGCTCGGGCGCAGGCGCTGGCGGCTCATTTCCAGCAGGCCGAAGCGCGAGATGCGGCCAACCTGGACGCGCGCACGGTCGTACTTCAGCGCGTTGGCCAGGCGGTTCTCGACCTCGCGCTGGTGCTTGTTGGAGGCCATGTCGATGAAGTCGATCACCACCAGGCCGCCCAGGTCGCGCAGGCGCAGCTGGCGGGCCACTTCCTCGGCCGCTTCCAGGTTGGTCTGGAACGCGGTGTCCTCGATGTCGCTGCCCTTGGTGGCGCGCGAGGAATTGACGTCGACCGCGGTCAGCGCTTCGGTCTGGTCGACCACGATCGAGCCGCCCGACGGCAGGCGCACGTTGCGCTCGTAGGCGCCCTCGATTTGCGACTCGATCTGGAAGCGGTTGAACAGCGGGATGTCGTCCTTGTAATGCTTGAGCTTGCGCAGGGTCTGCGGCATCACCTGCTGCATGAACTCGCGGGCGTGCTCGTACATCTCCTCGGTGTCCACCAGGATCTCGCCGATGTCGGCGCGCAGGTAGTCACGCAGGGCGCGCACGATCAGGCGCGATTCCTGGTAGATCAGGAACGGAGCCGGCTTGCTCAGTGCGGCTTCGGCGATGGCGCGCCAGACATTGAGCAGGTAGTCCAGGTCCCACTGCAGCTCTTCCGCATCGCGGCCGACGCCGGCGGTACGGATGATCACGCCCATGTCGTCGGGAATGTTCAGCTTGTCCAGGGCGTCCTTCAGCGCGGCCCGGTCTTCGCCCTCGATGCGACGGGAAACGCCGCCGGCGCTGGGCGAGTTCGGCATCAGCACCATGTAGCGGCCGGCCAGCGAGATGAACGTGGTCAGGGCGGCGCCCTTGTTGCCACGCTCTTCCTTGTCGACCTGGACGACGATCTCCTGGCCTTCCTTCAGCAGCTCGCGGATGCCGGCCTTGTTGTGGTCGACACCGGCCTGGAAGTAGTCGCGGGAGATTTCCTTCAGCGGCAGGAAGCCATGGCGGCCACCGCCGTACTCGACGAAGGCGGCTTCCAGCGAGGGCTCGATGCGGAAGATCCGGCCCTTGTAGATGTTGGACTTCTTCTGTTCCTTCGACGGCTGTTCGATGTCGATGTCATACAACGACTGGCCATCCACGATGGCAACACGCAGCTCTTCAGCCTGCGTGGCGTTGATCAGCATTCGCTTCATTGTTGCGTTCCTCGCAAGCGGCTACCGCGCGGAACGCCATGGGGTTTCGCCTCTGGACACGGTTCGCCGCCCATTCGCGCAAGCGCGGGGAGGGCGGCTTGGGTTTCCAGCGCTACGACACCACGGCAGGCCGCGGGAGCGCTTCACTCTTATGGGTTTTGGGGTGTTACAGGCCGCAGGCAGCTGTCAGCCAGGCTGGAGCGCCACGCGGGACATGTTCAGCACGGTTGCGTGTCAGGCATCCGGCGATGGCCGGGAAGGCCGGTGAGCCGCTAACATGGCCGCCCCGCGGGCGGTGGTCGCGCACTGTGCCGGATTCGTCGGAAGCTGGGCTTCTGGCCCTGAGTAACTTCCAACGAAATCAATCCCTTATCTCGCCCCCCGAGTGTAACAGAATAAACAGCCTGATGACCGCCCAAGACCCCACCAAACCCGCTGGCGACAAGCCTTCCGTGCGCATGATCACCGTTCCCGCCGACCGCGCCGGCCAGCGCCTGGACAACTTCCTGCTCGGCCAGCTGAAGGGCGCCCCGCGCAGCCTGGTCTACAAGCTGGTGCGCAGTGGCCAGGTTCGGGTGAACGGTGGCCGCGCCAAGGCCGAACGCAAGCTCGAGGCCGGTGACGAGGTGCGCGTGCCGCCGGTCCGTCTCACTGAGGAAGGAGACAAGGCCGGTCCGCCGGAGGCGTTCATGCGCCGCCTGGAGCAGGCCATCGTCTTCGAGGACGCCCGCCTGCTGGCCCTGAACAAGCCGACCGGCGTGGCCAGCCACGGCGGCAGCGGCATCAGCTTCGGCGCCATCGAGACGCTGCGCGCGCTGCGCCCGGGGCAGACCCTGGAGCTGGTCCACCGGTTGGATCGCGACACCTCGGGCCTGCTGGTCGTGGCCAAGAAGCGCTCGGCGCTGAGCGAACTGCAGGCCTTGCTGCGTGAAGACCACGGCGCCGGCATCCGCAAGCGCTACCTGACCCTGCTGGCCGGGCGCATGCCCGACGGCGTGATGACGGTCGACGCCCCGCTGCACGTGGGCCTGCGCCAGGGCGGCGAGCGCCATGTGCAGGTCAATGCGATCGGCAAGGAATCGATCAGCCACTTCCGGGTGCTGGAACGCCGCGGTGGCCATTCGTACTGCGAAGTCCGCATCGAGACCGGCCGTACCCACCAGATCCGCGTGCACGCCCAGCATCTGGGGCATCCGGTGGCCGGTGACGACAAATACGGCGATCCAGCGGTCAACAAGCGGCTTCGTGAGCAGATCGGGCTGAAGCGCTTGTTCCTGCATGCGGCCTCGCTGGAGTTCGCGCTGGATGACGGCAAGAGCCCATACGTATTGAACGCGCCGCTGGCGGATGAGCTGGTCGAGGCGCTGGACCGGCTGAAGTAAGGATCTCCTGTAGCGTCGAGTCACGCTCGACTGCGCCTCGGTCGGGCCGCGCGGAAAGCCAGTCGAGCATGGCTGGACTCTACAGGGCGAGCCGGGAACCCCTCACCACTTGAACAGCACCAGGCTGATCGCCAGCGTGCCCATGCCGGCCACCAGTCCGTAAACCGTCTCGTGGCCCTTGGCATAGCGCTTGGCCGCCGGCAGCAGCTCATCCAGCGCCAGGAACACCATCACGCCGGCGATCAGGCCGAACACCCAGCCGAACGTGGCGTGCGACAGCGATCCTGACAGCAGCCAGTAGCCAAGCGCCGCGCCCACGGGCTCGGCCAGGCCGGACAGCAGGCTGGCACTGAACGCGTAGAACTTGTTCTGGGTGGCGAAGTACACCGGCACCGCGATCGCGATGCCCTCGGGAATGTTGTGGATGGCGATGGCGAAGGCCAGTGGCATGCCCACCGATGGGCTTTCCAGCGTGGCAAAGAAGGTCGCCAGCCCTTCCGGGAAATTGTGTGCGGTGATCGCAACCGAGGTCAGCAGCGCGACCCGCTTCAGGTACTCGCGGCTGTTCTCGCGGAACGCAGGGTCCTGTTTGTCCAGGCTGTCATGCGGATTGGGAATGAAGTGGTCGATCAGTACGATCACGATCACGCCCAGCAGGAAGGCCAGGGTGCCGTAGGTGAAGCCGGTGCGCTCGCCATACGCCAGTGCAAACGATGCAATGGACTTGTTGAGGATCTCCGACAGCGACACATAGACCATCGCGCCACCGGCAAAGGCCAGGCCGAACGCCAGCAGGCGCGGGCTGGGGCGGCGCGAGAAGAGCACCAGCAGGCTGCCGATCGCGGTGGCCAGGCCTGCGGCAAGCGTGACCGCCAGTGCGATCCAGATGTTTTCAGGGGGAATCTGCAGCATCAACCCACGCGATCCTGGTCAACAGACAGCCGCCCCGGGCGGGGCCGGGGCGGCGAGGGCGAGGCGGGCGTCGGCAGGCCCCGTCGGGGTGCGCGCGATCAGCCGCCGCGGCGCAGGCGTTCTTCGATGGCGAAGCACTGGTCCGGCTTCGGCTGTGGCGGGTTGAAGCTGACAGGAACCTGGATGGTGGCCGGCACCGGTTGGCCGTTACGGGTGGCGGCCTTGAACTGCCAGCCCTGCACGGCGGTCTTGGCCAGTTCGTCCAGCTGCGGGTTGCCGGCCCCGGTCAACAGCGCAACCTCGCTCGGCTTGCCGTCGGTGCCGATGGTCACCTTGAAGGTGCTGGTGCCACCCACGCCCATGCAGGCCAGTTCCAGCGGGTACTGCGGCGGCGGCGTCTTCACCGCGGCCACTTCGGTCGGCGGCGGCGGTGGCGGTGACGGCGGTTCGGACGCGCCACAGCCGGCCAGGCCGGTCGCAGCGATCAGGGACAGGCTCAGCAAACGTACGTTCATGGCAGTTGCTCCGTCAGGGCCGAAGTCTTGGCCGCGCAGATGAAGTCGTTCTCGCTCAGCCCGCCCACATCGTGGGTGGAGAAGCGCACGACCGCGCGGTCGTAGTGCACGCCCAGGTCCGGGTGGTGGTCCTCGCGGTGGGCGATCCAGGCCAGCGCGTTCACGAAGGCCATGGTGGCGTAGTAATCCTTGAAGCGGAAGGTACGCGACAGGGCCTGGTCACCCTCGCTCAGCTCCCAGCCGGGAACCTGCGGCAGCAGTTCGGCCAGGCGGGCCTCGCCGAGCTTGTGGTCGCTGCCTTTGCGCGGCACGCAACGGGCCTGGGCCAGTGGAATCAGGTCGGCCATGGGAATCTCCACCTCGTGTTGACTGAACAATGCGCCGGACGGTGTATAAACCGAATGAGCGGCTGACGCTTACTTGGCTAGAATAGCCTGATGATCCAGATCTCCGACACTGCCCAGACCCATTTCCGCAAGTTGATAGAACGCGAGGGCGTGCCCGGCATGGGCGTGCGCCTGAGCGCGGTCGACCCCGGTACGCCGCGCGCCGATGCCCGGCTGGAATTCGCCGAACCGACCGACCTGCTCGGTGACGAGTGGGCGGTGGACTGCGATGGTTTCACCCTCTATGTCGACGCCGGCAGCGTTGGCTGGCTCGATGGCGCCGAGATCGACATCGTCGCCGGCACCGCCGGTGCCCAGCAGCTGACCATCAAGGCGCCGCGCATCAAGGGCGAAGCGCCGGGTGATGCGGCCTCGCTGGTCGAACGCGTGCACTGGGTGGTGGAGAACGAAGTCAATCCGCAGCTGGCCTCGCATGGCGGCAAGGTGGCCGTGCAGGAAGTCTCGTCCGACGGCGTGGTGCTGCTGCGCTTCGGTGGTGGCTGCCAGGGCTGCGGCATGGCCGATGTGACGCTCAAGCAGGGCATCGAAAAAACCCTGATGGGCCGCGTGCCGGGCGTGACCGCCGTGCGTGACGCGACCGATCATGACAGCGGCCACGCGCCTTACATTCCGCGCGGCAACGTCGCCTGATCGCTGACGCGTGCCTCTGACCCGGGCCGAGCAACTCATTGATCTGCTGCTGGCGCGCCAGCAGCCCCGCGCCGTCCTCGAGAAGTCCACGCGCCTGCCCTATGGCTGGGCGCTGTGGCTGCGCTCGCTGGGGCCACTGCCGCGGCCGTTCCATGCCCGCGAGGTGATCGCAGTTTTCCTGCCGCGCCCGCTGCCGGGCCCGCCAGGCCAGTCGCCGCGGCTGTCGCCGTGGCAGGCACTGCGCCGACTGTTCTGGCAGGACTGGGACGCCGCGCCGCGCGACCAGCGCTGGATGCGCTGGACCTCGGCACTGGTCAGTGCACTGCTGCATCTGCTGTTCTTCGTGCTGTTGCTGTGGGTGGCGGTGATCCGTACCAGCGCGCCGGACGAAGAGGGCACCGAGGGCGAGCGCGTGCAGGTGGAGTTCGTCGGCCGCGCGTCGCAGGAAGGCGGTGGCGATCAGCCGGGCGCCGAAGCGGCTGCGGCTGCGGCGGCAGGTCGGGTTGCGCCGGGCCAGGAGGCGGGCGCTGCCTCGGCCCCTGCGCCGCGTCCGGTGGCTGCCGAAACCACCGCCTCATCCCCGGCATCCGCGCCGACCGCCAGCGTTCCACCACCGCCGGCCGACGCCGAGCCGGCGCCGGTGGCCGCGCCGCCGCCTTCGCCCGTCCAGGCCACCGAAGTGGCGCAGGCCAGCACGGATTTCGTGGTGCCGCCGGTCAGTGTGCCGCGCACCGAAATCAGCGTCGTACCGCGTGACAGCACACCCGCCGTGCGCGAGCGCAGCGTGCAGCCGGTGCAGGCGCCGCCGACACCAAGCCCGGTGCGTACCCCGGAACTGGCCGTGCGCACGCCGCAGGTGCGTGACATCCAGGTGCGCGAACGCGAAGTCAGTACGGTCGACGCGCCGGTCGCTCCCCAACTGCTGCGCAGCCCGGAAGTGCAGGTGCGCGTGCCGCAGCAGGACGTGCAGGTGCGCGAACGTGAAGTGCAGGCCGTGGCCGATCCGCAGGTGCGGATGGCGGCGGTGGCCGGGCGTGAGCCCGCCGTACGCGCGCCCACTGGCCGCGACGTGCAGGTGCGGGAACGTGAAGTGGCCTCGGCACCGGTGGCAGCGCCGGCATCCTCCAGTGGCAGTGCCACGGCGACGCCCGCGACTGCGGCCCAGGGCAGCGCGACGCAGGCGAGCAGCAGCGCGCGTCCGTCAGCATCCAGCAGCACACCCGCAAACGCGGGAGCGCGCCCGGCGCCTGATCCAGGCAACTGGGCGACGCCTGCCAAGGGCGATGACTGGGGGTCTTCCAGCCGCAACCGCGACGGCAGCAGCAACGGTACCCGCCAGGCCAGTACCGCCGGCAAGGGCAGCGGCCTGTTCAATGCCGATGGCAGCGTGCGCGTGCCTGGCCAGGAGGGCGATGGCCATGCCGCGCGCGGTGCGCCCGGCGGTGCCAACGACGGCTGGAGCAAGGAGCGCATTGCGCAGTCCGGCACCTGGCTGAAGCGCCCGCCGTACGACTACACGCCGACCTCGTTCGACAAGTACTGGGTGCCGCAGGAATCGCTGCTGGCCGAATGGGTGCGCAAGGGCGTCAAGGCGATGGAGATTCCATTGCCGGGCACCAACACAAGGATCTCCTGCGTCATTTCGATCCTGCAGGCCGGTGGCGGCTGTGGCCTGACCAACCCCAACATGCAGGACCAGCCGGCCGTGGCACGACCGCCGCCGGACATCCCGTTCAAGAAGGAACTGCAGGAAGACAATGGGAGCCGCTAAAGCTTCGGCCGCGCCCGATGCGCTGGCCGGCCCGCGCTTTGGTAGATGCCGACCTTGGTTGGCACAGAAGCGCCGACCAAGATCGGCCTCTGCCAAGGCGTCAGTGCATGCCGGCCAAGGCAGTGACCTTACGCGCTCTGCGACAGGAACACCCAGAACGGTACGTCGCGGCCGACCCAGTCACGGCTGGTCTCGTCCATCACGTCCAGCAGGGTGTCGAAGTCCTTCTGCGCACCGGCGCGCAGCGCGTCCACGTCGGCCAGGAACAGCGCGTAGCCATTGGCCGGCAGCCATTGCAGGTCGCGCAGGTTGTCCGACAGCGCATCCCAGTTGCCGCCGAAACCGGCCGGGAAATCCAGCTGTGCGGCCAAACGGGCGAGCAGGGTGCGCTTGTCCGCGACGCCCTCCAGATCGATGCGGATCACTTTCAGGCCGGCATCGCGCATCGCCGCGGCCAGTGCGCCGATGTCGTCGCTGTCGATGGCGTAGACGCCGGCGTTGTTGATGTCATGCAGGCCAAGGCCGAAATCATCGTGGCTCATCACTGCGCTCCCTGGGCCGGTACGGTGAAGCTGCGGAATGACGCGTAATGGTCGTCGGTGTAGTACCACGCTTCCGGCGGATCGCCGCCGGTGACGATGCGACGCGTGCCACGCGTACGCGCGCCAGGGGTGTCGACGGTGTATTCGCGGTAGTAGCCGCGCGCGCGCTGCGGCAGCTGCTGCTCGCGGTTGCCGAAGGTACTGCCGTCCTGGCGGTGCGGGAATGGACCGCCACGCTGGATCAGGGCGATGGTCGCGCGCGCTTCGGCGGGCAGGAACGCGGGAAGTCCGCTGTCCTTGCCGGGCGAGGCGGTGGCCGGCGCGCGCGCGACAGGCGTGCCCTGCAGGTCGGGCGCGAACTGCGGCGCTGGCGGCCTTTGCAGGAAATGGTTGGCGACCAGGCCGAGCAGCAGCAGGGCGATGGCGGTGATCAGCAGCCGGGGGTTGCGCATGGGCAGGGGCGGGCGAGGGTAGTACACGCACTGTAGCGCCTGTGCGCTGCACGGTGCATGAGGAGCGCGCTGCGTCACTGCTGCGTAACAATTGCCGTCGTGCTCACTGGCAGGACGCAATTTCCTTTACATCCCCCTTGGTAATCTGGCGGTCTGTCCCCATCATTCACCGCGCACCGCCCGACATCGTCGGGTGCCCTCGCAATCAGGAGATGCATCATGGCCTACACCCTGCCCAAGCTGTCCTACGCCTACGACGCGCTGGAACCGCATATCGATGCGGCGACGATGGAAATCCATCACACCAAGCATCACCAGACCTACATCAACAACGTCAACGCGGCGCTGGAAGGCACCGAGTACGCTGACCTGCCGGTCGAAGAGCTGGTGAAGAAGCTCAAGTCGCTGCCGGAGAACCTGCAGGGCCCGGTGCGCAACAACGGTGGTGGCCATGCCAACCACTCGCTGTTCTGGACCGTGATGGCCCCCAATGCCGGCGGCAACCCGGTGGGCGACGTGGCCAAGGCCATCGACAAGGACCTGGGCGGTTTCGACAAGTTCAAGGATGCCTTCACCAAGGCCGCGCTGACCCGTTTCGGCAGTGGCTGGGCGTGGCTGAGCGTGACCCCGGACAAGAAGGTCGTGGTCGAGAGCACCGGCAACCAGGACAGCCCGCTGATGGAAGGCAACACCCCCATCCTCGGCCTGGACGTGTGGGAACACGCGTACTACCTGAAGTACCAGAACCGCCGCCCGGAATACATCGGCGCGTTCTTCAACGTCATCGACTGGAACGAAGTCGAGCGCCGTTACCAGGAAGCGATCGCCTGATCGCGTGACGGGATGACGTGAGAAGGCCGGGGGAGACCCCGGCCTTTTCTGTTGCAGCAGTCGTTCGATAGTGCCGGCCGCAGGCCGGCAACCGTGCAGTACCGGGGGAGCCGGCCAGCGGCCGGCACTACCTATTCCGCAGTGGCCGTATCGCCCTGCAGGCGCAGGGTCGCCATCACACCCAGACGCAGGCCGGGCAGGTCGCCGTCGGCCGGCAGCAGGATCGGCTGCTGGCGGATGCCGCCGAAATGCTTGACCTGGAACAGCACATCCAGGCCGTGGCCGCTGCTGCCGCCCCCACTGGCCGCCGGCGCCTCGGCACGGCCGCCGGGATTGCGCCGGGCCGGCTGGAACCCCGGCGTGCTGCGCACCAGTTCCACCGTGCTGGCCGAGAAATCGCCGGCAATCAGGCTCGGCATGCCTTCGGCGGTGGCGCCGATCCAGGTCATCAGGTCGCTGGTCTGGTGCTGGCGGGCGCTGGCCTCGTCCGGGTCCGGGCGCAGCCGCGCCACATAGATGTTGACCAGCGCCTCGCCCAGCCTCAGCCGCATCATGCCGGCCGCGCTGAAGGTGCCGGGAGGATGCAGCAGGGTCACGCCGTCCTCGCTGACCGGCAGCCGGGTCAGCATGGCGTTGCCATACCGCAGCGGCTGGCTGGGCGGATCGGCGGTAACGAAGTCGCAGCTGTAGCGCAGCCGGCTGGCCAGCCAGCAGGCCGGGTTGCGGCCCTGCTGCTGCAGCACCTGCTGCACCGAGATCACGTCCGGCTGCAGCTCGGTCAGCAGCTGTGCGACCTGCTCGCGGCGCTGCTTCCATTGCGCGTCATCGCGGCTGGGCAGCTCCAGCGCGGCGACCGTCAGCTGCCTGGGGTCGCTCTCGCTGGCAACGGCGGGCGGCGCCTGTGGTCGTGCCTGCGCCTGCAACGCCAGCAACAGCGCAAGGCAGCTGAGCAGGAGGCGGGCGTGGGCGAGGGGGCGCATAACGATAAGTTTACGCTTTTGTCGTGCAGGTGCCGTGACTTCCGGCAGGGCCTGCACTGCCTGCCATGGATTGGCACCGTTGTCATGCAGCCCTGCAGCGTGCTTCGCAAGCCCCGGTTCCGGTAACCTTGCGCCTTTCGCTTTGCAGGAATGCCTTACAGGATGAGCCACGACGCAGTCGCCCCCATCGCCGGCCAGGGAAAGATGCCGCGCCAGATTCCGTACATCATCGGCAATGAGGCCTGCGAGCGGTTCAGTTTCTACGGGATGCGCAACATCCTGGTGCAGTTCCTGATCACCTCGCTGCTGCTGCAGGAAATCACTGCCGAAGGCCGTGCCGGTGAAGCCAAGGACATCATGCACAGCTTCATGATCGGCGTGTATTTCTTCCCGCTGCTCGGTGGCTGGCTGGCCGACCGGTTCTTCGGCAAGTACCACACCATCCTCTGGTTCAGCCTGGTCTACTGCGCCGGCCACCTGTGCCTGGCGCTGTTCGAGAACAGCCGCGAGGGCTTCTTCCTCGGCCTGGGCCTGATCGCGCTCGGTGCCGGCGGCATCAAGCCGCTGGTGGCCTCGTTCATGGGCGACCAGTTCGACCAGAGCAACAAGCACCTGGCCAAGATCGTCTTCGACGCCTTCTACTGGATCATCAACTTCGGCTCGCTGTTCGCCTCGCTGCTGATCCCGCTGGTGCTGAAGAACTGGGGCCCGCAGTGGGCGTTCGGCATCCCGGGCATCCTGATGTTCATCGCTACCTTCGTGTTCTGGCTGGGCCGCAGGCGCTACGTGCTGGTGCCGCTGCCGCCGAAGGACCCGCATTCGTTCGCCAACGTGGTGCGTACCGCGCTGACCACGCGCGTGGCTGGCCAGGGCCGTCCGGGCCTGGTGATCGCCGTGCTTGGCCTGGCGCTGGCGGTGGCCTCGTTCGGCCTGGTCGGTTCGCTGGGCATCGTGATCTGCCTGTGCCTGGCGCTGGTGGCCATCCTTGCCGGCATCGGTGGCGGCACCTGGCTGCAGCTGGACCGCGCCCGTGGCCAGCATCCGGCCGAAGCCGTGGAAGGCGTGCGCTCGGTACTGCGCGTGCTGGTGATCTTCGCGCTGACCACGCCGTTCTTCTCGCTGTTCGACCAGAAGGCCTCGACCTGGGTCCTGCAGGGCCAGCAGATGCAGATGCCAAGCTGGTTCACCGCCTCGCAGATGCAGGCGCTGAACCCGCTGCTGGTGATGATCCTGATTCCGTTCAACAACCTGGTGCTGTATCCGGCCCTGCGCCGCTTCGGCTTCGAACCGACCGCGCTGCGCCGCATGACCGCCGGCATCGCCTTCAGTGGCCTGGCCTGGATCGTGGTGGGTGGCATCCAGGTGGTGATGGACGGCGGCAACGCCATGTCGATCTTCTGGCAGATGCTGCCGTACGCGCTGCTGACCTTCGGTGAGGTGCTGGTCTCGGCCACCGGCCTGGAGTTCGCCTACAGCCAGGCACCGCAGGCGATGAAGGGCGTGGTGATGAGCTTCTGGAACCTGACCACCACCATCGGCAACCTGTGGGTGCTGCTGTCCAACGCAGCGGTGCGCAACGACACGGTCACCCACCAGATCGCGGGCACGGGCCTGAGCGAGGCGGCGTTCCTGATGTTCTTCTTCGCCGGCTTCGCCTTCGTCGCGGCGTTGGCCTTCGGTTGGTACGCGAAACGCTATCGTATGGTCGACAACTACCGTACCGCCTGAGCCTGACATGACCCCCGTCAATCTGCTGTTGATCGCCATCACCGCCATCCTGTCGTGGATGGCGTTCAACAACCGCAAGCTGGCCGACCGCCTGATCCTGTGGCCGCCGGCCATCGACCGTCACCGCCAGTACGACCGGCTGGTGACCTATGGCTTCATCCACGCCGACTGGTCGCACCTGATCTTCAACATGATCACCCTGTTCTTCTTCGGGGGATTCATCGAGAGCGTGATGGTGCAGCTGACCGGCAGCTACCTGACCTACCCGGCGTTCTACATCGGCGCGCTGCTGGTCTCGATCCTGCCCAGCTACCTGAAGAACCAGAAGAACCCGAACTACCTCAGCCTCGGGGCGTCCGGGGCGGTATCGGCGGTGCTGTTCGCCTTCATCCTGATCAAGCCGTGGTCGATCATCCTGGTGTTCTTCATCCCGGCACCGGCGATCATCTATGCCGCGTTCTACGTCGGCTACAGCATCTGGATGGACAGGCGCGGTGGCGACCGCATCAACCACAGCGCGCACCTGGCAGGTGCGGCGTTTGGCGTGATCTTCATGCTGGCCATGCAGCCGAGCATCTTCACCCACTTCCTGCGCGAACTCTCCAACCCGACCTTCCGCCTCGGCGGCGGTTGATGCGGGTAGCGGGGCGGATCGGGTCCGATCCGCCCCGGCCGGGTCAGGCTGCGGTCTGCTGGCCGTAGGTATCCAGCAGGCGGGCGAACACTTCCTCGCCGATGCGCTGGAAATCCTGATCCTCGGTCTGCCCTTCCACCGCCAGTTGCAGCAGGCCCTCCAGCAGGGCGCGGTCGGTATCGGAATGGGAATTGCTGGCGTGCATGGGAGCCTCCACGGTGGTGCGCATGGTCAACGGTCGCAAGGGTCGTGCCAGCCTGGCCGTACCCCTCCATAGGCGATAGCGGCCGGCCCGCCTCCAGCTTGAGGGCGAAAACTGACGTGAATGGACTGGACTTGCCCCTGTTCAGGCTTCACGCGATCATGGCGCCCGGCTGCGCACCATCCACGCAGTCGCCGCAGGAGACAGTTCCATGGCTTCGGTCACGCCCCCCGGTCTGGCCTATGAGGTCGAGCACGACCTGGCCAACCACCGCTTCACCGCACGTGTGCGCGGACAGCTGGCGGTGCTCGATTACCAGATCAAGCGCAGGCGCATGGTCATCACCCATACCGAGGTGCCCGAGCCGATCGCCGGCCGTGGCATCGCCGGTGAGCTGACCCGCGTGGCACTGCGTTTCGCGCGCGAGCAGAAATACAAGGTGGTGCCGGCATGTTCCTACGCCGAAGCCTTCCTGCAGCGCCACGAGGAGTACCACGACCTGCTCGTTGGCTGAACGCCAGCGGGTCACGCTTCAGCCATGGCAGGCGATGATGTACAAACATGAACAGGGGATCCCGATGAAGATTGGAAACAACCGGCCACTGCGCGGCAGCGTGTTGGCCGGCGTGGTGGGCGTGCTGTTGCTGGCCGGTTGCCAGCGTGAAAGCGAGCCGGCACCGGCGACCGACGCGGCGCCCGCCGCCGAGGCGACGGCCGCGGGCGAAACGCCGGCCACGGAAGCGCCGCTGGACCTGCGCGACGTGATCGAGAACAACGAGCGCGAAGTGGTGGGCATCAGCTACCCGGCCGGTATCGACCGTTATCCGGGCCTGGCCCGCGCGCTGCAGAGCTATGCCACGAGTGCGCGCAGCGACCTGCAGCAGGCGCTGGACGGGCTGGGCAACGACAAGCCGACCATGCCCTACGAGCTGTCGCTGAGCTTCGAGAAGCTGCTTGAAACCCCGCAGCTGGTGGTGGTCAGTGCCGACGGCAGCCGCTACACGGGTGGCGCCCACGGCGAACCGCTGGTGGCGCGCTTCGTGTGGCTGCCGCAGCAGCAGCAGATGCTCAGCGCCGAAAAGCTTGTGGCCGATGCCAAGGGCTGGAAGGCGATCAGCGATTTCGTCGCCGACCAGTTGCGCGAACGCGTGGCCACCCGCCTCAGTGGCGAGGACATGGACCCGGCCCAGCTGCAGGAATCGCTGCGCAACGCATCGCGCATGATCGCCGACGGAACCGGCCCGCAGGCCGACAATTTCAGCCAGTTCCAGCCACTGACCGACGACAAGGGGCAGATCACCGCGCTGCGCTTTGTTTTCCCGCCGTACCAGGTGGGTCCATACTCGGACGGCACCCAGACCGCCGATGTACCGGCGGCGGTGCTGTTGCCGCACGTGGCCAAGGACTACGTGGAGCTGTTCGCACGCGGTTGACCGCAGTCGAGGAGGTGGCGTGGATACAGGGTTGCAGGAGCGGGTCGCCGGCCTGCTCCATGAAGCCGGGGTCCGCATCGGCGGCACCCAGCCACAGGACATCCAGGTGCATGACCCGCGCTTTTTCGCGCGGGTCATGGGCCACGGCTCGCTCGGCCTGGGCGAGAGCTACATGGAGGGGTGGTGGGATGCCAACGTCCTGGATGAATTCCTCGTCCACCTGATGCAGGCGCACCTGGATGAACGGGTGCACGGCTGGCGCGAAGTGGCAGACGCGCTGAAGGCCCGCCTGTTCAACCTGCAGGCGGGGCAGGGCAGTTACGAAGTCGGTCGCCGCCATTACGACCTCGGCAATGATCTCTACCAGGCCATGCTCGGCCAGCGCCTGGTCTACAGCTGTGGCTATTGGCGCAACGCCGACGACCTCGACGCCGCACAGGAGGCCAAGCTCGACCTGGTCTGCCGCAAGCTGGGCCTGCGCCCGGGCCAGCGCGTGCTGGACATTGGCTGCGGATGGGGCGAAGCCCTGAAGTTCGCCGCCGAGCGCTACGGTGTCAGCGGCGTCGGCGTGACCATATCGCAGGAGCAGGCCGAGTTCGCGCGGCAGTTGTGCGCTGGCCTGCCGATCGAGATCCGCCTGCAGGATTACCGTGAACTGGACGAACCGTTCGATGCGATCTTCTCGATCGGCATGTTCGAGCACGTCGGTGACAAGAACTACGCCAGTTTCTTCGAAGTGGCCAAGCGCTGCCTGTCGCCACGTGGCCTGCTGCTGTTGCATACCATCGGCACCAACGTCTCACGGCATCGTACCGATCCATGGATTGCACGCTACATCTTCCCCAACTCGATGCTGCCGTCGGCGGTGCAGATCACCAAGGCGTTCGAAGGCCGCTTCGTACTGGAAGACTGGCACAACTTCGGCACCGACTACGACCTGACCCTGCAGGCCTGGCGGCGCAACGTAGAGGCGGCGTGGCCACGGCTGGATGCGCGCTATGACGAGCACTTCCGCCGCATGTGGCGCTTCTACCTCGCCGGGTCGATGGCCACCTTCCGCTGCCGCCATGCGCAGCTGTGGCAGCTGGTGCTGTCGCCGGAAGGCGTGCCGGGTGGGTACGTGGCGCCGCGTTGATGGCGTGGCTGGGGTCGGGGCCCTTTCCGTCGGAAAGGGATCCGACCCCGGGGTCAGATCCCTTTTCGCAGAAGAGGGCTCTGACCCCGACCACAACAAAAAACCGCCCGGTCTCCCGGGCGGTTTCCGTTTCAGGCCGGTACGCGGGCGATCAGTTGCCGGCGCCGGTCAGGCCACGCTTTTCCAGCAGCGGTTCGATCTGCGGCTCGTGGCCGGCGAAATCGCGGAACAGCTGCATCGCGTCGACGCTGCCGCCCTTGGACAGCAGAGTGGCGCGGAAGTGGTCGCCGTTCTTGCGGCTCAGGCCGCCGTTGTCCTTGAACCACTTCTGGGTGTTGGCGTCGAGCACTTCCGACCAGATGTAGGCGTAGTAGCCGGCCGAGTAGCCGCCCATGATGTGGCTGAAGTACGGGGTCTTGTAGCGCGGCGGAACCGGCGCGTAGTAGATGCCGTCCTTCTCCAGCGCGGCGTGCTCGAAGGCCATCACGTCCTTGGCCGCCGGCACCTGGTCCGGGCCGATCTGGTGCCAGTTCTGGTCCAGCATCGCCGCCCCCAGGTATTCGGTGGTGGCAAAGCCCTGGTTGAACTTCGATGCGGCAATCACCTTGTCCAGCAGGGCCTGCGGCATCGCCGAACCATTCTGGTAGTGCTTGGCGTAGTTCTTCAGGATGACCGGGTTGTCGGCCCACATCTCGTTGACCTGCGAGGGGAACTCGACGAAGTCGCGCGGCACCGAGGTGCCCGAGAAGTACGGATACTTCACGTTGGAGAACATGCCGTGCAGGGCGTGGCCGAACTCGTGGAAGGTGGTGTTCACCTCATCCCAGGTCAGCAGGGTCGGCTGGCCGGCCGGCGGCTTCGGGATGTTCAGGTGATTGGCGACCACCGGCTTGAAGCCGGTCAGCTTGGACTGCGAGACGTAGGAGTTCATCCACGCACCGCCACGCTTGGAGGCGCGTGCATACGGATCGAAGATGAAGATCGCCAGCTGGCTGCCATCGGCGTCGAACACGTCGTAGACGGTGACGTCATCGTGGTAGACCGGCAGGTCGGTGCGCTGCTTGAAGGTCAAGCCGAATTCCTGGCCGGCGGCGTAGAAGACGCCGTTCTCCAGCACGTTCTTCAGTTCGAAGTATGGCTTCAGCTGCGACTCGTCGAAGTTGTACTTGGCCTGGCGCACCTTCTCGCTGTAGAAGGCCCAGTCCCACGGTTCCAGCTGGAAGGTCGGCTTGCGCGCGGCCTTCTGCTCCTTGTCGATCATCGCCTGCAGGTCGGCGGCTTCGCGCTTGGCATTGGCCACCGCGGCCGGAGCCAGCTTGCCGAGCATCGCGTTGACCGCTTCGGGGGTCTTGGCGGTCTGGTTGGTCAGGTTGTAGGCGGCGAAGTTCGGGAAGCCCATCAGCTTGGCCTTGTCGGCACGCAGCTGCATGATGCGCGAGACCAGCGCGGTGTTGTCGAACTCACCGCCGCGGCTGCCGCGGGTGGTCGAGGCTTCGTAGATCTTCTGGCGCAGGGCGCGGTTGGCCAGGTTGGTCAGCGGCGGCTGGCCGGTGGTGTTGAGCAGGGTGATCACGTACTTGCCTTCCAGGCCACGCGCCTTGGCGGCTTCGGCGGCGGCGGCGATCTGCTCCTTGGACAGGCCAGCCAGCTCCTTGACGTCGTCGACGGTGATCGCCGAAGCGTTCACTTCCGACTGCACGTTCTGGCTGAACTTGGTGCCCAGATTGGCCAGTTCGGCATTCATGTCCTTCAGCGTGGCCTTGTCGGCCTCGGACAGCTTGGCGCCGGCGCGCACGTAATTGTCGTAGTACTTCTCGACCAGGCGCACGCCTTCGGCGTCCAGGCCCAGCTGGCTGCGGGTGTCGTACAGCGCCTGGATGCGGGCGAACAGCTTGCCGTTCAGCGCGATCGCATCGCTGTGCGCGGCAAACTTCGCCGAGTAGTCGGCCTGCAGCTTCTTGCGGGTGTCGTTGGTATCGGCGCCGACCAGGCTGAAGAACACGGTGGTCGCACGGTCGAGGATGTCACCGCTCTTTTCCAGCGCGATGATGGTGTTGTCGAAGGTCGGCTTGGCCTTGTTGTTGGCGATCGCCTCCACTTCCTTCAGCTGCTGCGCCATGCCGGCGTCGAAGGCCGGGGCGAAGTCGCTGTCCTTGATCTTGTCGAACTGCGGGAAGTGCAGCGGCAGCGGGCTTTCGGCGAAGAACGGGTTGGCCTGCTGGGCATTGGTGCTGGCAGCCGGGGTGGCGGCGCCGGCCGAGAAGGCGGGCAGGGCAAGGCCGAGGGACATGGCCACGGCAAGGGCAAGTCGAGTGGTCAAGGTAGAAGCTCCGGTAAGGCAAACAAGGGCCCGAGGGTAACCCGGCCGGCGGCGACTGCACTTGTGTCAAAAGGCATGTTGCCGGGGCCGGGCGCGGGTACCATGCGTTCACCGCCCACGGCCCGCTGCCATGACCACTGCCTACGATTTCAGCTTCCGTGACCTCGACGGCCAGCCGCAGGCGCTGGCCCGGTACCAGGGCCACCCGTTGCTGCTGGTGAACGTCGCCAGCCGCTGTGGCTTCACCCCGCAGTACACCGGGCTGGAGCAGCTGTGGCAGGACTACCGCGAGCGCGGCCTGGTGGTGATCGGCTTCCCGTGCAACCAGTTTGGCGCGCAGGAGCCCGGTGATGCCGCGCAGATCCGCCAGTTCTGTTCGCTGGACTATCCGGTCAGCTTCCCGCTGTCGGAAAAGATCGAGGTCAACGGCGAGGGGGCCGACCCGCTCTGGAGGTGGCTCGCGCGGGAGAAGCGCGGCGTGCTCGGCAGTGCCCGCATCAAGTGGAATTTCAGCAAGTTCCTGGTCGATCGCCAGGGGCGGGTGGTGTCGCGGCATGCGCCCACCACCCGGCCGGAGCAGCTGCGCGGCGAGATCGAAGCGCTGCTGTGAGGTCGTGCCGGCCGCTGGCCGGCAACCCCGTGGGCCAGGAAGAGCCGGCCAGCGGCCGGCACTACCGTTGCAGCATCATTTCTCGACGAACGCGCGCTCGAACACGTAGTGGCCCGGCTGGCCGATGCGCGGCGAAACCTGGAAACCACGGGCATCGAGCACAGCACGCAGGTCGGCCAGCATCTGCGGGCTGCCGCAGATCATCGCGCGGTCGTTTTCCGGGCTCAGCTCCGGCAGGCCGAGGGTGCGCTGCATCTGGCCGCTTTCCATCAGCGAGGTCAGGCGGCCCTGGTTGGCGAACGGCTCGCGGGTGACGGCCGGGTAGTACAGCAGCTTGTCGCCGATCATCTCGCCCAGGAACTCGTGCTCACGCAGCTCCCTCTCGAAGTAATCGCGGTAGGCCAGATCCTTTTCGTAGCGCACGCCGTGGCAGAGGATCACCTTCTCGAAGCGCTCGTAGGTCTCCGGGTCCTTGATGACCGACAGCCACGGCGCCATGCCGGTGCCCGTGCCCAGCAGGTACAGGTTCTTGCCCGGGTGCAGGTCGCTGATCAGCAGGGTGCCGGTGGGCTTCTTGCCGACCAGCACCTTGTCGCCCGGCTTGATGTGCTGCAGGCGCGAGGTCAGCGGGCCGTCCTGCACCTTGATGCTGAAGAACTCCAGATGCTCTTCCCAGTTGGCGCTGGCGATGGAGTACGCACGCAGCAGCGGCCGCGCCTCGGTTTCCAGGCCGATCATCACGAACTGGCCGTTCTCGAAGCGGAAGCCGCTGTCGCGGGTGGTGGTGAAACTGAAGTAGGCGTCGGTCCAGTGACGGACCTCAAGCACCGTTTCGGCGCCAAAAGCGGAGGACATGGGCGTATCTATCAAAAGTCGTCGGGGGAATTCTATCTCAAATGAGACGGGTTCTCATTGGGCGGAACGAGAGGCGTTCTCAGCGGTAACCCGCCGCCTGCAGCTCGAACAGCTCGGCATAGCGGCCGCCCTGTGCCATCAGCTGGGCGTGGGTGCCACTGGCCTCGATCCGGCCATCGGCCAGCACCAGGATGCGATCGGCCATGCGGACCGAGGAAAAACGGTGGGAAATCAATACGGCGGTGCGATTATCCGCCAGTTCCCTGAACCGCTGGAACACCTCGAACTCACTGCGCGCATCCAGTGCTGCCGTTGGCTCATCCAGGATCATCACCTGCGCATTGCGCATCCATGCGCGGGCAATGGCGATCTTCTGCCACTGGCCACCGGACAGGTCCACGCCCTGCTTGAAACGGCGGCCGATCAGCTGGTCGTAGCCACCGGGCAGCTCCTCGATCACTTCCTCGGCCATGCCGCGGCGCGCGGCGTCGGCGATGCGCGCCCGGTCGTCCATGGCCTCGACCTGGCCGACGCCGATGTTCTCGCCGGCGCTGAGGTTGTAGCGCACGAAGTCCTGGAAGATCACCCCGAGGTTGGCGCGCAGGTCGTCCAGGTCGTAGTCGCGCAGGTCGCGGCCATCGAGCAGGATACGGCCCTCGTCCGGTTCGTACAGGCGTGCCAGCAGCTTCACCAGGGTGGTCTTGCCGGCGCCGTTCTCGCCGACCAGGGCCAGCACTTCGCCGGCCTGCAGCTGGAAATCGAGGTGGCGCACCGCCCACTGTTCGGCATCGGGATAGCGGAAACCGACGTTCTCGAACACGAAGCCCTGGCGGATCGGCTGCGGCACGCGTACGGCGCCTTCGCGCGAGTGGATTTCCGGTTCGATCTGGAAGAACGAGAACAGGTCATCCAGGTACAGCGCCTGGCTGGCCACCTGCGAGAAGCCGATCAGCAGGCCTTCCAGCAGCTGGCGCAGGCGCAGGAAGCTGCCGGCAAGGAAGGTCAGGTCGCCGATCGAGAAATCGCCGCGCACCGTGCGCCAGGCGATGTAGGCGTAGGCGGTGTAGTAGCCCAGCGTACCCAGCGCAGCCAGCAGCGTGCCCCAGAACGCCCGGCGCCGTGCCAGGGCACGGTTGGCCTGGAACAGCGCCACCGACAGGCGCCGATAGCGCTCGACCAGGAAGCGGTGCAGGTTGTAGATCTTCACTTCCTTGGCCGTTTCCACGCTGGCACCGAGCTGGCGCAGGTAGTCGAGCTGGCGGCGCTCGGGCGTCCATTGGAAGTTGAGGCTGTAACCGGCCGCGTTGAAGTGCGATTCGCCGATGAAGGCCGGCACCAGTGCCAGCGCAAGCAGCAGGATCAGCCACGGCGCGTAGACCAGCAGGCCGACGGCGAGGCTGGCCACGGTGATCGCGTCCTGCACCTGGCCGAACAGCTGGCTCATCAGGTTCATCCGGCCCATGGTCTGGCGCCTCGCGCGGTCCAGCTTGTCCTGCAGGTCCGGGTCCTCGAAGTCCTCCAGATCCAGCGTCGCCGCGTGTTCCATCAGCCGGATGCTGGTGACGTTGGCGAACAGTTCCGACAGCAGCGCGTCGGCATAGCTGACCAGCCGGCCGAGCAGGTCCGAGGCGATGGCCAGGCCGAATTCCAGCGCCAGCAGGCCCAGCAGCGGATTGAGCATGCCGCTGGACAGCGCCTCGCCCAGCGGCGGGAAACCGGCGTCGTGCTGGCTCAGGTGCAGGGCGCTGTCGATGATCAGCTTGCCGACGTACAGCATCGCCACCGGCAGCAGCGCACGGATCAGACGCAGCCCCAGGCTGGCCAGGGTGAGCGCGGGGCTGGTCTGCCAGACCATGCGCAGGAACGGCGGCAGGTTGCGCATCGCCTTGAAGCGCTGGCGCAGGCTGGGTTTCTTCGCGGCGGCAGCGCCAACGGGGGGGATGGCAGGCATGCGCGTATTGTGCGCGCGTGATACGTGCAGGGGGAGTCAGTGCAGCCGTGTTGCCGGCACCGGGGTCAGATCCCTTTGCGCGGCAAAGGGCTCTGACCCCAGCGACCACAGCGGGTCAGAGCCCTTCGCGAAGCGAAGGGATCCGACCCTCCCGTATCCACGCGTAGCGTGGATCTACCGTGCCGACCAAGGTCGACACCTACCAGCAGCACCGATGAACTGTCGAAGGCGGGGTGGGTCAGGCCGGCAGCGGCGGCAGCAACCCCGCACCGAGGCGGTTCCAGGCATTGATCACCGCGATGCCCATGCTCAGGTCACTGATGCCCTTCTCATCGAAGTGCGGTGCCAGGGCATCGAACGCGGCCTGCGACGGCGCGCCGTCGGTCAGCCGGGTCAGCGCCTCGGCCCAGCCCAGTGCCGCGCGCTCGCGTGCATCGAAGAAGCGGCTTTCGTGCCAGGCGGGCAGGGTGTCCAGCTTGCGCGGCTCGATGCCGCCCTTGCGCAGCGCGGTGCCGTGCATGTCCATGCAGTAGCCGCAGCCGTTGAGCTGCGACACGCGCAGGAACACCAGTTCCATCAGGGTCGGATCGATCGAGCTGTCATGCACGGCCTGGCTGGTGGCCAGCAGGCCCTTGAAGGCCTCGGCGGCCAGGCGGGTGTAGGGGACGCGGGGAGAGGCGTGGTCGGACATTTTCGGCTCCACGGCGGCCACGGTGGCCGCCTTTCACTACCAGGACGCCGTACCGTCATCGCGCGTGACAACACCCGGCAGCTTTTCCGGATTCAACACGCTGTACACGTTGGCGATGCGGCCATCGACCACCTCGATGGTGGTGACCGAGTGCAAGCGATCACCGACAAAGCGAAGGATCGCCGGCTCGCCGTTGACGTAGCCCAGCTGGGCGGGATGCACCGCGCCGCGGCGGGCGATGGCCCAGAACAGGCGGCCGATGCGTTCGGCGCCCAGCAGCGGCCGCACCGCCGCAGTGACCACGCCACCGCCGTCGGAAACCAGCACCGCGTTGGCGTGCAGCAGGGCCTGGATCGCGTCGCTGTCGCCGCGCTGCGAGGCCTCCATGAAGCGCGCCAGCAGCTGCCGGTGCTGGCTGGCATCGGCATTGAAGCGCGGTCGTCCGGCCTGCAGGCGTTGCCGGGCACGGTGCACCAGCTGCCGGCAGTTGGCCTCGCTGTGGCCGATCAGCTCGGCGATCTCACGGTAGTCGTGGTCGAACGCCTCCTTCAGCAGGAAGGCGGCGCGTTCCTCCGGGCCGAGCTGTTCGAGCAGGGTCAGGAAAGCGACCGAGACGTCGTCGGCCAGCGCATGCAGCTGGGCCGGACCGGGCGCCGGGTCCGGCTCCAGGGTGACCGCCAGCGGTTCGGCCAGCCATGGGCCGACGTAGTGGACGCGCTCGCGCTTGGCCGCACGCAGCCGGTCCAGGCCGAGCCGGGTGGTGGTGGTGACCAGCCAGGCCTCGGCATCGCGGACGGCCGCAGGATCGGCGCCGGACCAGCGCAGCCAGGCGTCCTGGACCACGTCTTCGGCGTCGGTGCGGCTGCCGAGCAGGCGGTAGGCCAGCGCCATCAGGCGCGGGCGGTGGGTCTGGAAAGCGGTTTCGGCGTTCATGTGGGCAAGGACGCCGCAGTGGCGCGTGGCGTGACAGAGCGTCGGGGGAATCTTGCCGGCCAGCGGCCGGCACTACCACCCCGGGGCCGGGGGAGGGGGTAAAATGGGTGGATTACCCCCGCCAGCCTCGAGCAAGCGAGCAAGACGTGACATCGATCAAGCAGGAAGACCTCATCCAGTCCATCGCCGACGCGCTGCAGTACATCTCGTACTACCACCCGGTCGACTACATCAAGAACCTTGCCGCCGCCTACGAGCGCGAGGAGTCGCCGGCCGCGAAGGAAGCGATGGCGCAGATCCTGATCAATTCGCGCATGTGCGCCGAGGGCCACCGCCCGATCTGCCAGGACACCGGCATCGTCACCGTGTTCCTGGAAATCGGCATGGACGTGCGTTGGGATGACGCCACCATGGGCGTGGAAGACATGGCCAATGAAGGCGTGCGCCGCGCCTACATGCACCCGGACAACAAGCTGCGCGCCTCGGTGCTGGCCGATCCGGCCGGCAAGCGCATCAACACCAGGGACAACACCCCGGGCGTGGTCAACGTCAAGGTGGTGCCGGGCAACAAAGTCGACGTGATCGTCGCCGCCAAGGGCGGTGGTTCGGAAGCGAAGACCAAGTTCGCCATGCTCAATCCGTCCGACTCGATTGTCGACTGGGTGCTGAAGACCGTGCCGACCATGGGCGCCGGCTGGTGCCCGCCGGGCATGCTGGGCATCGGCATCGGTGGCACCGCCGAGAAGGCGATGCTGCTGGCCAAGGAAGCGCTGATGGAGCCGATCGACATCACCGAGCTGCAGGCCCGTGGTGCGTCCAACCGCATCGAGGAGCTGCGCCTGGAGCTGTACGAGAAGGTCAACGCGCTGGGCATCGGTGCGCAGGGCCTGGGTGGCCTGACCACCGTGCTCGACATCAAGATCAACGACTACCCGACCCACGCGGCCAACCTGCCGGTGGCGATGATCCCGAACTGCGCGGCAACCCGCCATGCGCACTTCACCCTGGATGGCAGCGGCCCGGTGATGCTGGACCCGCCGTCGCTGGAAGACTGGCCGAAGCTGACCTACGACGCATCCAAGGGCACCCGGGTGGACCTGGATACGATTACCCCGGAAGACGTGGCCAGCTGGAAGCCGGGCCAGACCCTGCTGCTCAACGGCAAGCTGCTCACCGGCCGCGACGCCGCGCACAAGCGCATGGTCGACATGCTCAACAAGGGCGAGCAGCTGCCGGTCGATCTGAAGGGCCGCTTCATCTACTACGTCGGCCCGGTCGATCCGGTGCGTGACGAAGTGGTGGGCCCGGCCGGCCCGACCACGGCGACCCGCATGGACAAGTTCACCGAGCAGGTGCTGGCACAGACCGGCCTGCTGGGCATGGTCGGCAAGGCCGAGCGCGGCCCGGCCGCGATCGAGGCGATCAAGAAGCACAAGTCGGCCTACCTGATGGCCGTCGGTGGCTCGGCCTACCTGGTGTCCAAGGCGATCAAGGCGGCCAAGGTGGTCGGTTTCGCTGACCTGGGCATGGAGGCGATCTACGAGTTCACCGTGCAGGACATGCCAGTGACCGTGGCCGTCGACTCCGCCGGCGAATCGGTGCACAAGACCGGCCCGCGCGAGTGGCAGGCCCGCATCGGCAAGATTCCGGTGGTGGTGGAGTAATTCCCGCACGCTTCGGTCCGGACAACGGCGCCCCTGTGGCGCCGTTGCTGTATCTGGAGGCAGGATTAACACGCCTGTAGCCCTGGCTCTGCTACGGTCGGCACACCCTCGCACAGGACGTGTCCATGGCCCTGCATCGCTTCATCGTGGCCGGCGTGCTGCTGGCCCTGGCCGGCTGCAGCACCCCGGCGACGTACGAAGGCGCGGATTTCCCTGCATCGGCGCAATGCCGCATGCAGTGCCAGGCCGGCTATCGCAGCTGCATGGCGCAGAATGACTCTCTCGGCAGCCGCCAGAGCAATTGCGAGCAGCGGATGGTGCCGGCGCCGGACAAGCGCTGCAAGGACGTGGACAACCCGGACCTGCGCCGTGCCTGCGAACTGAAGACGCATGACTGCACGCTGCGCGCGCCGATGATGTCCTGTGGCGAGCGCCGGGATTCCTGCATGAGCAGCTGCGGCTGAGCGACGGCTCCCGCACGGGCGCATAATCGGCCGGCCCACCTGCACAGGATCCGCCGCATGAGCACCACGCTGTATGGTTCGACAAGCACCGCCGCGCTGGTGGTGCACTGGCTGCTGATCGAGCTCGGCATCGAGCACGAGTTGGTGCTGCTGGATTTCGACGCGCGCGAGCACAAGTCGGCGGAGTACCTGGCACTGAATCCGGCCGGCGTGGTGCCGACGCTGCTGATCGATGGCCTGGTACTGACTGAAGCGGCGGCGATCGCCCTGTACCTGGCCGACCGCCATCCGGACGCCGGTTTGTTGCCGGCACTGGGCACGCCGCAGCGCGCCGATGCCTACCGCTGGATGTTCTGGTGTGCCAATACGTTGCAGCCGGCCTATCGCGCCTGGTTCTATCCGCACGAGGTGGCGGGCGAGGCAAACGTGGAGGCCAGTCGCGAGATGGCGCGACAGCGCCTGGAAGCGGCCTGGCAGCATGTGGCCACGCACCTGCTGGCGCATGGGCCCTACCTGCTGGGCGCCACGCCCTGCGTGGTCGACTACATGCTGGTGATGCTGATGCGCTGGTCGCGCAACATGCCCAGGCCCAGTGACACCTGGCCGTCGCTCAAGGCACATGCCACCTCGATGAAGGCGCGCCCGGCGTTCGCCGAGGCCTACCGCCGCGAAGGCATCACCGACTGGCGGTAACCAGAAAAGGGGACGGAGGGGATTAAGTCGTTTGTGCACAAACGACTTAATCCCCTCCGTCCCCTTTTCCGTTACAGGATCTCCAGCACCGTTTCCGGCGGGCGGCACAGCCGTGTGCCCTTGGGCGTGCGCACCACGGGGCGGTTGATCAGGCGCGGGTGTTCGGCCATCGCAGCCAGCAGGGTGGCATCGTCGGCATCTTCCAGCCCGAGTTCGGCGAACTGGGTCTCCTTGCTGCGCACCAGGTCGCGCGCGCTCAGGGCCGACTCGGCCAGCACCTGGCGCAGCGTGGCCGCGTCGGGCGGGGTGCCCAGGTACTCGATCACCACCGGGTCGAAGCCCGCATCGCGGATCAGCTTCAGTGCGCCGCGCGAGTTGCTGCAGGCCGGGTTGTGCCAGATCGTCACGTCCATCAGAACCACTCCAGCAGCGACACGCCCACGCCCACATAGGTGGCCTTGTGGTTGTAGTCGATCATGCTCTCGCCATAGCCGTCGAAGACCTGCACATGGCCACGCAGCAGATTGCTGATCGGAAAGCCGTAATCCAGCTGCAGTGCACCGTGGGAGCGGCTGCCGGTGCGCAGCGAATGACGCGCCATCAGCGCGACCTCATGCCCGTTGCGGTTCCAGATCAGGGTCGCGTCACCCCGGCCCATGTAATCCTCGATGTCCGGATTATTGTCTTCGCTGCGGCTTTCCGGGATGCGGTACCACGGGCGCAGCACCAGCGCCCAGTTCTCGCGATCCAGGCCGATGTTGAGCATGACCCGGTTCCAGCTGCGCGAGAGCGGATCGGCCCGTCCGTTGGACTGGTGGTTGAGGCTGATACCGGTCATGCGCCCGCGCCAGCCACCGATCGAGTAGCCGTTGCGGAACACCATCATCACTTCGGGTTCGTAGTTGGTTTCGCGGAACGGGCGCGAATCCTCGCTGTTGTAGGCCTGCCAGCGCGAACTCTGGGTGTAGCCAGCCCAGATGTCGCCGTTGTCGCCGAACAGGTTCTCTGCGATCTTGGTCTTGAAGCTGATCTGGAACTTCAGCTCGGCACTGTCGAGTACCTGCGGGGTCGTCACGCTGTTGGCCGGGTTCGGCGAATGCGGCGTGGTGTTGCGGTCGCTGGTCCAGAACGCCGGCAGCAGGTACACCGGCTTGTAGGCACGCAGCTGGAAGGGCCCCAGCTTGGAGTCCTCGGCCAGCTCCCAGCGGCTATCCAGCAGCGAACCGCGGCCAGCATTGGCCAGCGCGCTGTCCGGTGCCGCCGGACGGAACAGGTCGCTGACCCGCTCGCGCAGCTTTTCCTCGCCCTGGCTCACGCGCGCGGTCTGTCGTTCCTCGCGGCGCGCCTGCGCAGCCGATTCGGCGGCGGCATCGGCGGCGGCGGTGGCCTCCGGGGTATGCCCGAAGAGGCGGTCATAGCAGGCCAGGCGGGCCGCGTCGGTGTTGATCGCCGCGCAGGCGGCCGGCGAGGTGTCGGCGCTGGGCGCGAACTCCTGCGCAGCCAACGGTGCACTGGCCAGGGCAAGCGCCAGCGGCGCCAGACGGGGAAGCAGCGTGGGGAGGGTCATTGCAGCAGGCCCTTCGATGGATACGGGAATCGCACAGTGTGGCGGCTGCACCGGATCGCGGCCAGCCCCACCGTTTATGCACGGCCACGGCGTGCGCGTGGCGTGAAGGCTAGGTGGCTCAGAAGAACCAGGCGAACGCGAACAGGCCCAGCATCGCGATCACCACCGCCAGTTTCAGTGCCAGGCCGAGCAGGATGCCGAGCCAGGTCGCCAGGCCCACCTTGGTCGAGCGGCCGAGTTCGCGGGTGTGCCAGTACTCGCCGAGCAGGGCGCCGACCAGCGGTCCGGCAAACAGGCCGATGGGCATGAAGAACAGGCCGACGATGCTGCCGACGAAGGTGCCCCACAGGGCCTTGCGGCTGGCGCCGACGCGCTGCGCGCCAACTACGGTGGCGAGCACGTCCACCAACAGTGAAAGCAGGGTCAGCACGCCCAGCGCGACCAGGGTGGGCCAGCCGACGTGGGCGAAGCCGTCGGCCCAGGCCGCCAGCAGCAGTCCGATGAACACCAGCGGGATGCCCGGGAGGGCCGGCAGGATGATGCCGGCGATGCCGATCAGGACAAAAATGACCGCTAGCAGATATAAGATGAATGAGAGTCCCATGCTGTCCCGTATGGTGGCCGTTTTGGGGTTGACAGTGAAAGATTTTGCCAGTTGCTTTTTCGTTTTGGGCGGGTTAAGTTGCAGTCGCTGAGCTTGGCAAGGTCACCGTGGATCGTGGCCTGATGAAGCAAGATCTTTCCGATCCGCTGCATCGATGCACCTCGCTTCCCCCTTGCTTGTCAGCCGCCCACCGGGCGTTTCCAACAACAAGAGAGAGTCAAAGGGAGTTAGTGAGATGGCTGAGCGCGAGACCGGTACCGTAAAGTGGTTCAATGATGCGAAGGGCTTCGGCTTCATCAGCCGGCAGAATGGCGAGGACGTGTTCGTGCACTTCCGCGCCATCGAGACCCAGGGCTTCAAGAGCCTCAAGGAAGGCCAGACTGTGAGCTTCGAAGTCGTGCAGGGCCAGAAGGGCCTGCAGGCTGACAAGGTGCAGCCGGTGTAATACCCGCCGCCCGTCGGCATGAAAAAGGCCCGCGCAAGCGGGCCTTTTTCTTTGCCGTTGGCCCGGTGCAGGTCAGCGCAGGATGACCTTGCCATTGACGACGCGCACGTAGGTGTTCTCGCGGATGCCGCCGAGATCGCGCTGGTTGACCACGATGGTGCGGCCATCATCCATGCGCACGCTGATGTCATAGGTATCGCTGGTGACGTTCTTCTGGATCTGGTTGCCGGCCAGGGCACCACCGACCGCGCCTGCGGCGGCGGCGATGTTCTTGTTGCCACGGCTGCCACCGGTGTGGTCGGAGATTTCATGGCCGGCCACGGCGCCGACGATGCCGCCGAGGATCGCGCCGGTCGCGCTGGGCGCGGTGCGGCCCGAGGGCACGGTGTTGATGCGGGTGACGATGCCACAGTCAGCGCAACGGCCCTGGTTGTAGCCGCCATTGCTGCCGTAGCCGCCGTTGTTGTAGCCGTTGTTGTAACCACCGCCGCTGTAACCGGGCGAGGTGGCACAGCCAGCCAGCGCGAGGGTAGCGATGGCGCTGGCGGCGATGAGCTGGATCTTCATGGGGCGTCTCCTGGCCGTGAAGGCGGGTGGGTTGGGTGGTACTGCGTCGTGCAGCAGGGTGGACGAATCCTCTCCTTTCGAACGTGAACAACGCGCCAACCGTGTGCGTGCTGCCCGGCTGCAGGATGAATGCGGCTCAGCGGAAATCCTGGTGGCAGGCGCGGCAGTCCGCCTGCAGTGTTTCCACCAGCTGGGCGAGGGCCCTGCAGTCGCCGGGGGGTGAGGCCAGCGCCGTGTTGAGGTTGCCGCGCAGCTGGCTGGCGTGCTGCTGGAACTGCGCACTGTCCTTCAGCCCGGGAAACGCCTGGTCCAGGTCATTGGACAGCAGGCGCAGCACCTGCAGCCGCGGCACGCTGTCAGCCAGGCTGCAGCGGTTCTGCAGCTGGGCCTGCTGCAGCAGCTGTGACTGCCGCTGCATCACCTGCATCAGGCTGCCCGGGAACGGATCGCGACGCGCCTGCAGGGCGCGGCCGACCATTACCGTGGCGATCAGGCCGATCAGCAGGCCCAGGCAGAGCACGAACAGGTAGCGATGGGCGCTGGACAGGCGGCGGGGCGGGCTGGCATTCATGCGGGCACTCCGGGCGTGCAACGGTGGGTTCGACGCCGGCGTACTGCGGGCGCCAGCACCTGCACGTTAAAATAGCCCGATGAACGAACAGGTCAAACAACGCTTCGCCGGCATCGAACGGCTGTACGGCGTGGGTGCACTCGAGCGCCTGCAGGGCAGCCGCGTGGCGGTGGTCGGCATGGGCGGCGTCGGCTCGTGGGTGGTGGAGGCGCTGGCCCGTTCGGCCGTCGGCCACCTGACCCTGATCGATGCCGACGATATCTGCGTGTCCAACACCAACCGGCAGCTGCCGGCGATGGAAGGCAACTACGGTCGCAACAAGGCCGAGGCGATGGCCGAGCGTTGCCGTGCGATCAATCCGGACATCGGGGTCGACGCGGTGCAGGCATTCCTGACCGTGTCCAACATGGCCGAGCTGCTGGACCGGGGGTTCGATCTGGTGATCGATGCCTGCGACAGCTTCCGGGTCAAGGTCGAGACGATCGCATGGTGCCGCCGCCGCAAGCTGCCGTTGCTGACCGTCGGTGCCGCCGGTGGCCGTACCGACCCGACCCTGGTGCGCATCCGCGATGTCTCTCGCACCGAGCACGACGCCATGCTGGCGCTGATCCGCAAGAAGCTGCGCAGCGAATTCAACTTCCCGAAGAACGCCAAGCGCTATTTCGGCGTACCGGCGGTGTATTCGCTGGAGAATGTGAAGTACCCGCAGGCCGATGGCAGCGTCTGCGGCATCCGTCCGAACCTGGGCGCCGATGCGGCGTTGAAGCTGGACTGTGGTGCCGGCCTGGGCGCGGCAACCCACATCACCGGCGCGTTCGCCTTCGCGGCGGTTGGCAAGGCGCTGGAGATGCTGCTGGAGCCGAAGAAGGTGAAGGTGGATGCGGTCGAGGCCAGCGCGGTGTGATGGATCGTGCCGGCCAGCGGCCGGCACCTACCCGTTACATTGCCGGCAGCGCGAACAATCGCCGCGCATTCTCCGTCGTGGCCTGGGCCACGGCTTCCAGCTCCATCCCGCGCAGTGCGGCCACGTGCCGGGCAATGGTCGCCAGCCGCGCTGGCTCGTTGCGCTGGCCGCGGATGCCGGCGTCGGGCTGGTCGGGCGCGTCGGTTTCCAGCAGCAACTGTTCCAGCGGCATCTCGCGCACCAGCCGCTGCAGCCGTTGCGCGCGATCGTAGGTCAGTGGGCCACCGAGGCCGAGCAGGAAGCCCTGCCTGTGCAGTTGCGCGGCCTGTTCCGGGCTGCCGGAAAAGCTGTGCACCACGCCGCGCAGGCCGCCGACGCGGCGGATGGCGGCGATCACCGCATCCACCGCGCGTCGCGCGTGCACGATCACCGGCAACTCGAATTCGCGGGCCAGTTCCAGCTGGCCGATGAAATACGCCTGCTGGGCGTCGGCGTCCAGCCCTTCGACAAAGAAGTCCAGGCCGCATTCGCCGATCGCACAGGGGCGTTCGCGCTCGATCCACTCGCGCAGCAGTGGCAGGTGCCCGGGCTGGTGATCGGCCAGGAACATCGGATGCAGGCCGTAGGCCGGGTACAGCCCCGGCGCCTGCTGGCAGACCTCACGCAGCTTCGGCCAGCTGGCCGCGGTCACCGCCGGTACCACCTGCTGGCGCACCCCCGCGGCCTGCGCACGCTCGATCACCGCAGCGCGGTCACGGTCGAACCCGCTGGCATCCAGATGGCAGTGGCTGTCAACCAGGATGCTCAACGCTGTTCCAGCGGCGGAGGTGTTGCGGCGTTGCGGCTCTTCCAGTTGGCCAGCAGCAGCGTGCCGAAGCCCAGCACCAGCTCATCGACGAACGGGATCGGGTCCGGGATGAACAAGGTCAGCACGAACAGGCCGGCGGTGAGCTTGAACAGGGTGGGGTAGCGCAGCCGGCGGGCCCATTGCAGTACCGGCAGCAGCATCGGGTTGGCCATGGCGGGAAGCCTCGTGGGGAATATGCAAACGCTACCACGGGCCCAGCATTTCCCGATGCTGAATGGGTTATCGGAATGAGCAGGAAATGTGGAGATTCCGTTCAGGCAGCGCATGCTGCAATCTGCCCCGAGAACGTTGCGGATGGTCCGCAAGGAGCAGGTCATGAAAAGCACAACTACAACTGTCCTGGTCGCAGCGGGCGCGCTGCTGGTCGGTGGCATCGCCACCGCCGCCTTCATGAAGAGTGGTGACAAGTCGCCCGATTCCATCAGCGCCGGAACCCCCAATGGTGAATCGCGCCTCGTTGAAGGTAACGCTTCTGACGACGGCGCACGTGGTGACAAGCTGGACCCGTCCGCGCCGCGCGGGCTTGAATATGCCGATGTGCTGAAGGTTGACCCGATCACCGAGAAGCAGAAGGCCTACGCCACTGTGATCGGCACCGATCCAGTGCGCGAGACCTCCACCACCCAGACCCCGCACGAGGTCTGCCAGGACGTGACGGTGCAGGAACGCCTGCCGGAACGTGATGGCAACGTCGGCGGTACCGTGGTCGGCGCTGTGGTCGGTGGCCTGCTCGGCAACCAGGTCGGTGGCGGCAACGGCAAGAAGGCCGCGACCGCCGCCGGTGCCGTGGCCGGCGGCTTCATCGGCAACCAGATCGACAAGCGCCATGTGGGTGGCCGTGTGGTCAACCGCACCGAGCGCCAGTGCCACACCGAGACCGCCACCTCCGAGTCGAGCCGCGTCACCGGCTACAACGTGACCTATCGCAATGAGGACGGCACCACCGGCACCATGCGCATGGCCAGCAAGCCGGGCAACCGCATTGCCATGGGTACCAACGACGTGGTGAAGGGTTACAACGTGACCTACCGCTATGACGGCGCGGAGAAGACCGTGCGCATGGACAACAAGCCGGCCAGCGATCGCCTGCCGGTGGTCGATGGCCAGCTGGTCACGCAGACCGCTGCCGCCGGTGCCACTGCCTCAGCCACGCGCCAGTAATCCCGGCGCAGCATGCAGTACCTGACGGGCCGGCTCATGCCGGCCCGTTTCATTGCGACCGGCGATATTCATCCGCGCAGGGAAGCCATCCTCCATCATGGGTGCCCCCTTCGACATGGAGCCGGCATGAGCATCTTCGACCTGCGCATCGAAACCGAGCGGCTGATCCTGCGCCCGCTGCTTCGCGAGGACTACGAGCCGTACCTGGCGTTCTGCGCCGACGAGGCCACGATGCGTACCCTGGGCGGCGTGCAGCCACCCTCGGTGGCCTGGCGCGGTTTCTGCAGCCTGGCTGGCGCCTGGCAGCTGTTCGGCTTCTCGATGTTCAGCGTGATCGAGAAATCCAGCGGCGACTGGATCGGGCGGATGGGACCGTGGCAGCCGCAGGACTGGCCGGGTACCGAGGTTGGTTGGGGCATCCGTCATGCCAGCTGGGGCCGGGGCTATGCGCCGGAGGCGGCGGTCGCGGCGATCGACTGGGCGTTCGATACGCTGGGCTGGGCTGAGGTGATCCATACCATCGCCGAGGACAACGACAACTCGCGGGCCGTGGCACGCAAGCTGGGAAGCACCCTGCTGCGCATGGGGGAGTTGCCAGCGCCATACAACGACAAGCCCATGCAGATCTGGGGCCAGTCGCGCGAACAGTGGCGGCAACGCGCGCGCTGAGCGTGGCTTGGTAGTGCCGGCCGCTGGCCGGCAATCGCTTGGATCCAGCTGCATCGAGGATGCCGGCCAGCGGCCGGCACTACCGTGTAGTCATGCTGCACCCGCGCTTGGCATTCACTGGCGTGCTTGCCAGACTGCACGCAGCCGGCCGCCGGCCGGATCCGAGGGAGCAGGCAATGGTGGAAGAGCGCGTCCCGTTGACGGTGCACGGCATGTCGGTGTCAGGCAATTGCCACAAGGTCCGCCTGCTGCTGGAACAGCTCGGCAGCCGCTACCGCTGGGTGGAAGTGGACAGTGCCCACGGCCAGACCCACACCCCCGAGTTCCTCGCGCTCAATCCCAATGCCAAGGTGCCGTTGATCGTCCGCGACGATGGCCGCGTGCTGACCGAGTCCAATGCGATCCTTTTCTGGCTGGCCGAAGGCACGCCCTACCTGCCCACCGATGGCTGGGAGCGCGCGCAGGCACTGAGCTGGATGTTCTTCGAGCAGTACACGCACGAGCCGTGCGTGGCGGTCGCGCGCTTCATCCGCGGCTGGACCCCGCCTGGGTCGCCGCGCCGCGCCGAACTGCCACGCCTGCACGAGCGCGCCGCCACTGCACTGGCGGTGATGGAGCAGCACCTGCGTGATGCGCAATGGTTCACCGGCAGTGGGTACGGCATCGCCGACATCGCGCTGTTCGCCTACACCGACGTCGCAGGCGAGGGTGGAATCAGCCTGCAGCCGTTCCCGGAAGTTCGCGCCTGGTTGCAGCGCGTGCGCGGGCAGCCGCGCTTCCTGCCGATGCCGGCGGTGACCGCCGAGGTGCGCGCCCGCTTCGAGGCCGCATGACTCTCACCAAGGTGATCCCCCACAGGGTAGCGCCTGGCCAACCCCGGGCGGAATGCAACAACGACACGGAGGGTGTTCGATGTTCGCTGTGGTTCCAGATCCGATTCCCGCACGCATGCGCGTGCTCAACCGCGCCGACGTGTGCGACGCCAATTTCCTCGACGCGGTGCGTGGCTGGCGCGGTACCCCGCGCCCGCGCCCGGCGCCGGATGCGCCGATCCTGCCGGGCAGCACGCTTACCGCCGCCGCGTTTGGCGAGCTGTTCGATTCGCAGCTGGCCAGCCGCCAGCTGGACTTGATGGCGCGCGTGCTGCGCGTGCAGAACAAGGTCTTCTACACCATCGGTTCATCCGGCCACGAAGGCAATGCGCTGCTGGCGCGGGCCTGCCGGCATACGGATCCAGCATTCCTGCACTATCGCTCCGGTGCCTTCATGGCCGAGCGCTCACGCCAGGTGCCGGGGATCGACCCGCTGCGCGATGCCGCGCTGTCCTTTGCTGCCAGCGCCGATGACCCGGCCAGCGGGGGGCGGCACAAGGTGTGGGGCAGCAAACCGTTGTGGGTGCTGCCGCAGACCTCGACCATCGCCTCGCATCTGCCGAAAGCGCTGGGCACCGCGCTGGCCCTCGAAAGCGGCAAGCGGCTGGGCCACGAACTGCCGATTCCGGCCGACAGCATCGTACTGTGCTCGTTCGGCGACGCCTCGGCCAACCATGCCACCGCGCAGACCGCGTTCAACACCGCGATGTGGTCGGCCTACCAGAAGCTGCCGGCACCGGTCCTGTTCGTCTGCGAGGACAATGGCCTGGGCATCTCGGTGAAAACGCCCGAAGGCTGGATTGCCGAACGCTTCAGCGGTCAGCCCGGGCTGGACTATTTCTACGCCGATGGCCTCGACCTGGCCACCGGCCATGCGCAGGTGCAGGCGGCGGTGGAGCACTGCCGGCGTACGCGGCGGCCGACCTTCCTGCATCTGCGCACCACGCGCCTGATGGGGCACGCCGGCACCGACTTCGAGGTGGAATGGCGCGCGTTGCCCGAGCTGTGCGCGGCCGAGGCGCAGGATCCGCTGCTGCGCTCGGCACAGATCGCGATGGAATCGGGCTGGATGGATGCGGCCGCCATCGAGGTGGCCTACGAGACGATGCGCGCGCGCTGCATGGCCGCCGCCGCCGATGCCGAAGGACGGCCGAAGCTGCAGTCGCTGCGGGAAGTGATGGAGCCGCTTGCGCCCTATACGCCGGCTGCGGTGCAGGCCGAAGCACGGCGCGAGGTGCCCGCCGGAACGCGTGAAGCGCTGTATGGCGGTGCGGAGGCGTTGCCCGAACGGCAGGCGCCACGCCACCTCGCGATCCAGATCAACCATGCCCTGCAGGAACTGCTGGCGAAGTATCCGCAGAGCCTGCTGTTCGGTGAGGACGTCGCACAGAAGGGCGGTGTCTACACCGTCACCAAGGATCTGCTGCGCCGCTTCGGCCCACGCCGGGTGTTCAACACCCTGCTGGACGAGACCATGATCCTGGGCATGGCTCAGGGCCTGGCCAACCTGGGCATGCTGCCGATTCCGGAGATCCAGTACCTGGCCTATCTGCACAACGCCATCGACCAGGTGCGCGGCGAAGCGTGTTCGCTGCAGTTCTTCTCCAACGACCAGTACCGCAACCCGATGCTGGTGCGGGTGGCCGGGCTGGGGTACCAGAAGGGCTTCGGTGGCCACTTCCACAACGACAACTCGATCACCGCGTTGCGCGACATCCCGGGGCTGGTGGTGGGCTGCCCGTCGCGTGGCGACGATGCGGTGATGATGCTGCGCACGCTGGCCGCACTGGCGCGGGTGGATGGGCGCGTGGCGGTGTTCCTGGAGCCGATCGCGTTGTACATGAGCAAGGACCTGCACGAAGCCGGCGATGGCCAGTGGCTGTTCGACTTCCCCGCACAGGGCCAGTCGCTGGTGCCGGGGGAGGGCCGGGTCTATGCGCCGGAGGCCGGCGATCTGGTGATCTATACCTATGGCAACGGCGTGCCGATGGCATTGCGCGCATCGCGGGCGATCGAGCAGCAGCTGGGCTGGCAGGTGCGGGTGGTCGACCTGCGCTGGCTGGTACCGCTGGACGCCGGTTTCATCGCTGCCCAGGCCGCCAGCGCACGGCGGGTGCTGGTGCTGGATGAAGGCCGCCACAGCGGCGGGGTGGGCGAGGGCGTGGTCACCGCGCTGGTCGAGGCCGGGTTCGGCCATCTGCCGTTGCGCCGGGTCTGCGGTGCCGACACCTACACGCCACTGGCGGGGGCAGCAATGTTCGGGCTTCCAAGCGACAATGCGGTGATTGGCGCCGCCCTCGACCTGGCGCAGGAACCCTGATGCATGTGTGGATTGGCGGGAATGTTGTTGCCGGCGCCGCTGGCGTCGGCCGAGGCGCTGCAGGCGCAGGCCCTGGCCATGGGCCAGGCGCTGCACCACCGCGGGCCCGATGATGGCGGCAGCTGGGTCGATGCCGAGGCGGGCATCGCGCTGGCGCATCGCCGCCTGAGCATCCTCGACCTGTCCCCGCTGGGCCACCAGCCGATGGCCTCGGCCGACGGCCGCTACGTGATGGCCTACAACGGCGAGGTCTACAACTTCGCCGCCCTGCGCGAGGAACTGGAGCTGCTGGGGCATGCCTTCCGCGGCCATTCCGATACCGAAGTACTGCTGGCGGCGATCCTGCAATGGGGCGTGGAAGACACCCTGCAGCGCTGCAACGGCATGTTCGCCATCGCGCTGTGGGACCGCCAGGAGCGTTGCCTGTGGCTGGCCCGCGATCGCGTCGGCAAGAAGCCGCTGTACTACGGCTGGGCCGGCGACACGCTGGTGTTCGGTTCGGAACTGAAGGCGCTCTGGCAGCACCCGGCGTTCGACAACGACATCGACCGCGATGCGCTCACCTCGCTGCTGCGGCTGGATTACATCCCGGCGCCGCACAGCATCCACCAGCGCTGCTACAAGCTGATGCCGGGCCGGGTGTTGCGCCTGGACGCGGCGGCCGTCGCTGCCGGCGCATCCGCGCATCGTCCGGAACAGGCACAGCGGCCGTACTGGGATGCGCGCGCGCGCATGCAGGCGGCGCTGGCCGCACCCTTCCAGGGCCGCATCGAGGACGCCGAGGAACAGCTGGACACGCTGCTGCGCGACGCGGTGGCGCTACGCATGGTGGCCGACGTGCCGGTCGGCGTATTCCTGTCTGGTGGCACCGATTCCTCACTGGTGGCGTCGCTGATGCAGGCCCAGAGCGGGCAGCCGGTGCACAGCTTCAGCATCGGCTTCACCGATTCGGGACATGACGAGGCGCCGCTGGCCCGGGAGCTGGCGGCCCACCTGGGCTGTGACCATACCGAGTTGTACGTCAGCGGCGCCGACGCGCTGGCGGTGGTGCCGCAGTTGCCGGCGATGTTCGATGAGCCTTTTGCCGACGCGTCGCAGGTGCCGACCGCGCTGGTCGCCCGGCTGGCGCGGCAGGGCGTGACCGTGGCGCTGTCTGGTGACGGTGGCGATGAGCTGTTCTTCGGCTATACCCGGTATGTACGCGCGCTGCGCAACTGGCAGATGCTCGGCCGCGTGCCGGGGCCGCTGCGGCGCTGGATGGGCGCGCGTGCGCAGCAGCAGGGCGAAGCCTCGCGCACCGGCGGCCTGGCCGCGCTGCTGGCCGAGACCGGTGCGCGTGGCATCGGCGACGTCTACCGCAACCGCATCTCGCGCTGGCGCGACCCGGCCGCGGCGGTGACCGGCGCGCGGGCCGCCGGCAGCTTCTACGACCTGGCCGATCCGCTGCACGGCGCGGGTACGCCGGCCGACGCGATGATGCTGGCCGATTTCGTGACCTACCTGCCGGACGATCTGTTGTGCAAGGTCGACCGCACCTCGATGGCGGTCAGCCTGGAGGCGCGCGCACCGCTGCTGGACTGGCGGGTGGCCGAGTTCGCCTGGTCGCTGCCGCTGGGCTTCAAGCGCAGCGAGACCACCAGCAAGGTGCTGCTCAAGCGCGTGCTGGGCCGTTACGTGCCGCATTCGATGGTGCACCGTCCCAAGCGCGGTTTCGGCGCGCCGGTCAGTGACTGGCTGAAAGGCGACCTGCGGCCCTGGGCCGAGGACCTGCTGCAGCCGGCGCGGCTGGAGCGTGAGGGCGTGCTGTCGGCGGCGGCGGTGCAGCCGCTGTGGCAGCAGTTCCTGGGAGGGCAGCGCAAGTGGCATACCCATCTGTGGAACGTGCTGATGTTCCAGGCCTGGCAGGCGCATTGGCGGCAGGTGCGCGCAGGCATTGTGGGCGGCTGATCTTCACCGGCCTGCACGGGCCCGGCGACTAGGCTGGGCCTCCCGCACCATGAGGAGTATGTCCCGATGTCCGTCCCCACCATCGCCGTGTTCGTCGGCAGCCTGCGCAAGGACTCGTGCAACCGCAAGCTGGCCCATGCGCTGGAGAAGATCGCCGGTGATCGCGCACGCTTCCAGTACGTGCAGATCGGCGACCTGCCGTTGTATGACCAGGACTTCGACGCGCAGTACCCGGCGCAGGGTACCCGGCTGAAGGACCAGGTGCGCGCCGCCGACGCGGTGCTGTTCGTCACCCCCGAATACAACCGGTCGGTGCCGGGCGTGCTCAAGAACGCCATCGATATCGGCTCGCGTCCCTACGGTGACAGTGCGTTTGTCGGCAAGCCGGCGGCGGTGATCGGCGCCTCCATCGGCCAGATCGGTACCGCCGTGGCCCAGCAGCACCTGCGCAACACCCTGGCCTTCCTGGACATGCATGTGCTTGGGCAGCCCGAGGCGTTCATCCACTTCAAGGAGGGCCTGATCGATGCCGACGGCACGATCCACAACGAGGGCACGCAGAAGTTCCTGCAGGGCTACGTGGACCGGTTCCTGGCGCTGATCGCGGTGCACGTCAAGGGCGATTGACGCCTGCGGGGTCGGAGTTCTGCGTCGCAGAGGGATCCGACCCCAACCACGCCCGGGGTCGGATCCTGACGCGCAGCGACGGGCTCCGACCCGTGGCGCCTGATCTGCGATAATGCTCCGCTCGGGTGCCGCAATGGCGCCTGTCGCAGGCAGTGCGACGCCCCCACGCCAGTCTGGCCAGGCGCCGGCGGATATCCCCCGTTTCTCCACGGCTTATCCACAGGCTTGTCCATGGTCGCCGGGGTCGGCGCATGCCTACACTCGTCTGGCCCACTTTTGCAGGAAACACCGCAGCATGTCCGCTCGTCCCGGCTTCCGTTCCAACCGCAGAGAGCGCGGTGATGGCTTCGATCGCGATCGCGACGAGTCGCGCATCGACCAGTTGCGGGTACCGCCGCATTCGGTGGAAGCCGAGCAGGCGGTGCTGGGGGGGCTGATGCTGGCGCCCGAAGCGTATGACCGGGTCAATGACCAGCTGACCGAAGGCGACTTCTACCGTCGCGACCACCAGATGATCTATCGGGCGATCCGCGAGCTGTCCGAGCGCGAGCGTCCGTTCGATGCGGTGACCCTGGGCGAGTGGTTCGAGTCGCAGGGCAAGATGGAACTGGTGGGCGACGGCGCCTACCTGATCGAACTGGCCAGTACCACGCCGTCGGCTGCCAACATCGTGGCCTACGCCGAGATCGTGCGTGACAAGGCAGTGTTGCGCCAGCTGATCCAGGTGGGCACCGACATCGTCAACGACGGTTTCCAGCCCGAAGGCCGCGACAGCAGCGAGCTGCTGGCCTCGGCGGAAAAGAGCGTGTTCGCCATTGCCGAACAGGGCGCACGTGGTCGCACCGATTTCGTGGCCATGCCCGGTGCGCTGAAGGATGCATTCGAGGAGCTGCGCAACCGCTTCGAGAACGGCGGCAACATCACCGGCCTGCCGACCGGGTACACCGATTTCGATGCGATGACCGCCGGCCTGCAGCCGACCGATCTGATCATCCTCGCCGCGCGCCCGGCCATGGGCAAGACCACCTTCGCGCTGAACATCGCCGAGTACGCGGCGATCAAGTCGAAGAAGGGCGTGGCGGTGTTCTCGATGGAAATGTCGGCATCGCAGCTGGCGATGCGCCTGATTTCCTCCAATGGCCGCATCAACGCGCAGCGCCTGCGTACCGGCCAGCTGGAAGACGAGGACTGGAGCCGCGTCACCAGCGCGATCAAGATGCTGAAGGAAACCAAGATCTTCATCGACGATACGCCGGGCGTGTCGCCGGAAGTGCTGCGCTCCAAGTGCCGCCGCCTCAAGCGCGAGCATGACCTCGGCCTGATCGTGATCGACTACCTGCAGCTGATGAGCGTGCCCGGCAACAGCGAAAACCGCGCGACCGAAATCTCGGAGATCTCGCGTTCGTTGAAGGGCCTGGCCAAGGAATTGAATGTGCCGGTGATCGCGCTGTCACAGCTCAACCGCTCGCTGGAAACGCGTACCGACAAGCGCCCGGTGATGGCCGACCTTCGCGAGTCGGGCGCAATCGAGCAGGACGCGGACATGATCGTGTTCATCTACCGCGACGACTACTACAACAAGGAAAACTCGCCGGACAAGGGCCTGGCCGAGATCATCATCGGCAAGCACCGTGGTGGCCCGACCGGCTCGTGCAAGCTGAAGTTCTTCGGCGAGTACACCCGCTTCGACAACCTGGCCCACGATTCGGTCGGCTCGTTCGAATAACGGCCATGCCGGCCGCTGGCCGGCAATCGCCTTCCGGGCGGTAAACCATTCGGAACGCAAGGATTCCGCATGTGGCGTGTAAATGACATGTAACCCGCCGCTTCTACGATTCCGCCGCTGCTGCCCTTCGACGCCGCCCTTCGGCGTCCAGCGTGCCCAAGGAATCCACCTCCATGTCGTCCCACGCTTCGCATCGCCGCAATCTGCTGGCCCTGCTGGTCTGTGCTTCGCTGCCGTCGCTCGCTGCCGCTGAACCCGCCCCCGCCCCCGACGCGCCGTCGGCGACCACCCTCGATTCGATCTCGGTGATCGGCCGCGGCGAAGCCCGCCAGGTGCAGCGCGTGACCGCCGAGGACATGAAGATCCTGCCGCCCGGTGCGAACCCGCTGAAGCTGCTGGCCAGCAAGCCGGGCGTTCACTTCGAGTCGGCCGATGCCACCGGCGCCTACGAATGGTCCACCACCATCAGCCTGCGTGGCTTCAACCAGAGCCGCCTGGGCTACACGCTCGATGGCATCCCGCTGGGCAACATGGCCTATGGCAACAGCAACGGCCTGCACATCAGCCGTGCCGTGATCAGCGAGAACCTGGGCGGAGCCGAAGTGTCCACCGGCATCGGCGCGCTGGGTACGCCGTCCACCAGCAACCTCGGTGGCGTGTTCCAGTTCTATTCGATCGATCCGTCCACCGAGTACGGCGTGGTGCTGGCGCAGGGCTTCGGCAGCGACAGCGCGCGGCGCAGCTATGCGCGCCTGGAGACCGGTGAGCACCAGGGCTTTGCGGCCTATCTGTCCGGCGTGTACTCCGAAGGCGACAAGTGGAAGGGCAAGGGCTCGCAGGAGCTGAAACAGTTCAACGGCAAGGCCACCTACAATTTCGGAACGGACAGCAGGATCACCGCGCTGTTCAACGCCTCGCGCCGCGTCGAGACGGACTACCAGGACCTGTCGCTGGAGATGATCGATCGCCTTGGCTGGGACTGGGACAACTACGCGCCGGACTGGGATCGTGCCGTCGCCGCCGCGCGCGGCAGGTTCACGGGCGGCGTCAACAGCCCCTGGGATGCGTACTACTCCGGCCACGGCCTGCGCAACGATGACCTGTCCAGCATCGCCGGCGATTTCGGCCTGAACGAGTCGATGCGGCTGAAGGTCAACGTCTACAACCACAGCAACCGTGGCCAGGGCCACTGGTTCAGCCCGTCCAATCCATCCAACCCGGGCACCAGTCGCGAGATTCCGATCTCGATCCGCACCACCGAGTACGCGATCGACCGTACCGGCGTGACCTCGGCGTTCACCTGGAACGTCGGCGGCCACGACCTGGAAGCCGGCCTCTGGTACGAGGACAACGGCCACAGCGTGCAGCGCAACTTCTACTACATCGACGGCCCGGTCACCGATGACTTCTTCCTGCGCAACCCGGACCAGCGCGTGTGGCACCAGCGCTACACCACCATTACCCGCCAGTTCTACATGCAGGACCGCTTCCGCCTGTTCGATGACCGGCTGACCATCGACATCGGTGCGAAGTCGCCGCACACCCGCACCCGCGTGCGCACGCCACTGGGCAGCTATGCCAACAACAGCAGCCTGACTTCGAAGAAGGGCCTGCTGCCTCAGGCGGGTTTCAACTTCAAGCTCAACGAAGGCAACGAGATCTTCGGTTCGTTCGCCAGGAACATCGCCGCCTACGCGTTGGGCGTGGGCAGCCCGTTCAACGTGCCGCAGGCGGCGTTCGATGCCAGCGCGCAGGACTTGAAGCCGGAACAGTCACGCACCCTGGAACTGGGCTGGCGCGGCTACGGGAAGGGCTATGAAGCCTCGGTTGCGGTGTACGACGTCAAGTTCGACAACCGCCTGCTGGCGATCGCCCAGTGCGTGGGCATCCTCGGCTGCCCGGCGCTGTTCTCCAACGTCGGTTCGGTGACCAGCCGCGGCGCCGAGGCGACACTGCAGCTGAAGCCGATGCAGGACCTGGCCTGGTCCAACGCGCTGTCCTGGAATGACAGCACCTACGACAACGACTACGTGAACAATGGCGTGGTGCCGACCCGCGGCAAGAAGACCGTCGACACCCCCGAATGGATGTTCGCCAGCACCCTGGCCTGGACCCCGGGCCCTTGGGACATGCGCCTGTCGGCCAACCACGTCGGCAAGCGCTACGTGACCTATACCAACGACGAGTCGGTGCCGAGCTACTGGCTGGTCAATGCCTCCGTGGCCTATGACTTCGGCGCGCTGGGCCCGGCGCAGAACCTGACCATGGCGCTTAACCTGACCAACCTGACGGACAAGCGCTACCTGTCTTCGATCAACACCAACGGCACCTACGCCGCCGACCCGACCCGCAGCCTGGCGACCATGCAGGTCGGCGCGCCGCGCCAGGTGATGGCCACCGCCACCGTGCGCTTCTGATGCGCGGGCCTGTGGATCCGGAACGCCGTCGTCGCCTGCTGCGCATGGCGTGGCAGGGCACGGGGGCGGCGATCGCGCTGGCGGCGATGCCGGGGCTGGCCACGGCCGGCCCACGGCCGCGGCTGGGGCGTGATCCGTTCACCCTTGGTGTCGCCGCCGGTGATCCGGATCCACAGGGGGCCGTGTTGTGGACGCGGCTGGCGCCGGACCCGCTCAACGGCGGCGGCATGCCGTCGCGGGCGGTGCCGGTGCGCTGGTTCGTGGCCGAAGACGCCGGCATGCGCCGGCTGGTACAGCGGGGCGTCGCTGCCGCGGTGCCGGAGCTGGCCCATTCGGTGCACGTGGAGGTCAATGGCCTGCGCCCGGGCCGCGACTACTACTACCGCTTCGCCTGCGATGGCGATGAGGAAAGCGCGGTCGGCCACTTCCGCACCGCGTCGCTACCGGACACGCAGCTGCAGCAGCTGCGGCTGGCCCTGTGCACCTGCCAGGCCTGGAACAGCGGCTACTACCCGGTGCTGCGTGATATCGCACGGAGCGATGTCGACCTCGTGCTGCATGCCGGCGACTACATGTACGAATACAGCCCGCTGCAGAACGTGCGTGGCAGCACGCTGGACGCGGCGCGTTTCAGTGGCGAGACGGTGAGCCTGGAGCGCTACCGTGACCAGTACGCGCTGTACAAGCTCGACCCGGATCTGCAGGCAGCCCATGCCGCACACGCCTTCGCGGTGATCTGGGACGATCACGAGGTGCAGAACGACTACTCGGGCATCCATCCGGAGAAGCCCGGCGTGTCGATTGAGGACTTCATCGTTCGCCGCGCGGCGGCCTACCGCGCGTTCTACGAACATCTGCCGATGCGCAGCACGCCTGCGGGCAATGGCGGCCTGCGCGTGCACCGGCGCCTGCGTTACGGCGATCTGGCACAGCTCACCCTGCTCGACTGCCGCCAGTTCCGCCCGGCCAATCCCTGCGGTGTGGGCGAGTCACCGCGCTGCGAAGCGGCGCTGGATCCACGCATGAGCATGCTCGGCACGGGGCAGGAAGCGTGGTTCACGCAGTCGATGGCCGCCGCGCAGGGCACGCGCTGGAACGTGGTGGTGCAGCAGCTGCTGATGGCGCAGCTGCGGCTGGACGGCGGCACGCCACGCGAGCGCTTCTGGAACGACGCGTGGGATGGCTATCCCGCCGCACGCAGGCGTCTGCTGCAGGCGATGCAGGCGGGCGGGCAGGGCAATGCCATCGTGCTGGGCGGCGACTGGCATTCCACCTTCGTCAACGACCTGAAGCTGGATTTCGACGCGGCCAGTGCGCCAGTCGTGGCCACCGAATTCATCGCCCCGGCGATCAGCAGTGGCGGCGACGACACGCCGTACGGGCCGTACTACGGGCCATCGATTCCGCAGAACCCGCATATCCGCTATTTCGACGGCGACCGCCGCGGCTGGTGGAAGCTGCAGCTGAACCGGCAGACCGTGGACGCCGAGCTCCGCTTCGCCGACAGCGTGCTGCGCCCGGATGCCGCAGTGCGTACCGCGGCGCGATTCCAGGTGGTCCATGGCCGCCCGGGCGCGGTGCAGCTCCTGTAGAGCCGAGCCCACGCTCGGCTGTCGCGCGCAGCGCGGGTCTTCTGTGATCGCAACGAAGCGCAGCCGAGCGTGGGCTGGGCTCTACAGGAGCTGCACCGGATTTCATCGCCCCCAGCCCGGGTTTCGTCGCAAACCGTTTGCCGGCGGCGAGGGCGGGGCGCCAAGGTGTCCGCAGGCGGCAGGGTGCCGCCCCAAGGAGACCGTGATGAAGACCCTGTTCGCGCTCGGTGTGTGGTGCCTGCTGTTCGTGCTGTGCTGGCCGCTGGCGATCCTCGCCCTGATCGCGTGGCCGTTCGTGTGGCTGCTGAGCCTGCCGTTCCGCCTGGTCGGCATCACCTTCTCGGCGTTGTTCGCCTTCCTGCGCGCGCTGTTCATGCTGCCGGCGCGGTTGCTTGGCGGCCGGGCGGTTCCCGCATGAGGAGGGTGCTGCTGGCCGGTCTGGTCCTGTTGCCAGGCCCGGTGCTGGCCGCACCCCCGGCACCCCCGTCGGCGTGGCTGGAGCGCGAGCAGAGCGCTGCGGCTGACGAAGCCAATGCAGCGGCGGTCCCTGCGCCGAAAGCCGAGGCGCGCTGCCGGGTGGTCAAGCAATGGAAGGCCGGCGATACGGTGGTACAGCACAGGGTCTGTGAGGATCCACCGAAGAAGCCTGCTGGAAAGGTGTAGGGCCGGGCCCATGCCCGGCGGCCTTTGCAGGGCAGCCGAGCGTGGGCTCGGCGCTACAGGGAAACGGGCAACAAAAAACCCCGCCGGGGCGGGGTTTTTCGTCTGCAGGTGAGTGCCGACCAACGGTCGGCACCTACCATGATGCCGATCAGTTCGCCTTGTGGATGGCGCGCTTGCTGACCGCCATCGCCGCGTCGTGGACCACTTCCGACAGCGACGGGTGGGCGTGGCAGATGCGGGCCAGGTCATCGGCCGAACCGCTGAACTCCATGGTCAGCACGCCTTCGTGCACCAGCTCGGAGACGTTGGCGCCGACCAGGTGCATGCCGAGGATGCGATCGGTTTCGGCATGGGCCAGGATCTTCACGAAGCCTGCCGGCTCGATCATCGCCACGGCACGGCCGTTGGCGGCGAACGGGAAGCTGCCGGCCTTGTACGGAATGCCTTCGGCCTTCAGCTGCGCTTCGGTCTTGCCGACCCAGGCCAGTTCCGGTTCGGTGTAGATGACCCACGGGATGGTGTCGAAGTTGACGTGGCCCGGCAGGCCGGCGATCAGCTCAGCGACCGCGATGCCTTCCTCGAAGCCCTTGTGCGCCAGCATCGGGCCGCGCACGCAGTCGCCGACTGCCCACACACCGTTGACGCCGGTGTGGCAGTGCGCATCGACTTCGATCTGGCCGCGCTCGTTGATCTTGACGCCGGTGCCTTCGGCCAGCAGGCCCTTGGTGGCGGCGCGACGGCCAACGGCCACCAGCAGCTTGTCCACGGTCAGGGTCTTTTCGCCTTCCGCGTCGGTGTAGGTGACGATGACTTCCTTCTTCTTGCCCTTGCCGGTGATCTCGGTCTTGGAGACCTTGGCATTGAGCTTGATGTCCAGGCCCTGCTTCTTGAATTCCTTGGCAGCCGCCTTGGCCACTTCGGCATCGGCAGCCGCCAGGAACTCCGGCATGGCTTCCAGGATGGTGACTTCAGCGCCCAGGCGCTTCCACACGCTGCCCAGTTCCAGGCCGATCACGCCGGCGCCGATCACCGCCAGGCGGTTCGGCACTTCGGTGAAGTCCAGGCCGCCAACGTTGTCGACGATGGTCTCGCCGTCGAACTTGGCGAACGGCAGTTCGATCGAATCCGAACCGGCCGCGATGATGACGTTGGTGCCCTTCAGCTCGACGATGGAACCGTCATGCTGGGTGACCTTGACCACGTTGCCCGGCTGCAGTTCACCGAAGCCGTAGTAGGCGGCGACCTTGTTGGCCTTGAACAGCATGCCGATGCCGCCGGTGAACTGCTTGACGATCTTGTCCTTGCGGCCAACCATCGCCTCGACGTCGATCTTGGCATCCTTGAAGCTGATGCCGTGGTCGCCAAAGATGTGGCCCATGTTCCAGAACTGGCGCGAGGAATCCAGCAGCGCCTTGGACGGGATGCAGCCCACGCGCAGGCAGGTGCCGCCGAGGGCCGGCTTGCCGTCCTTGCCCAGCGCTGCATCGATGCAGGCGGTCTTCAGGCCCAGCTGGGCCGCGCGGATGGCAGCGTGGTAACCGGCCGGGCCGGCACCGATGACGACGACGTCGAATTGTTCAGCCATTGAATTATTCCTTGATGCATTACCAGAACCCCTCCGCGCAGGCGCGGAGGGGCGGGAGGTGTCTTACAGGCCGAACAGCATGCGGCCCGGGTTTTCCAGCTGGTTCTTGATGTCCACCAGGAACTGCACCGAGTCCTTGCCGTCGATGATGCGGTGGTCGTAGGACAGCGCCAGGTACATCATCGGCGCGATCACGACCTGGCCGTTCTGGGCGATCGGACGCTCCTTGATGGCGTGCATGCCCAGGATGGCGCTCTGCGGCGGGTTGATGATCGGGGTCGACAGCAGCGAACCGAAGGTGCCGCCGTTGGTCACGGTGAAGGTGCCGCCCTGCAGTTCTTCCAGGCCCAGCTTGCCGTCACGGGCCTTCTTGGCGTAGTCGGCGATGGTCTTCTCGATGTCGGCGAACGACATGCGCTCGACGTTGCGCAGCACCGGCGTGACCAGGCCCTTCTCGGTCGAGACGGCGATCGAGATGTCCGAGTAGCCGTGATAGATGATGTCGTCGCCGTCGATCGAGGCGTTGACCAGCGGGAAGCGCTGCAGCGCGTTGGCGGCGGCCTTCACGAAGAAGCTCATGAAGCCCAGCTTGATGCCGTGTGCCTTGACGAACTCGTCCTGCAGTTCCTTGCGCGCCGCCGACACCTTGGACAGGTCGACTTCGTTGAAGGTGGTCAGCATCGCGGTGGAGTTCTTCGACTCCATCAGGCGCTCGGCGATGCGCTTGCGGATGCGGGTCATCGGCACGCGCTCTTCCGGGCGTGCGCCACCGGCCTTGCCGGCGCCGCCGTTGCGGGCGAAGTTGACGATGTCTTCCTTGGTGACCGCGCCGCGACGGCCGGTGCCGTCGACATCGGCCGGGTTCACGCCTTCAGTGATGGCGGTGAAGCGGGCGCCCGGCGGCAGCGCATCGGCGGCCGACTTGGCGGCCGGGGCCGGCGCAGCGGCAGCGGCCGGAGCCGGAGCGGCGGCGGCCGGAGCAGCGGCCGGAGCGGCCTCGGCGGTCGGTGCCGGAGCAGCTGCAACGGCGCCTTCCTCGATGATCGCCACGACCTGGCTGGAGGTCACGGTCGAGCCTTCGGCGAACTTGATTTCCTTCAGCACGCCGTCGACCGGCGACGGCACTTCCAGGACGACCTTGTCGGTTTCCAGGTCAAGCAGGTTTTCGTCGCGCTTGACGGCGTCGCCCACCTTCTTGTGCCAGGTGGCGATGGTGCCGTCGGCGACGGATTCGGGCAGTACCGGGGCTTTGACTTCGGTGGCCATTGCGGGAGCTTCCTGGTTTGTCTTCTAAATAGGGGGAGGATTATTCAGCGAACGTGTCGTTGAACGGGTTGACCAGTGCGTCGGCGATCAGCTGCTGCTGCTCGCGGACGTGGTCAGCCATGTGACCGGCAGCCGGCGAGGCCGAACGTGCGCGACCGGCGTAGTGCAGGTTCTGGCCATCGGCCAGGCAGAACTGCAGATGGTGGCGGATCTGGTACCACGCGCCCTGGTTCTGCGGTTCTTCCTGCGTCCACACCACGTCGGTGGCCTTGCCGTACTTCTTCAGTTCGGCCGCCAGCAGCGCACGCGGGAACGGATACAGCTGCTCCACGCGGATGATCGCCACGTCGTCCTGGCCACGCTTGATCTGGTCCTCCAGCAGGTCGTAATAGACCTTGCCCGAGCACAGCACCACGCGCTTGACCTTCTTGGCGTCTGCGTTGGCGTCGCCGATCAGGTGCTGGAACTCGCCGTTGGCCAGCTCGTCCAGGGTCGACACGGCCAGCTTGTGGCGCAGCAGCGACTTCGGCGACATCACCACCAGCGGCTTGCGGGTGGTCATGTGCAGCTGGCGACGCAGCATGTGGAAGGCCTGGGCCGGGGTCGACGGCACGACCACCAGCATGTTCTCCAGCGCGCACAGCTGCAGGAAGCGCTCCAGGCGCGCCGAGCTGTGTTCCGGGCCTTGCCCTTCATAGCCATGCGGCAGCAGCAGGGTCAGGCCGGAAATGCGGCCCCACTTGGCTTCACCGGCGGCGATGAACTGGTCGATCACCACCTGGGCACCGTTGGCGAAGTCGCCGAACTGGCCTTCCCAGATGCACAGCGTGTTCGGATCGGTGGTGGAGAAGCCGTACTCGTAGGCCATCACCGCTTCTTCGCTCAGCAGCGAATCGATGACGGTGGCCTTCTCCGGCGAATCCACCAGCTGCCGCAGCGGCATGTAGTAGTTGTCGGTCTTCTGGTCGTGCAGGATCGCGTGGCGATGCGTGAACGTACCGCGGCCCACGTCCTGGCCGACCAGGCGCAGTGCATGGCCTTCGTCGAGCAGGGTGGCGTAGGCCAGGTTCTCGGCAAAACCCCAGTCGCCCGGGATCTCGCCGGCGGCCATCTTGCGGCGGTCGTCATAGACCTTGGCCACGCGCGAGTGCAGCTGCACTTCATCGGGAATGGTGTTGATCAGCTTGGCCAGCTCGACCAGCTTGTTCTTCTCGACCTTGGTCGAGACCGGGTCGGACAGCTTGCCTTCCAGCAGCTTCGGCCAATCGACGAACAGCGGGCTGCTCGGCGGGGTCTTCTCGACCTTGGCCAGCTCGGTGGTCACTTCACCGGCGTCCAGCTTCTCGCGGTAGGCATCGACCATCGCCTTGCCGGCGCCGGCGGCGATCACGCCCGCCTTTTCAAGCTGCTCGGCGTACATCTCGCGGGTGGTCGGGTGCTTGCGGATCACCTGGTACATCAGCGGCTGGGTGATCGCCGGTTCGTCGGCCTCGTTGTGGCCCCAGCGGCGGTAGCACATCAGGTCGATGACCACGTCCTTGGCGAACGTCTGGCGGAACTCGAAGGCCAGCTGTGCGGCGAACACCACTGCTTCCGGGTCATCGCCGTTCACGTGCAGCACCGGCGCGGCGATCATCTTCGCCACGTCGGTGGCATAGCGCGTGGAACGCGTATCCAGCGGGTTGGAGGTGGTGAAGCCGACCTGGTTGTTGACCACGATGTGCACGGTGCCGCCGACGGCGAAGCCGCGGGCCTGCGACATCTGGAACAGTTCCATGACCACGCCCTGGCCGGAGAAGGCCGCGTCGCCGTGGATCAGGATCGGCATGACCTGCTTGCGCGCGGTGTCCTTGCGGCGCTCCTGGCGCGAGCGCACGGAACCGGCCACGACCGGGTCGGCGATTTCCAGGTGCGACGGGTTGAACGCCAGCGCCAGGTGCACCGGGCCGCCATCGGTGGCGACGTCGGCGGAGAAGCCCATGTGGTACTTCACGTCGCCGGCCGAGGCGTGCTCGTCGTGCTCGAACTTGCCTTCGAACTCGTCGAACAGCTTGCGCGGGTTCTTGCCCAGGGTGTTGACCAGCACGTTCAGGCGGCCACGGTGGGCCATGCCGATCACCACATCCTTGACGCCATCCTTGCCGGCGTTGCGGATGATGGTGTCCATCATCGGGATCAGCGAATCGCCGCCTTCCAGCGAGAACCGCTTCTGGCCGACGTACTTGGTGTGCAGGTAGCGCTCCAGGCCTTCGGCCGCAGTCAGGCGCTCCAGGGTGCGGCGCTGGGTGTCAGCGTCCAGCTGGTAGTTGCCACCGGCCGCTTCCAGCTTCTTGTAGATCCACTGGCGCTGCTCGACCTCGGAGATGTGCATGAACTCCGCACCGATCGAGCCGGTGTAGGTCGCCTTCAGGCGTGCCAGCAGGTCGCGCAGCTTCATGCGCGGCTGGCCGCCGACGCCGCCGGTGCTGAACTCGCTGTTGAGGTCGGCATCGGACAGGCTGTGGAACGGCAGGCCCAGATCCGGGGTGTTGACCGGTGCGGCCAGGCCCAGCGGATCGAGGCGGGCGTCCAGGTGGCCGCGCGAACGGTAGGCGGTGATCAGACGACCGACATTGCGCTCGCGCTCGTCGCCTGCACCGTTACCGGTACCGGCCTTCAGCGCATCCTTGGCCGCGTCCGCAATGTGGGAGATGACGGCCGAGTGCGGAATGTCACCTGCTTCGCGGCCCTTGAAGCCGTCGAAGTAGGTTTTCCATTTGGGATCGACACTATCCGGGGAGACCAGGTACTGCTCGTACAGGTCCTCGACATAGGAGGCGTTGCCGCCGGCGAGTTGCGAAGATTGCGCAAACTGCTTCAGTTGATTGTCCACGATGGAGGGTGTTGATTCGCTTTGTGGGGTATGGCTTCAGAAGGACCCGGCAGGAAGATGAATAGCCCTGCGCGGGCGCGTTCAAACAGCCAAATTGTACCCCCAACCGGACACGAAGGGGCACCACCACAGGTATCCCGCGTCCGCCGGTGCCGGTTCCAGACAGGTTCGGTCGGCTGTGCCGACTCAGATGCCGAGCGCACGCAGTTCGCTGCAGACGCGTGAACGGTCCCAGACACGCTGCAATTGCTGCTCGAACGGCTGCGAACGTGCTGGCAGCGCGATGCCGGCCTCGCCGTCGAGGCGATGGCCGATCAGACGAAAGTAGAAGTCGCCCGCATCGTTGAGCAGGCAGGCCGAGGCCAGCGCGCGGTCGACCGGATCGCTGACCTCGCGGAACTGGATCACGCTGGGCAGGCGCTGGGCCAGCGCCAGCAGCGGCGACCCGGCAGACGCGATCGCGGCGGCGTCGTGCACGATCACCCGCAGCTGCTTGTCGTGGCGGGCGGTGACGAAGCGGCGCAGGGCGGACTGTACCGGGGGCGCGTCGAGCAGCCCCGGGTCCAGTTGGCGGCTGTGCAGCCACAGCTGGCGACGGGCGCGGTGGATGATGGCCGTGGTGATCGCCACCGCCTCGGCGCGGCTGTCGATGGCGCTGGCCACGCCCAGCCGGCGGCGCATCTGCTGGTGTCCGATGCCGGCTTCCTCGAACACCTCGCCCTCGGGCAGGAAGCCCTGGCGTGCATAGAAATCGCGCGCGGGCAGCTGGGCGTGCAGGTGCAGTTCGGCCAGGCCGAGCCGGCGCCCGGCTTCGACCAGGGCCGCCAGCAGGGCCTCGCCGACCCCGTTGTTGCGATGGGTGGCCAGCACGGCCATGCGGCCGATGCGGCCGTCCGGAGCCAGCCTGCCGGTGCCGACCGGCTGGCCGTCACTGTCCAGCGCCAGCACATGGGCACTGACCGGGTCCAGCGCATCGCGTTCCAGCTCGGCGGCGATGCCCTGTTCCTGCACGAACACGCGTTGGCGCACGTCGTGGATGGCAACGTGGGCGTCGGCGTGGCTGACCTGCTGGACCCGGATCATGACGATGGCTCAGGCCCGGCCGGTGCTGTCGTCTTCGTCGTCGTCCTCGAAGTTGACGATGACCTCGATACCGTCGTCGTGCACGGTCACGGAGTGGACATCGTCGGACACCGCGTCGGCGTCGATCGCCTCGACGCGGTCGCGGCCTTCGACGACCTCGCCGAGCACCACGGCATCCCCGCTGTCTTCCTCGTCTTCGGCCTCGTACACCTCATTCGGGTCGATCAGCTGGAACACACCCCCGACCAGCAGCTGCTGGACCACGGCACGGCCCTTGTCGGACAGGCCGCGATAGGCGGCGGCGGCGAGCTGCTCGGCGCCGGCCAGGCGCTGCGCGTCCTTCACCGGCAGCGCGAAGTCCTGGCCGCTGACATACAGGCTGGCGCCACGCTTGGCCCGGCGCCAGGCCAGGCGGGCCCACGGGTGGCGCTGCAGCAGCATGCCCGAGGCCAGGGCCTGGACCACTTCCTCCGGGGCCGGCGCGGCCTGGTGGGCCATCACTTCGCCCGCTGCACGGTAGGTGGTGATGAAACGGCCGAACCAGTCACCCAGCTTGTCCGGGTCGTTCATGCGGATGGCGTTGAGGGCGGTGATCACCCGCGCCATCGCCACCGTGTCGATTTCGTTCGGGTCGGCCGGCACCTTCAGGTCGGCATCCTGGTAGCGGATGTTCTCATCGGCATCGGCGATCAGGGTGTCCAGATAGTCGCTGATCAGCTCGGCAGAAGACGGCGCACGCATGCCGAACGAGAAGGTCAGGCAGGGGTCTTCGGCGACGCCGTGGTGCGGCACGTTCGGCGGCAGGTACAGCATGTCGCCCGGCGCCAGCACCCAGTCGTGGGTGGGCTTGAACACCTTCAGCAGCTTCAGCTCCACGTCCGGGCGGAAGCCCAGCGGCGGCTGCCTGCCCTTGATCGATTCGCTGGCATCGATCTGCCAGCGGCGGTGGCCGTGGGCCTGCAGCAGGAACACGTCGTACTGGTCGACATGGGCGCCGACCGAGCCGCCGGTGGCGGCGAAGCTGATCATCACGTCATCCATGCGCCAGCGCGGCAGGAAGCTGAAGTGTTGGATCAGGGCGCGCACGTCCGGGTCCCACTTGTCCACGTCCTGCACCAGCAGGGTCCAGTCGTGGTCGGGCAGGGCGGGGAACACGTCTTCCTGGAACGGGCCGGTGCGCACGCGCCAGCCGTCCTGGGCCTTGTCGTGCTCGATCAGGCGCGCCAGCACACCTTCCTCGCAGGCCAGCCCGGCCAGGTCTTCCGGCTGTACCGGGGTCTGGAAATCCGGAAAGGCATTGCGGATCAGCAGCGGGCGCTTCTGCCAGAAGTCGCGCAGGAAGGTGGCCGGCGCCATGCCGAGCGGCTGGCCAGGGCGGGCGGTGACTTCGATCAGGGGGGCGGAGGACTTGCGGGCGGCCATGGGGGAATCCTTGCAGCGGAAAGCGGGAGGGGCGGCGTGGCGAGCCGCCAAGGGTTCCATTGTCCGCCGTTCGTCGGGATTGCGCACGTGCGGTGGTTTGTCGCGGGGTGTCCGGCCAACGGCGGAGCCCCTCGTGGCGGGGTCTGGGTTGGTCGCTGAAAGCAAAAGCCGGGTTTGGCCGGGCGGGTGGGCTGCGCGGGGGACGCTGCAAGTACGTCCCTGTAAGCTTGGCCGCCGCATCCATGCGGCGGACACCCCCGCGCAGCCCACCCGCCCGGCCCCTGACAGTTTCCTGCGCGGCCCGCCACGGAATGGAAGAAGAAGATCAAAGGCACCAGCGGGTCGCGCGCTGCGCTTGCTCATGCCCTTGTAGAGCCGAGCCCACGCTCGGCTTGCTGTTGCCCACGCCCAAAAGCAGCCGAGCACGGGCTCGGCTCTACAAAAGACCCTCAAACAAAGAGGGACGCGGCGAAGCCGCGTCCCTCTTTCAAATTCCGTCCCGACAACCCAATGCTCTTCGATCCGTCACCGGGAATCTGCCAGAGGTGGGGCGGGAGGGGCCAGCGGGACCGTTGGCGCCATGGATGGCGCCATCGAGCCCCCATGGATGGGTTCACGGCGTGTCCCGCTGGCCCCTCCCGCCCCACCCAGCTAGCAGCAATCCAGAGCCGCTCTTGACGTTGCTATTGCCGTTGCCGTTGCCGTTGCCTGCCGCAGGCAGCGCCCGCGGCCGCCGCCGCAAAGGAATCCCCTTAAATCTTCTTCGCCAGCGACTCAGCCAGGCCGGTGTAGCTGCCCGGGGTCATCTCCAGCAGGCGCTGCTTCGCATCCGCCGGCAGCTCCAGCCCCTGCACGAACGCACGCATCGACTCGGCGGTGATGCCCTGGCCGCGGGTCAGCGCCTTCAGCTGCTCGTACGGGTTCGGCAGGCCGTGGCGGCGCATCACCGTCTGCACGGCCTCGGCCAGCACTTCCCAGGCCGCGTCCAGATCGGCATCCAGGCGCTGCGGGTTCACTTCCAGCTTGCCCAGGCCCTTGGCCAGCGAATCCAGTGCCACCTGGCTGTGGCCGAACGCGGTGCCCAGCGCACGCAGCACGGTGGAATCGGTCAGGTCACGCTGCCAGCGGCTGATCGGCAGCTTCGCGCTGAAGTGCTCGAACAGCGCGTTGGCGATGCCGAAGTTGCCTTCCGCATTCTCGAAATCGATCGGGTTGACCTTGTGCGGCATCGTCGACGAACCAACTTCGCCTTCCTTCAGGCGCTGCTTGAAGTAGCCCAGCGAAACGTAGCCCCAGATGTCACGGGCCAGGTCGATCAGGATGATGTTGGCGCGGCGTGCGGCATCACCGATCTCGGCGATGTTGTCGTGCGGCTCGATCTGCGTGGTGTACGGGTTGAACACCAGGCCCAGGCCGGTCACGAAGCGCTCGGCGAAGGCTGGCCAGTCCACGTCCGGGTAGCTGGCGATGTGGGCGTTGTAGTTGCCCACCGCGCCGTTGATCTTGCCGGTCAGTTCGACCGCGGCAATCTGCCGGCGCTGGCGCTCCAGGCGCGCGACCACGTTGGCCAGCTCCTTGCCCAGGGTGGTCGGCGAGGCGGTCTGGCCGTGGGTGCGCGACAGCATCGGCTGGCCAGCCTCGGCGTGGGCCAGGGTGCGCAGGGTGCTGGCGATGCCGTCCAGGGTCGGCAACAGCACCTCGCGGCGCGCCTGTTCCAGCATCAGGCCGTAGCTGAGGTTGTTGATGTCTTCGCTGGTGCAGGCGAAATGCACGAATTCCAGCGCCGGGGCCAGCTCGGCGTCGTCCTTCAGCTGTTCCTTGATGAAGTACTCCACCGCCTTGACGTCATGGTTGGTGGTGCGCTCGATCTCCTTCACGCGCGCGGCCTGGGCCGGGCTGAAGCTGGCGGCCAGCGCGCGCAGGCGGGCGATGGCAGCGTCGGAGAACGGAGCCAGTTCGACGATGCCCGGCTCGGCGGCCAGGGCCAGCAGCCATTCCACCTCGACCGTGATGCGGGCCTTGATCAGGCCGTACTCGGAGAAGATCGGGCGCAGGGCGTCGACCTTGCCGGCATAGCGGCCATCGAGCGGGGACAGGGCGAGCAGGGCGGAATCGGACATGTCGGCAGGGCTGGGACGAGCGGCGGGGCCGATATTCTACGACGTGCCGGCGGGGCGTGCCCTGTAGAGCCGAGCCCACGCTCGGCTGCTTCGGAGAATCCGGCGCCCCGCGGGCAGCCGAGCATGGGCTCGGCTCTACAACACGGCCCTGCGGACGGAACGATCTGGCCCGTCCTCGTCATCCCACGCTGCGGGCAAGGGAGTATCGTTGGCGCAGCCGCCAGCCCGGGAAGCGACACCCTGCCAGCCGCCGCTTCCCTTTCCCCAACTGAAGTAGTGCGGAGTTGATGCAATGAGCAGAGCTGCAAGCAAGGGTTTCAGAATCGAACACGACAGCATGGGCGAGCTGCAGGTGCCTGCCGACGCCCTGTGGGGCGCGCAGACCCAGCGTGCCGTGCAGAATTTCCCGGTGTCGGGCCAGCGCATGCCGCGCGGTTTCATCCGTGCCCTGGGCCTGGTCAAGGGCGCTGCCGCTGGCGTCAACGCCGAGCTGGGCCATCTGCCCAAGAACGTGGCCAAGGCCATCCAGACCGCTGCCGCCGAAGTGGCCGCCGGCACCTGGGACGCGCAGTTCCCGATCGACGTCTACCAGACCGGTTCTGGCACGTCCTCGAACATGAATGCCAACGAGGTCATCGCCACCCTGGCCAACCGTGCCCGCAAGGCGGGCAAGACCGCGGTGCACCCCAATGACCACGTCAACCAGGGGCAGAGCTCCAATGACGTGATCCCGACCGCGTTGCGCGTATCGGCGGTACTGGCGGCACATGAGCAGCTGCTGCCGGCGCTGGTGCACCTGCGCAAGACCCTCGACAAGAAGGGCCGCAGCCTGCGCAAGGTGGTCAAGACCGGCCGCACGCACCTGATGGATGCGATGCCGCTGACCTTCGAGCAGGAGTTCGGCGCATGGTCGGCACAGCTGGCCTCGGCACAGGAACGCATCGAAGACAGCCTCAAGCGTGTGCGCCGGCTGCCGCTGGGCGGCACCGCCATCGGTACCGGCATCAATGCCGACCCGCGCTTCGGCGCGCAGGTGGCCAAGGCGTTGAAGCAGCAGACCGGGTTCAAGTTCGACAGCGCCGAGAACAAGTTCGAGGGCCTGGCCGCGCAGGATGACGCGGTGGAACTGTCGGGCCAGCTCAATGCACTGGCGGTGGCGCTGATCAAGATCGCCAACGATCTTCGCTGGATGAACGCCGGTCCGCTGGCCGGGCTGGGCGAGATCGAACTGCCGGCGCTGCAGCCGGGCAGCTCGATCATGCCGGGCAAGGTCAACCCGGTGATTCCGGAAGCGACGGTGATGGCCTGCGCGCAGGTGATCGGCCACCACACCGCGATCACCGTGGCCGGGCAGACCGGCAACTTCCAGCTCAATGTCACCCTGCCGCTGATCGCGGTGAACCTGCTGGATGGCATTGGCCTGCTGGCCAATGTGTCTCGCCTGCTGGCCGACAGCGCGATTGCCGGGCTGAAGGTGCGTGAGGATCGCGTTGCCGAAGCATTGGCGCGCAACCCGATCCTGGTCACCGCGCTGAACCCGATCATCGGCTACGAGAAGGCGGCGGCGATTGCCAAGCGTGCCTACAAGGAGCAGCGTCCGGTGCTGGATGTCGCGCTGGAGGACAGCGGCCTGGATGAAGCCGAGCTGCGCCGCCTGCTGGACCCGGCCGCACTGACTGCCGGTGGCATCCACGCGGGGGGCGGTGGCGGCGGCGGTTGATCTGCCGGTCGTAGGGCCGAGCCCATGCTCGGCTGCTTCCTGGACCTGGGCCGAGCATGGGCTCGGTTCTACAAGAGGAAACGCCGCCCAGGGGGCGGCGTTTTTTCAGCGACGGTCGGCGACGATGTTGCCGAAGGTGTCGGTGTAGTCCTTGAACTCGGGGATGCGCTGGACCAGGTCGGCCGGGATCACTTCCATGCCTTCCGGCGGCTGGATCTTCACCGGCTGCATGTTGGGATCGGCCGGGGCGGCGACCAGGGTGTTCTGGCGCAGCACCTGCAGCTTGCCGAACATGGTCTGCAGCATCTGCTTCTGTGCCTCGTCCAGCGGAATCTGGATCTCGTCCACCTTCATCGAACCATCGCCGAGGATGATGATGTTCGGCGCCGGCGGGCGACGCACAGTGACCATGCCTTCGCTGACGGAGATCTTTGGCTTGCCGCGCTCGGCGCGGTGGTTGCGGTAATCCTTGTCACAGCCGACCAGGCCCAGGCAGAGCAGGGCGGCCAGCAGCAGGAACAACTTCTTCATGGCATTCGGTTCGGGGGCCTCCGGGGCCGCCATTGTAAGCCGGCCGGCGCACGACGGCCGGCAGCGGGGCGCCGCTGCCGGCCGGGTGCGCTGATCTGTCACAGGCCTAGCGCTGGACCACGGTGTCCTTGCCGCAGTCGTCGACGTCACTCTGGTCCATCGTTGCGTAGGGCTTGAACGCCGGCAGCTCGCGCGCCAGTGCCTGCTGGCTGGCCAGCATCGCCGGCAAGCGGTTGCAGATGCGCTTGGCCTGGGCTTCGATCTTCTCGGCCTCGGCGTTGATCCGCTTCTCGATGCCTTCGCTGTCGCCGCTGAAGATGCCCTTCAGTGCCTCCCCGGCAGCGCTGGCGCCGAGCTTGGCGCCGGCCAGGCCGACATCCATGCCGTCCATCGCAATGGCGACGACGTGGCCGCGGTACTCCAGCAACCGCTGTCGCTGGGCCTCGTTGGCCGGCACGTCCTTGCCGTCGATCAGCAGGTGGCCATCCGGCGTGATCTCCGCACGCGGCTGCTTGTCGGCGGAGATGTTGATGTTGCCCTGGGTGATGTCCTTGCGGGCATCAACCATGGCCTCCTTGACCGTCTGGCCGACGCCGCTGGTGGCTTCGGCGACGCTTTTGCCGACGGTCTTGTCGGGCGTGGAAGAAGTGCCGCCGCAGGCGATCAGCGGCAGGCACAGCAGGGTGGCAGGCAGCGGGCGCAGCAGGTTCATGGCAACTCCCTCGAATTGGTCCGGTGGCGGTTACTTGTTGCGGGGCAGGGTGACCGTGCCGCCGACGTTGCGGTGGCCGACATCGCCACTGCCGCTGTGGTCGACGGTCAGGCTGCCGCGCACGCCGTCGACCTGGATGTCGCCCGAACCATGGCTGCGCACGTGCACGTTGCCGCCGATGTCGGACAGATCGACATCGCCCGAGCCGACCACGCCGACCTCGACGTTGCCTTGCACGCGCTTGAACCCGATGTCGCCGGAACCGACCGTGTCCAGCCGGGCGTTGCCGCGGACATCGCTGATCTTCAGGTCACCGGAGCCGACGGTGCCGGTGACCGCATCGCCGCCGATGTTGCGCGCCTTGACGTCGCCGGAGCCGAGCGACAGCAGGTTCAGCGAGCCGCCACCGTCGATGTCCAGGTCACCCGAACCCACCGCTGCGTGGATGCTGCCGCGGGTGCCGCGAACGATCGCGTCGCCCGAGCCGACGTCCACGCTCAGCGATTGGGCGTTGTCCACGCTGGCATCGCCGGAGCCGACCTTGAGCTGCAGGGGCAGGTTGTCGGGCACGCTGCCGCGGATGTCGAGCCACGCATAGCTGTTGCCCAGGCTGATGCCGCTGTGGCGGCCGTCGCGGCGCAGGCTGACGACCAGCTTGTCGCCTTCCCTGCGCTGCTCCAGTACCAGCTGGTCCAGCCATTCCTGGCTGGAGGCGCAGGCGCGGCCATCGAGCTGGCCACCGCCCTTGCTGGCGACGACCTTCAGGTCGTGCTGGTTCACCTCCAGCACCACCGCCTTGGCGCCGGCCACATCCAGCTTCAGCGTGCGGGCGGCGGTGAACTTGCAGTTCGGAGCATCGGCGGCCAGCGCCGACAGAGGCAACAGCAACAACGCAGAACAGGCGAGCAGGGAACGCATGGGTGGTGCCTCCGGGTGGATGGAATCAGATCTCGCCGGCGCGCTTGCGCAGGCGGATGGCGAGGACGATGAACACGACACCGACGGCGGCACCGATCCATAGTTCCGGCATCGCCAGCGACTTCAGCTGCGAGGCCGGCGACATCAGGCTGACCACCGATTCGAGATCGCGACGCGTGCCTTCCTCGGCGCTGAGGCGATACACCAGGTCGGTGCCCGGCACGCCGCCCAGCAGCAGTCGGCCAACGATGTTCTGCCAGAACCAGCCGGTGGTCAGGCCGATCAACGGCATCACCTTGGTGGTGCTGACAATGACGCCGGCGAACAGCGGCAGCATCACCGCCCACAGGAACGGTTTGGTACGGGCCCAGGCCGAGCACAGCAGCAGCCAGCCGGCGGTGGGCAGGGCCCACAGGGCGTAGACCGGAATCCAGGCCAGGTGACCGGCGGCCAGGGTCAACGGGCTGGCCGGACCCCAGATCAGGGTCATCGGGCTGCCACCGTGCATCAGCGCGACGATGCTGATCACCAGCATGAAGCCGAACATGGTGATGATGCCGGCGATCACCGCGATCAGCGGGGCCACCACCAGTGCGCTGATCACCTTGGACAGCACGGTCTGGGTGTCCGACAGCGGCAGCGACTTCCAGAACAGGATGCTGCGGTCGCGACGGTCGTCGTACAGGGCGCCCAGGCAGTAGAAGAACACCACGAAGGCCAGCACCAGGAACGGCCAGGCCGAGCTGAGCACCAGGGTCAGGTCGAGGCCGTTGCCGAGGTCGGCCAGGTCCTTGGCGCTGATGTCCCGGGTCAGCAGGGCCAGGTCCAGGCCGTTGATGTTCACGCTCTCGCCGTCGACATGCAGTGCGCCGTTGCGTGCTGCACGGTTCAGTGCAAACAGGCCGAAGGCGATGCCGACGGTGCTCATCACCAGCGAGATCAGGCCGGCGATCAGCGGCGCATACAGGAAACCGCCACGGTTCTCCCAGTACTCGCGCTTGAGCAGCCAGCGCAGGGTGCCCATCGGGCTGACGGGGTGGTTGACGGCAGTCATGCGTAGGTCCCCTTCATGATGGCGACGAACAGATCGGCCAGGCCCGGGCTGCGGGTCTCGCCAAGGGTGGAGAGCTGGGTGCGCGGCACACCGTCGAACAGCATTACGGTCTTGCCGAACGTCAGGCTGCGCTCGTCGATCGGCTTCAGCGCACGCGCGGTCTCCAGCTGGTCGGCGTTGACCAGAAGCTCGGTGTAGCGCTGGCCGACATCGTCCATTTCTGCATCGAGCACGATGCGACCATCACGGATGAACATGACGTCGCTGAGGATGTGCTCGATCTCCTCCACCTGGTGGGTGGTGACGATGATGGTCTTCTGTTCGTCGAAATAATCTTCCAGCAGGCGCTGGTAGAACTCCTTGCGGTACAGGATGTCCAGGCCCAGGGTGGGCTCGTCCAGCACCAGGATGCGCGCATCGATGGACATCACCAGCGCCAGGTGCAGCTGCACGATCATGCCCTTGGACAGTTCGCGCACGCGCTGCTTCGGCTGCAGCTTGGTGTTGGCCAGGAAACGCTCGCAGCGGGCACGGTCGAAGCGCGGATGGACACCGGCGACGAAATCGATCGCTTCACGGACCTTCAGCCAGCGCGGCAGCACGGCGACGTCGGCAATGAAGCAGATGTCGTTCATCAGCGCGTCGCGGTGCTGCCGCGGGTCGCGGCCGAGCACGCTCAACTCACCTTCCACCGAGGTCAGGCCGAGGATGGCCTTCAGCGCGGTGGTCTTGCCGGCGCCGTTGGGCCCGATCAGGCCGACGATGCGCCCGCTCGGAATGCTGAAGCTGGCATTGTCGAGGGCCACGGTGGTCTTGTAGGCCTTGCGCAGGCCTCGGGCGGTGATGACCGGTTCACTTGCAGTGCTATTCATCAGACTTTCCCCTGGGGCAGCAATTCGTCGAGGCTCAGGCCCAGGCGCTGGATGCGCTCCAGCACCGCCGGCCATTCTTCGTTGAGAAAGCGCTCGCGCTCGCTGCTGCGCAGCTGCGTGGCCGCCTGCTCGGTCATGAACATGCCCAGGCCGCGGCGCTTCTCGACCAGGCCTTCATCGGCCAGTTCCTGGTAAGCGCGCGAAACGGTGATGGGGTTGAGCTGGTAGTCGGCGGCCACCTGGCGCACCGAAGGCAGGGCATCGCCCGGCTTGAGGATTCCGTCGAGCATCATGGCGATCACGCGCTCCTTCAACTGACGGTAGATGGGAGCGCCGTCGCTCCACTGGATGTCGCTCATATTCAGCTCCGTGGGGTCAGCGGCTGTGCGAACGAGAAGTACGGCATGGACAGGGAGCTGTGCAGCCGACGCGGGGGAGAGGGGGAGGGATCGGCGTTCCCGGCCGGCGAAACGGATGCATCCTGCGCACTGTCGGCGGAGGCGGGGGCGGTTGGCATGGCCAGCCAAGCCAGCACGATCAGGGTCGAAACGGCAGCGGCCGCGGGTGCGGTGAGGTTGCGACGGATCCGGGCGTTCATGGCTCCCCCTGTCTCAGGTGACTGGTGTTGTATGCAACTATAACACCGGCACGCCCACGTGCAACCCCTTGCCGTGCCCAACTGATGGCAGGGGTGGTCAAACCGCTGAAATATCCCCTTATCCCCTTGATTGAAAAGGGAAACGGAATTGTCGTGCGGGCCGATCACGCACTGCCTTCCATTCAGCGTTGTCCATGCTATGTCATCCCTGCGCCGTTGAGGGTGGGTCCTCCTGGGAAAGGCCACGTCACGCAAAGCCGCCGGCGCCCGCCGCAACAAGGGGCAACGGAGCCCGGTGCTATAGTTCGGCCGATTCCCGGCCGCTATCGGCCGGCCCTGTGAATGGCTACCGCGGACTGCTCTCGATGCCCCTGCCGACCGTTGTTCCGCGCCGACTGCGCGGCCTGTCCCTGTTGACCCTGCTGGTGGCCGGCCTGGCCGGTTCCGCCCATGTGCTGGCGGCCGATCTGCTGGACCTGGACTATCGCCCGCTGGCCAGCAAGCAGCAGGTCAACCTGCAGCAGCGCTACCACGGGCAGGTGCTGCTGGTGGTCAATACCGCAAGCAAGTGCGGCTATACCCCCCAGTACGAAGGCCTGGAGGCGCTGCAGAAGCGTTATGCCGGCCGCGGCTTTTCCGTGCTGGGTTTCCCGTCCAACGATTTCAAGGGCCAGGAACCGGGTGACGAGAAGCAGATCCAGGATTTCTGCACGCTTACCTATGGCATCAAGTTCCCGATGTTCGAGAAGGTGCACGTCGTCGGTGCGGAGGCCACGCCGCTGTACCAGCGGTTGACCGCAGCCACCGGCGTGGCGCCGGGCTGGAACTTCCACAAATATCTGGTCGGCCGCGATGGCAAGGTCATCGCCCAGTTCGCCAGCAAGGTGACGCCGGACGATCCACAGCTGACCGCCGCCATCGACAAGGCGCTGGCCGTCGCTCCTACGCATTGATATCCGGCACGGATGCCTCGACATCGACGGCATGCGTGCGACAATGCTTCTTTTCGCGCCGACGTCGGCGCCCAGACACTTCCAGGAATGCAGCGAATGAAGATGGGAATGCGCGGCGCCGCGGCGTCGGTTCTGATTCTGGCGATGGGCACTTCGGGTGTCGCTCTGTCGCAACAACCGGCTGCCCCCGCAGCCGCCAAGGAGACCGCAACCTTGAATTCCCCCAAGCAGAAGCTCGGCTACGCCATCGGCCTGGACGTCGCCAAGTCGTTCACCCCGATCGCCGATGAGATCGATGTGGCCGCGCTGCGCACCGCCGTGGAACGTTCGTTCGAAGGCCTGCAGCCGCAGATCACCCAGGAACAGGCCAAGGCCACCGATGCCGCACTGCGCCAGGTCGTGATGGCCCGCAGCGGGCAGCAGGTGCCGGGCATGGCGCCGGGTTCGCAGCCGCCGAAGGTCGACCGCGTCAAGGTGTCGCAGATGATCGGTTCCTACTCGGTCGGCCCGTCGCTGGCACAGCTGAAGGACGACATCGATGTCGCCTCGCTGTTTGACGCGATCAGCACCGGCCTGAGCAAGGGTCAGCCGAAGATGACGGAAGCTGACGCGACCGCCACCATCCAGGCGTTCATGGGCAGCAAGCAGGCCGAAATGCAGGCCAAGGCCGCCGCTGCCGCGCAGACCAACCGCGAGGAAGGCAATGCGTTCCTGGCCAAGAACAAGACCCAGCCGGGCGTGGTAACCACCCCGTCGGGCCTGCAGTACCAGGTCATCCGCCCGGGCAGCGGCGAGCGTCCGCTGCCGAGCAGCAAGGTGCGCGTGAACTACGAAGGCAAGCTGCTCAACGGCACAGTGTTCGACAGCTCCTATGGTCGCCAGCCGGCCGAGTTCGGCCTGGACCAGGTGATCAAGGGCTGGACCGAAGGCGTCGCGCTGATGCCGGTCGGTTCGAAGTACCGCTTCTGGATCCCGGGCGAGCTCGCCTACGGTGAGAACGGCACCCCGGGTGGCCCGATCGGCCCGAACGCGACTCTGACGTTCGACGTCGAGCTGCTGGGCGTCCTGCCGTAAGCGACCACGGAGCCAGCACGGACATGCGCGTTGCGATTTTCGGTACCGGTTACGTAGGGCTGGTGACCGGTACCTGCCTGGCCGATGTCGGCCACCAGGTGGTCTGCGTCGATATCGACCAGGCCAAGGTCGATGGCCTCAACCAGGGCATCATCCCGATCTATGAGCCGGGCCTGGAACCGATGGTGAAGGCCAATCACGCCGCGTCGCGGCTGACGTTCACCACCGATGCCGCAGCCGCGATCGGCCACGGCCAGGTCGTGTTCATCGCCGTCGGCACGCCGCCGGACGAGGATGGCAGCGCTGATCTGCAGTACGTGCTGGCCGTGGCCCGCACCATCGGCCAGCACATGAGCGTGCCGACCGTGGTGGTCAACAAGTCGACGGTGCCGGTGGGCACCGCCGACAAGGTCCGTGCCGCCATTGCCGCAGAGCTGGCGGCACGTGGCGCCGACATCGCCTTCGACGTGGTGTCCAACCCGGAATTCCTGAAGGAAGGCGACGCCGTTGCCGACTGCATGCGTCCGGATCGCATCATCATCGGTGCGACCAGCGCCGAGTCGGTGGCGGTGATGCGGCGCCTGTATGCACCGTTCAACCGCAACCACGACCGCGTGGTGGAAATGGACGTGCGTTCGGCCGAGCTGACCAAGTACGCCGCCAACGCGATGCTGGCGACCAAGATCTCGTTCATGAACGAAATCGCCAACATCGCCGAACGTGTCGGCGCCGATGTGGAGCAGGTCCGCCAGGGCATCGGCTCGGATCCGCGCATCGGCTGGCATTTCATCTACCCGGGCGCCGGCTATGGTGGCTCGTGCTTCCCCAAGGATGTGCAGGCGCTGGCCCGCACCGCGCAGCAGGCCGGCCTGGAGCCTAAACTGCTGAACGCCGTGGAAGCGGTCAACGATGCGCAGAAGGGCCATCTGTTCGCCCTGGTCCAGCGCCATTACGACAAGGGCGAGGACGAAGGCGTGCGTGGCAAGACCTTTGCCGTGTGGGGCCTGGCATTCAAGCCAAACACCGACGACATGCGCGAAGCCTCCAGCCGACGCCTGCTGGCGCAACTGTGGGAAGGCGGTGCGACGGTGCGTGCCTACGATCCGGAAGCGATGCATGAGGCGCAGCGCATCTTCGGTGAACGCGATGACCTGGTGTTCTGCAGCAATGCCAACGAGGCGCTGCAGGGCGCCGATGCACTGGTCGTGGTGACCGAGTGGAAGCAGTTCCGCAGCCCCGATTTCCAGACGCTGCGCGAGCAGTTGAAGGACGCGGTGGTGTTCGACGGCCGCAACCTGTACGAGCCGGCGGACGTGGAAGCAGCGGGCCTGGCGTATTACGGCATTGGCCGGGGGCGCTCGCTGCATGTCTGATCTGCTGCCAACCGAACGCGAGCAGGCGCTGGAAGCGCGCCTGGTCGAACTGGAAATGCGCGTGTCCTTCCAGGAACAGGCGCTGGCCGAACTGAGCGATGCGCTGGCCGATGCCCGCATGCAGGGCATGCGCAACGCCGACGTGCTGCGCGTGCTGCTGGAAGATCTGGGCAAGGTCCGCAACGCGCTGAATTCTTCCGATCCGGCGAGCGAACCGCCGCCGCCGCACTACTGATCCGAATCCTATGAGCGATACCCTCCGCGACCAGCTGATGGGCCTGGGCTTCAAGCCTGCGCCCAAGCCAGAGCGCAAGAATGATGGCCCCCGCCGTGATGGCCGCCCGCAGGGCAAGGGTGGCAACGGCAATGGAAAGCCGCAGGGCGCTGGCAAGGGCGAGCACAAGCCCGGCCAGCGTCGCGGTCCTGGCCATGGCGGCCCGGGCAAGCCCGGCCAGTCGCGTGGTCCGGGCCAGCAGGGCCCGCGCAAGCGGCGCAGCGCAGAAGAGATGGACCTGGCCAAGGCCTACGCCATCCGCGCGCAGAAGGAAAAGGAAGAGCGCATCGAAACCGAGCGCCTGAAGCAGGAAGAGGCGCGTGTGCGCCGCGAGGCCAAGGCCAAGCTGGAAGAACTGCTGAAGGACAAGGGCCTGAATGCCGAAGCGGCGGACATTGCCCGCCACTTCCCCTACGGCGGCAAGATCAAGCGCATCTATGTGACCGCCGAACAGCTGACCGCGCTCAACGCCGGTGAGCTGGGTGTGGTCCAGCTCAATGGCCGCTACCTGCTGGTGACCGCCGAGGTGCTGGCGCAGTGCGAGGCGGTGTTCGCCGCATCGGTGGCGCTGAAGGTCGATCCGAATGCGCCGGCCGAGGAAGATCCGTACGCGGACCCGCAGTACCAGGTGCCGGACGACCTGGTCTGGTAAACGCGTGACCGCCGCGGGCGCGCTGCCGTCGCGGCCGTGGGGGAAGGGATGACCGCTGATCCAAGCCGTGGCTACGTGCCGCACATTGACGGCCTGCGCGCGATCGCCGTGCTGGCCGTCATCGTGTTCCACCTGGACCCGGCCTGGTTGCCAGGCGGGTTCACCGGCGTGGATGTGTTCTTCGTCATCTCCGGTTTCGTGGTCAGCGCGTCGGTACACCGGCTGCCGCCGCTGTCGCTGGGGCAGTCGATGCTGCGCTTCTATGCGCGCCGCATCCGTCGCATCGCGCCGGCGCTGTTGGCCTGCCTGTTGCTGACTGCCGTGGCAAGCGTGCTGTTCATTCCCGAGTCCTGGCTCAGCGAAGCCAGTGACAGGACCGGACTGATGGCGTTCTTCGGCTTCAGCAACTGGGTGCTGGCAGCGATCGGCAACGACTATTTCGCACCCAGGGCCGAATTCAATCCCTACACCCACACCTGGTCGCTGGGCGTGGAAGAGCAGTTCTACCTGCTGTTCCCGCTGCTGTTCCTGGCTTGGGCGCGCGGTGCACGCGGGCGCTGGATCAGCCTGGGCCTGTTCGCCCTGGTCAGCATGGCGTCGCTGCTGCATGCGGCGGTGCTGGGTCTGCGCGAGGCGCCGCCATCGTGGGCGTTCTATGCCACCAGCACCCGCCTCTGGCAACTGGGGGTGGGCGTGCTGCTGTTCCAGCTGCTGCATGTGCGCGAATCGCTGGACCCGGCAACCGGCCAGGCACTGAAGCGCGCCGCGCCGGTGTTCTCCCTGCTGGCCATGGTGGCGCTGGGCCTGCTGGGGTGGGCGTTGTGGTCCGCGCGTGCCGGGCGGTCACCGTGGCCTGACGGCGTGCTGCCGGCCTTCGCCACCGCGGGCCTGCTGTGGGCGCTGCATCATCATCCGCAGGCATGGGTGGCGCGCCTGTTGGCCAGCGCCCCGATGCGCCGTATCGGCCAGCTGTCGTACTCGCTGTACCTGTGGCACTGGCCGGTGTTCGTGCTGATGCGCTGGACCGTGGGCCTGCAGACACCCTTGCAGATGACCGCCGCGATGGCGTTGGTGCTGCTGCTGTCATGGCTGTCGTGGCGCTGGGTGGAACAGCCGTTCCGCGGCACGTTGGCGCAGCGCCTGCGTCCCGGGCGTTGGGTGCTGGCCGGCGCGGTCGTACTGCTGTGCGCCGCCGGCATCCAGACAGTGCTCTACCTGCAGGCGCCGCGGCTGTCGTTGAGTACGGTCAGCCGGCATCCGGCCGATTGGTACCCCAATGGCAAGAGCGTGGCCGGTGACTATCCCGAGTGCGCACTGGTGGTCGCCAAGCATCGTTTCGAAGGCGGTAGTGCGCGCACCTTTGCGCGTGGAGACTGCGACCGCCCGCTACCGGTTGGCGCGCCGAAGCGGGTGTTCGTTGCTGGTGATTCGCATGCGATGGCTTACATCGAGCTGCTGCAGCGACTGGCCCTGGAAACCGGCTCGGCGGTCTCCCTCTATGGCCGCGGCGGATGCCCGCAGGTGAGCCTGCAGAAGTGGCGCGGTGCCGGTGCCGGTTGCGCTGATTTCGACGCCGCGGTGTTCGCCGATATCGCGCGGCGCGCGCAGCCGGGGGATGCCGTGGTGCTGGTGTCGTTGCGCGTGCCACGCCTTTCCGATCAGTTCGTGCTGTTCGATGCGCAGGCGCAGCTGGCGGGCGAACTGACGGCAGAGGCCGCGGCAGGACGCGACGCCGAAGTGGCCGAGGCGGTCGCGCAGTGGAGACCCCTGGCCGAGCGTGGCGTGCGCATCGTGCTGGAGGCGCCCAAGCCAGTGCTGCCAGCGCCGCCCTATCGCTGCTCGGACCGCTTCAATGCCCGCAACGAGGTCTGCCGCAACGGCCTGGACAGCACGCGCGTCGCGATGGAAACGTTGCGGGCACCCATGCTGGGCAGCCTGCAGCAGGTGGTCGATGGACTGCCAGGTGGCGTGCTGTGGGACCCGATGCCGGTGCTGTGCGACGACGCGTTATGTCCAGCCCAGCGCGATGGGCGGCCGCTGTTCTTCGATGGCGATCATCTCAGTGCGCATGGCAATCGGGTGCTGCTGCCCTCGCTGCAACAGGTTCTGTTGCAGCGCTGAGCCGGGCAGGGGTCAGCGCGCGTGGCTGTTCCGTCGCGCACGTATGAGCGGCAGGCTCAGTGCGAAGAAACAGAGCAGGGCGCCAATCAGGGCGAAGCCGCTGCCGGCCAGGAACGCGGTGCGACCATCGTCGATCTTCCACAGTTGGCCGGCGATGAGTGCGCCGAGCACACCGCCGACACCGGACGAGAATCCGTACAGCAGCCCCTGGCCATGCCCATTGAGGCGACCGGGGAAGTAGGTCGCCAGCATCTGCATCGCTGCTGCGAAGAACGCCGCAAAGCCCAGCGCGTGCGCGCTCTGCGCCAGCAGCATCACCGGCAGGTTTTCCGGGAACAGTGCGGTCACGGCCCAGCGCAGGCAGGAACTGACCAGCGCGATCAACAGCATCCAGCTGGCGTCATAGCGGCGGAAGAAGCGGCCGATGGTGAAGAACACGCCCACTTCGAAGACCACACCGATGGTCCACAACAGGCCCAGGGTGGAGGTGCGGTAGCCGTGATGGTCCATGTAGACCGAAAAGAACGTGTAGTACGGGCCGAAAGACAGTTGCTCCATGAAGGCGGCCAGGAAGAACGCCAGCACCGGCGGTCGGCGCACGATCTGCCAGAAGCCGCTGGCGTCGCCGCCGGTCTTGCCGACGCCGCGCGCGTAGTGGTTGCTGAAGGCCGAGGCGACCAGCAGCGCGAACAGTGGCAGCATCATCCACGGCAGCAGCCCGGCGTGGCTGGCCGTACCGTCATCTTCGATCAGCCAGCCGAACAGGGTCACGACGGCGATGAAACCGAGCGAGCCCCAGACCCGGATCAACCCGTAGCGATGGCTGTCGTTGCCCAGATGGGTGAGGGTGATCGACTCGAACTGCGGCATCACCGCGTTGTAGAAGAAGCAGAACACCACCATCGCGGGGTACATCCACGGCTGTGGCAGCGGCAGCAGGAATACCGCGAAGCTGAGCAGGGTCAGCACGCAGCCCGCGCGCAGCAGGCGGATCGGTCGTGGCGATGCGGCCGCCAGCGAGGTCCAGGTGCTGGGCGCGATCACGCGGGTGGCGTACCACAGGCCCATCATCACGCTGATGGCCGTCACGCTCATGCCGCGCGCGCTCAGGAACAGGCTCCAGTACGGCGTGAACGCGCCCAGCGCCGCGTAGTAGAACAGGTAGAAGCTGGAGAGGCGTGCAACGGGAACGGTCATCGCGGAATGATGAGGCAAAAAAGGGGACGGAGGGAATTAAGTCGCGAATGCATAAACGACTTAATCCCCTCCGTCCCCTTTTTGTGTCATTCGGGGTCGTAGTCGAGGTTGGAGGCCAGCCAGCGTTCGGCCTGGGCGCGGTCCACGCCCTTGCGGCGGGCGTAATCGCTGACCTGTTCGCGGCTGAGCCGGCCGACCACGAAGTACTGGCTCTGCGGATGGCTGAAGTAGTAGCCCGAGACAGCGGCCGTGGGCAACATCGCGAAGCTCTCGGTCAGTTCCATGCCGGCGTTTGCTTCGGCCTGCAGCAGGTCGAACAGGCGCCGTTTCTCGCTGTGTTCCGGGCAGGCCGGATAGCCAGGCGCCGGCCGGATGCCGCGATACTGCTCGTCGATCAGGGCGTCGTTGTCCAGCGCCTCGGCGCGCTCATGGCCCCAGAATTCGGTACGCACGCGCTGGTGCAGGCGCTCGGCCAGCGCCTCGGCGAGGCGGTCGGCCAGTGCTTTCAGCAGGATCGCGTTGTAGTCGTCATGCTCGGCCTCGAAGCGCGCGACGTGCGCGTCGATGCCGATACCGGCAGTGACTGCGAACGCGCCGATCCAGTCCTGCTTGCCACTGTCGAGGGGCGCGATGAAATCGGCCAGGCAGAAGTCCGGGCGCTCGGCCGGCTTGTCTACCTGCTGGCGCAGGAAGTGCAGGGTGGTTTCGCCCTGCGGGTGCTGCACGCGGACGTCGTCGCCGATGCTGTTGGCCGGCCACAGGCCGAACACGGCCTTGGCCGTCAGCCACTTCTCGCCGACGATGCGCTCGAGCATCGCGCGCGCATCGCGGTACAGCTCGCTGGCCTGGGTGCCGACGATCTCGTCGGTGAGGATGGCCGGGAACTTGCCGGCCAGCTCCCAGGCCTGGAAGAACGGCGTCCAGTCGATGTAGTCGACCAGCTCGTCCAGCGGGTAGTCGTCGAATACGTGCAGGCCGGGGTGTTCCGGTGCCGGTGGCATGTAGCTGTCCCAGCCGCCCTGGAATTTCTGCGCGCGCGCATGTTCCAGCGTCACCAGGCGCTTGGCGTCGCCACGGTTGCGGTGGCGGGCGCGGATCTCGGCATAGTCGGCCTCGTTGGCCGCGACGAAGGCTTCGCGCAGGTCGCGTGAGATCAGCGACTGGGCCACGCCCACCGCGCGCGAGGCGTCCTTCACCCACACCGTAGGCGCTTTGTAGTGCGGGTCGATCTTCAGCGCGGTGTGCGCGCGCGAGGTGGTGGCGCCGCCGATCAGCAGCGGCAGGTCGAAGCCCTGGCGCTCCATCTCGCGGGCGACGTGGCTCATCTCCTCCAGCGACGGGGTGATCAGTCCGGACAGGCCGACCAGGTCGGCGTTGTGCTCGCGGGCGGCATCGAGGATCTTCTGCGCCGGCACCATCACGCCCAGGTCGACCACCTCGAAGTTGTTGCAGGCCAGGACCACGCCGACGATGTTCTTGCCGATGTCATGCACATCGCCCTTCACCGTGGCCATGATGATCTTGCCATTGCTCTTGGCGGTATCACCGCTGCGTGCCTTCTCCGCCTCGATGTACGGCAGCAGGTAGGCCACCGCCTTCTTCATCACGCGTGCGGATTTCACCACCTGCGGCAGGAACATCTTGCCGGCACCGAACAGGTCGCCCACGATGTTCATGCCGTCCATCAGCGGACCCTCGATCACGTCCAGCGGGCGGCTGGAGGCCTGCCGGGCCAGCTCGGTGTCTTCCTCGACAAAGGCATCCAGGCCGTGCACCAGCGCATGTGCCAGGCGCTGCGCCACCGGCTTCCCGCGCCAGGCCAGGTCCTCGGTCTTCGCCGCGCCCTTGCTGCCCTTGTAGCGCTCGGCGATCTCCAGCAGGCGCTCGGTGGCATCGCTGCGGCGGTTGAGGATCACGTCCTCGACGCGCTCGCGCAGCTCAGGCTCCAGCTCGTCGTAGATCGGCATGGCGCCGGCGTTGACGATGCCCATGTCCATGCCGGCGGCGATGGCGTGGTAGAGGAACACCGAGTGGATGGCCTGGCGCACCGTTTCGTTGCCGCGGAACGAGAACGAGACGTTGGAGACGCCGCCGGAGACGTGGCAGTGCGGCAGGGTCTGCTTGATGATGCGGGTGGCTTCGATGAAGTCCACCGCATAGTTGTCGTGCTCTTCGATGCCGGTGGCGACGGCGAAGATGTTCGGGTCGAAGATGATGTCCTGCGGCGGGAAGCCGATCTCGTCGACCAGGATGCGGTAGGCGCGGGTGCAGATCTCGACCTTGCGCGCGCAGGTATCGGCCTGCCCGCTTTCGTCGAAGGCCATGACCACCGCGGCGGCGCCATAGCGCAGGACCTTGCGCGCGTGTTCGCGGAACAGCGCCTCGCCTTCCTTCAGCGAGATCGAATTGACCACGCTCTTGCCCTGCAGGCACTTCAACCCGGCTTCGATCACGCTCCACTTGGAGGAGTCGACCATGACCGGGATGCGGGCGATGTCCGGCTCGGACATGATCAGGTTGAGGTAGCGGGTCATCGCCGCTTCCGAATCGATCAGGCCCTCGTCCATGTTGACGTCGAGGATCTGCGCGCCGCTGGCGACCTGCTGGCGGGCCACGTCCACCGCTTCTTCGTAGCGGCCTTCCTTGATGAGCTTGCGGAACTGCGCACTGCCGGTGACGTTGGTGCGTTCGCCGACGTTGATGAACAGCAGGTCCGGAGTGATGACCAGGGGTTCCAGGCCGGACAGGCGGGTAGGGCGGACAGGCGTCATGGCAGGCGTCGGCTCAACAGCAGGAGGGCGGGAAGTGTGGAACGGTGGCGGCGACATTCATGCGGCCTGCTCCTGGACACCGGGCAGGGCGCGCGGTGGCAGCCCGGCCACGGCGCGGGCGATCGCACGGATGTGGTCGGGGGTGGAGCCGCAGCAGCCGCCGACCAGGTTCAACAGGCCATCCTCGGCGAAGCCGCGCAGGGTGGTGGCCATCTCTTCAGGCGTTTCGTCGTACTCGCCGAAGGCGTTGGGCAGGCCCGCGTTGGGGTGCGCGCTGACGTAACAGTCGGCGACCTGCGAGAGGGTTTCCACGTGCGGGCGCATCGCCTCGGCGCCCAGCGCGCAGTTCAAGCCGATCGACAGCGGGCGCGCATGCGCCAGTGACGCATGGAAGGCCTCGGCGGTCTGCCCGGACAGGGTGCGCCCGGAGGCGTCGGTGATGGTGCCGGAGATCATCACCGGCAGGCGTGCACCACGCGCGTCGAAGGCCTCCTCCAGCGCATACAGCGCGGCCTTGGCATTGAGCGTGTCGAAGATGGTCTCGACCATGAGGGTGTCGGCGCCGCCATCGATCAGGCCCTCGATGGCTTCGCGATAGGTGTCGCGCAACTCGTCGAAGCTGGTGTTGCGGAAGCCCGGATCGTTGACGTCGGGACTGATCGAAGCGGTGCGGCTGGTGGGACCGATCACCCCGATCACGAAGCGCGGCTTGCCCGGCGTGGCCGCAGCCACCGCATCGCAGCAGGCGCGTGCAACGGCGGCGCCGGCCTTGTTCAGCTCGTACACCAGGTGTTCGAGGTGGTAGTCGGCCTGGCTGACCGAAGTGGCGTTGAAGGTGTTGGTCTCGACCAGATCCGCCCCGGCGTCCAGGTATGCGGTATGGATGTCGGCGATGACCTGCGGCCGGGTCAGCAGCAGCAGGTCGTTGTTGCCCTTCAGGTCATGGCCTTCAGGCGTGCCGTGGTCGCAGCCGGGACCGTGCGCATGGTCATAGCCACCGGCGAATCGCTCGCCGCGGTAGTCGTCTTCCTGCAGGCCATGGCGCTGGATCATCGTGCCCATCGCGCCGTCGATGATCAGGATCCGCTCGCGCAGGGCGTCGAGCAGGGCGTTGGCACGGTCAGGATGCAACCAGGGCAGGGCGGGCATGGTGGTCTCGGGCTCAGGGCTTGTTGGCGATCAGCGAAATCACTTCGAAGTGCGGCGGACGCTTCTCGCGGGTGACCGTTTCCAGGCTGGACACCTGCAGGCCGGCCTTGTCGACGAACTTGCGCAGCTCCTTGTCGCTGAAGCCGAGGTTGACGTGGCCATAGGCCTCCACCGCTGCCTTGTGCTCGTGACGGGCCAGGCTGCACAGCAGCAGGCGGCCGCCCGGGCGCAGCACGCGTGCGGCTTCGGTTACGGCCTGCGCCGGCTTGCTGGCATAGGTCAGCGCGTGCATCAGCACCACCAGGTCGAAGCTGCCGTCCTTGAACGGCAGGGCATGCATGTCACCCTCGCGGACTTCCACATTGGGCAGCCGGCGCAGGCGCTCGCTGGCAGCGGCGACCACGCGCGCGCTGGTATCGATGCAGATGTAGCGCTTGGCGTGGGGGGCGACCAGTTCGGCCAGCACGCCGTCACCGGAGGCGATGTCCAGCACGTCGCCGGTCTCCAGCAACGGCAAGGCGGTGCGCGCCAGCGCCTCCCAGGTACGGCCCGGAGAGTAGTGGCGCTCCATGTCGCCGGCCACGCTGTCGGCCCAGTTCTGGTCAGAGGCGCGGTGGGCCAGCACTGCAGCCACGCGCTCGGCATCCTGGCGCAGCAACGGGTCGTCGCTTCCGTTGCTCAAGGCATGCCACAATGCACGCTGCGCCGGGTCCAGCTGGGCTTCGTCGAAACGGTAGTAGGCCGACACGCCGGCACGGCGGTCGCGGACCAGGCCGGCTTCCTTCAGGCGCGCCAGGTGGGTGGACACGCGCGGCTGCGCCAGCCGGGTGATTGCCGACAGTTCGGCCACGGTCAGTTCCTCCTGCTCCAGCAGCGCCAGCAGGCGCACGCGGGTGGCATCGGCGAACACCTTCAGGCGGGTCGACCAGTCTTCCAGATCCATAAATATCTACCTATCGCGATATAGAGATATATTCGCCGAGAAGACCTGCCGCGGTCAAGTCGCCAGCGTACGGAAACAGCCGGCCCCCGGTACAATCGGAGCACCTGGGCGCGCCGTATGCGGCCCATAACTTCATGTACCCGGGAGGGTGTTGTGGATTTCAGCTTTACCGAAGAGCAGTTGATGCTGCAGGACGTGGCGCGGCGCATCGCGCAGGAAAAGATCGCCCCCAGCGCGGAGCACCATGACCGCACCGGCGAGTTCCCGCTGGACAACATCCGCCTGCTGGGCGAGAACGGCCTGATGGGCATCGAAGTGCCGACCGAGTACGGCGGTGCGGGCATGGACCCGGTTGCGTACGTGCTGGCGATGGTGGAGGTCGCCGCCGCCGACGCCGCTCACTCGACCATCATGTCGGTCAACAACTCGCTGTTCTGCAACGGCATCCTCACCCACGGTACCGAGCAGCAGAAGCAGACCTACGTGCGTGCCATCGCCGAAGGCACCGCCATCGGCGCGTTCGCGCTGACCGAGCCGCAGTCCGGTTCCGATGCGACTGCCATGCGCTGCCGCGCGGTGAAACAGGCCGACGGCACCTTCGTCATCAATGGCAAGAAGAGCTGGATCACCTCCGGCCCGGTGGCCAAGTACATCGTGCTGTTCGCGATGAGCGAGCCGGACAAGGGCGCGCGCGGCATCACCGCCTTCATCATCGATACCGACAAGGCCGGTTTCGGTCGTGGCAAGACCGAGCCCAAGCTGGGCATCCGCGCCTCGGCCACCTGCGAGATCGAGTTCAACGATTACGTGGCGCAGGCCGAGGACGTGCTGGGCCAGGAGGGCGAGGGCTTCAAGATCGCCATGAGCGTGCTCGATGCCGGCCGCATCGGTATCGCCTCGCAGGCCATCGGCATCGCCCGTGCCGCCTATGAAGCGACCCTGGAGTACGTGAAGGAGCGCAAGGCCTTCGGTGCCGCCATCGGCACCTTCCAGATGACCCAGGCCAAGATTGCCGACATGAAGTGCAAGCTGGATGCAGCGCTGCTGCTGACGTTGCGCGCGGCTTGGGTGAAGGGCCAGGGCAAGCGCTTCAGCAACGAAGCCGCCATCGCCAAGCTCACCGCCTCGGAAGCGGCGATGTGGATCACCCACCAGGCGGTGCAGATCCACGGCGGCATGGGGTATTCGAAGGAGATGCCGCTGGAGCGTTACTTCCGTGATGCCAAGATCACCGAGATCTATGAAGGCACCTCGGAAATCCAGCGCCTGGTGATCGCCCGCAACGAAACCGGGCTGCGCTGAGACGCAACGGCCGCGCCGCTGCAAGGGCGGCGCGGCCGGTCGATCCACGCCACGCGTGGATGCGCTGTGCTCTTGGCCGAACGATGCCGGATCTGTTCCAATGCAGGCCGTTTCCATACGGTCTGCACAGATGATCTATCGTGGTTGGGGAATCCTGACACTGATCACGCCGATCGCAGCGATCCTGCTGCTGGCGTATTTCTTCCCGCACGCAGGCCCCAAGGGCAACACCCCACTCTCGCAGGTGTTGCTGGGTGCCAGCATTGGCGCGGCGGTGAACGTGCTGCTGGGCCTGTGGCTCAACCGGGCACCCCGGCAGAAGGGCGAAGTGGCGCCCCATCATTTCTTTTTCGTGCCGATGCAGTGGGCTGCACTGGTAATCGTGGCAGTGTGCGTGGTGGTCGCGCTGTTGCGCTGAGACGTGACTCGAACGGCGCCCACCAAGGTTGGCGGCCACCGGGCATGCCGTTGCCCTGGTAGATGCCAACCTTGGTTGGCATGAATTCAAAGGCGGCAAGAAAAAGGCCCCGGATCGCTCCGGGGCCTTTTCGTTTCAGCGCACTGCCGGATCAACGATCCGGGCGGTGTGCAGCATCCGCGTCGCGCTGGCGTTCCATGAACTCCTTGGACGGTTCATCCAGCTTGTCGCCCAGCATGCGGCGCACGACCACGAAGAACACCGGGATCATCAGCAGGCCGAGCAGGGTGGCGAACAGCATGCCGCCGATCACGCCGGTACCGATGGCGTGGCGGGAATTGGCGCCGGCGCCGGTGGAGATCGCCATCGGGATCACGCCCATGATGAACGCGAACGAGGTCATCAGGATCGGGCGGAAGCGCAGGCGGGCCGCTTCGATGGTGGCATCGCGCAGGTTCTTGCCGGCTGCGCGCTGCTCCACCGCGAACTCCACGATCAGGATCGCGTTCTTCGCGGCCAGGCCGATCACGGTGATCAGGCCGATCTTGAAGAACAGATCGTTGGGCAGGCCGCGCAGCATCGACAGGCCCAGTGCGCCCAGCACGCCCAGCGGCACCACCAGCAGCACCGCCACCGGGATCGACCAGCTTTCATACAGGGCGGCCAGGCACAGGAACACCACCACGATGGACAGCACCAGCAGCAGCGTGGCGGCATTGCCGGCCAGGATTTCCTGGTAGGACATGCCGGACCAGTCGTAGCCGAAGCCGGCCGGCAGGTCGTCGTTGACGATGCTCTCCATGGTCTGCATCGCTTCGCCCGAGCTGGTGCCCGGGGCCTGCGAGCCGACGATGTTGATCGCCGAGTAGCCGTTGTAGCGGCTCAGCGACGGCGGTGCCGACACCCATTCGGACTTGACCACCGTGTTGAGCGGGATCATCGCGTTGGTGCCATCGGCGTTCTGGGTCAGGGTGGAGGGGCTGTAGAAGCTCTTCAGCGACTCCTGGCCGGTGCGGTACGGGCCATCGGCCTGCATGGTCACGCGCTTGATGCGGCCTTCGTAGAAGAAGTCGTTGACATAGACCGGGGCCAGCATCAGCTGGATGGTGCTGTACACGTCCGACACCGACATGCCCATCGACTGCGCCTGCACGCGGTCCACGTGCAGCTGCAGCTGCGGGGCGTTCTCCAGCCCGTTCGGACGCACGCCGACCAGGGCTTCGGGCTTCTGCGCGGCCTTGCCCAGCAGGATGTTGCGCGCCTGGGTCAGCTGTTCGTAGCCGGCACCACTGCGGTCCTGCAGCCACATGTCGAAGCCGCCGAACTGGCCGAGGCCCTGCACGGTGGGCAGGTTGACCACGAAGATCTGCGCTTCCTTGATGCCGTAGAACGCGCCGTTCATGTTCTGGATGAACTCGGGCGCGGTGAACTTGCGTTCCTCCCACGGCTTCAGGCGGATGAAGCCCATGCCCACGTTCTCGCCGGAACCGACGAAGCTGAAGCCGGCCACCTGCAGCATGCCTTCATAGCCATCCTGCTTTTCCAGGATGCCACGCATCTGCGCGAAGACTTCGTTGGTCTGGCCCTTGGTCGAGCCCGGCGGCAGCTGCACGATCGCCAGCGCATAGCCCTGGTCTTCTTCCGGCAGGAAGCTGCCCGGCATGCGGGTGAACAGGAAGCCGCACAGCGCGGTCAGCACCACGAACAGGATCATCCAGCGCGGCGCATGGCGCACCGCCGAGGTGATGTGGCCCACGTAGGTGTGGCTGATCTTGTCGTAGTACTTGTTGAAGGTGCGGTAGACGATGTTCGGGTTGTCGTTGTGCGTCGGCTTGAGGAAGGTCGCGCACAGCGCCGGGGTGAAGCCCAGTGCCAGGAACGCCGAGAACGCCATCGAGATGGCGATGGTCAGGGCGAACTGCTTGTAGATCTCACCGGCGGCGCCGCCCTGCAGGGCGGACGGGATGAACACCGCCGCCAGCACGACGGTGATCGCCACCACCGCGCCGGTGATCTGGGTCATCGCCTTCTGCGTGGCCGGCTTCGGCGCCAGGCCTTCCTCGCTCATGATGCGTTCGACGTTCTCGATCACCACGATCGCATCGTCGACCACGATGCCGATCGCCAGCACCATCGCGAACAGGGTCAGCTGGTTGATCGTGAAGCCGATCATCCACATGCCCAGGAAGGTACCGAGCAGGGCGACGGGGATGACCAGGGTCGGGATCAGTGTGGCGCGGAAGTTCTGCAGGAAGATCAGCATCACCAGGAACACCAGCAGGACCGCTTCAAACAGGGTCTTGACCACTTCCTGGATCGAGATCTTGACGAAGGTGGTGCTGTCGTACGGCGAGAACCAGGTCACCCCGGACGGGAAACTGGGCTGCAGCTCGTCCATCTTGGCGCGCACCGCTTCGGCCACGTTCAGGGCGTTGGCGCCCGGCAGCAGCTGGATGGCGAAGGCGCCGGTCGGCTTGCCGTTGTACTGGGTGTCGAAGCCGTAGTTGTTGGCACCGAAGGCGACGCGGGCGATGTCCTTGAGCAGCACGCGCGAGCCATCGGCGTTGGCGCGCAGGATGATGTTCTCGAATTCCTGCGGCGAGCTGAAGCGGCCTTCGGCCGAGACCGTGGCGGTGAAGTGCTGGCCTTCCGGCGACGGGTCCGAACCCAGCGCACCGGCGGCGAACTGCACGTTCTGCGCACGTACCGCGGCCAGTACCTGGCTGGCCGACAGGCCATAGCCCTGCATCTTCTCCGGGTTCAGCCAGATGTTCATGGCGTACTCGGAACCGAACTGCTGGGTGCTGCCGACGCCGGGGATACGCGAGACCTGGTCGAGCACGCGCGAGCCGACGATGTCGTTCAGGGCGTCACGGTTGATGGTCGGGGTATCGGACTGCAGCGCCACCACCATCAGGAAGCCGGCATTGGCCTTGGCCACCACCACGCCCTGCTGGGTCACTTCCGAAGGCAGTCGTGGCGTGGCCAGCGAAACCTTGTTCTGCACCTGCACCTGGGCGATGTCCGGATCGGTGCCGGTCTCGAAGGTCAGGGTGATCTGCGCGCGGCCGTTGGAGGCCGACGAGGAGCTGAAGTACAGCAGGTGATCGATACCGGTCAGCTGCTGCTCGATCACCTGGGTGACCGATTTCTCGGTGGTGTCCGCGCTGGCGCCCGGGTAGGTCGCCGAGACGGTGACCTGCGGCGGGGCGATGTTGGGATAGGACTCCACGCCCAGGTTGAGGATCGCGATCACGCCGCTGAGCGAGATCAGGATCGCAACCACCCAGGCGAAGACTGGATGTTCGATGAAAAATTTAGGCATGACGGAAGGTTCCCGTTACTGCTTGTTCGAATCGGTGGTGGCCGGCTTGGCCGCATCGGCCTGTTCCGGCTTGGCCGCGTCGGCCGGTGCCTTGCCTGCCGCCGGTGCTGCGCCCGCCGGAGCGGCGCCGCCTGCGGCAGGCTTGCCGTTGGCGTCCTGCCCCGGGGTCCACGGCTTGGCCACCGCCGGTGCACCTTCCTTGACCTTCTGCACGCCGGCCACGATCACCTTGTCACCGGCGGCCAGGCCGTCGCTGACCAGCCAGTTGCCGTTCTGCGCGCCATCGGTCTTCACGTTCTTGCGCACCACCTTGCCGTCGGCACCGACCACCATCACGTAGCCGCCGGTGGTGTCACGCAGCAGCGCCTGCTGCGGCACCAGGTAGGCATTGTTGCGCTCGCCCAGGTTGGCCTGGAAGCTGACGAAGGCGCCCGGCAGCAGGATCTGCTGGGGGTTCGGCAGCAGCGCACGCAGCGACACCGCACCGGTGGCCGGGTCGACCGTGGTCGAGGAGAAGTCCAGCGTGCCCGGCTCACCATAGGTGCTGCCGTCGGCCAGCTTGACGTTGACCGTGGCCTTGCCGTCGCCGGACAGCGCCAGCGAGCCCTTGGCCTGCTGCGCGCGCAGCTGGGTCAGCTCATCCACGCTCAGCGAGAAGTTCACATACAGCGGGTCGAGCTGGTCAACGGTGGTCAGCAGGGTCACATCGCCCTGGCCGACCAGCGCGCCCTCGGTGACCTGCTGCTTGTTGGCCACGCCACTGATCGGCGCGGTCACTTCGGCGTAGCCCAGGTTGATCCGCGAAGAGGTCACTGCCGCTTCGGCCTGCTTGACGGCGGCCAGGGCGGTGCGCTCGGCCGATTCGGCGTTGTCCAGGTCGGACTTGGAGACGAACTGCTGCGGCGCCAGCGAGCGCGCGCGATCGGCGGCGACCTTGGCATTGGCGTAGGTGGCGCGGGCCGAAGCCAGCTGGGCCTCGGAGGCGTTGAGCGAGGCACGCAACGGCGCCGGGTCGATCAGGAACAGGGTCTGGCCCTGCTTGACCTGCGAACCTTCCTGGTAAACGCGCTTGAGCAGCACGCCGGGTACGCGTGCGCGGACGTCGGCGCTGCGGAACGGCGACAGGCGGCCGACCAGCTCGCGCTGCAGCGGCAGGGTCTGCGGCTTGGCGTCGATCACGCCCACCTCCGGCGGCGGGGGCGTCTGCTGTTCCGGCTTCTTGCAGGCAGCCAGCGCGACAGCAACGGCGCACGTCAAGGCAAGGGTGCGGAGTGGGGCGGTCATCAGGAGGAACTCCGGGGTTGGTTTGTAGACGGGGCCGGCGACGGCTGTGGCGCGAACGCGCGCAGGAAGCTGTCGACGGAGAACTCTGCCCAGCGCCGACGCAGGAGCGCGTCATCACGATGGGGGGTATGGAAGCGCTGTTTGTCGAAATCCTGACCGGCGATCATGCTCAGCAGCAGTTCGGCCATGAAGTGCGGGTCGTCATGCCGGAGCTGGCCTTGCATGCAAACGGTTTCAATCCATTCAGCAAGATGAAGCGTCAGCGCGCCGGCACCGTGCCGGTACAGCGTACGCGCCTCTTCGGGAAACTGGGCTGCCTCGGCTGCAATCAGCCGGCAGGCCTGTCCTACGTGCGGTTGGTTGAAATGCTCCAGGAAGTCGGTGGCGAACTGGAGAAGGCTGGCACGCAGGTCGTCACTGCGGAGTGCACGCAGCATGGCCCCGGTGGCGTGGCCGACGTGGCGCTGCATCACCCGGCGCAGCAGTTCCTGCTTGCTGCCGTAGCGCGAGTACAGGGTCTGCTTGGAGCAGCCGGCATGCTGGGCCACTGCGTCCATGCTCATCTGCATGCCCTGCTCGGCCAGCAGTCTGCGCACGGCATCGAACACGCGCTCATCGCGCGCGTCGAGGGCAACGGGGAGGTAGGCCGGGTTCACGCGGTGGACTATACCGTCCAGTTCAGGATTGTGGAATCGAATCGGCGTCGCCGCGTGTGTCTTTCGGTAACACGCTTTGCCGATCCTGTCGGCAGTGCTGAAGCAGGCGCCAGCTCCATACCGGAGCGAACTGAATAGGCGTCTAAACCGCAGCAAACCCGAATCTGCTTATTCCGTCCTGCAGCAAGGCCTTTTCGTGCGGTAGGGCTACAATTTCATTTTCCCAACTGAGCAAGCGCATCGCTCTGCCATGAAACCGCAAAAAACCGCAGCCAAGACCGTGAAAAACAAGACGAAACCAGCAGAGTCGGAGGTCGCAGTGACCGCTGGTTTCTCCCTGGAGCCGGTGTACACGGCCTTGCGCAAGCGCTACCCCGCGGCCGCACAGGCCGAAGCGGTGGCCTTCGCCACTGACTTCTACAAGCGCATGGAATCGGACGAGTTCCCGCACCACAGCGCTGAAGAGTGGGCCGCGCTCGCGGCTGAGACGCTGGAATTCGCCCGTGCCCGCAAGGCCGGCAAGGCCAACGTCCGCGTGTTCAATCCGACTGCGAAGGCCAACGGTTGGGAATCGCCGCACACCGTGCTGCAGATCGTCAACGACGACATGCCGTTCCTGGTCGATACCGTCACCATGTCGCTGGCCGAGCAGGGCGTGGGTGTCCACGTGCTGGGCCACCCGGTGCTGCGCTTCACCCGCGACAAGGCCGGCAAGCTGGTCAAGGTCGGCGAGGGCGATGCCGAGTCGGTGATGCTGCTGGAGATCGACCGCCAGCCGGCCGACGCCATGGCTGCCATCGAACAGGCCATCAACAAGGCGCTGGACGAAGTGCGTGCGATCGTCCGCGACTGGCAGCCGATGAAGGACAAGGCGCTGGCGCTGGCCGACGACCTCGGCAGCCGCCAGCTGCCGGTCGACGACGCATCGCGCAAGGAAGCACAGGAGTTCCTGCGCTGGGCCGCCGACAACCACTTCACCTTCTTCGGCTACCGCGAATACCGCGTCGAGAAGCAGGGCAAGGAAGAGGTGCTGGCGCCGCTGAACGACACCGGCCTGGGCCTGATGCGCGGCAAGGACAAGTCCGCCGCCCGTCCGGTCAAGACCCTGGCCGCGCAGGGCCTGAACACCACGTCCGGTCTGAAGGATGCGCTGATCCTGACCAAGACCAATGCCCGTTCGCGCGTGCATCGCGCTGGCTACATGGATTACATCGGCGTGCTGGAATTCGACGCCAAGGGCAAGATCATCGGCGAGCAGCGCTTCCTCGGCCTGTTCACCTCCAGCGCCTACAACCGCCGCCCGTGGGAAATCCCGCTGGTACGCCAGCGCCACGAGCACGTGATGAAGCAGTCGGGCCTGGCCCCGGCCAGCCACAGTGGCAAGGCCCTGCGCCACATCCTGGAAACCCTGCCGCGCGAAGAACTGTTCCAGTCCAGCGAGGACGAACTGTTCCGCACCGCGATGGGCGTGCTGGGCCTGCAGGAGCGCGTGCGCAGCCGCCTGTTCCTGCGCCGCGACAAGTACAGCCGTTTCATCTCCGCGCTGGTCTACCTGCCGCGTGAGCGCTTCAACACCGACGTGCGCCTGCGCATCGAAGCGATGCTGAAGGACGCGCTGCACGGCGAGTACGTCGACAGCTCGGTGGTGCTGGGCGAATCGCCGCTGGCCCAGGTGCACCTGATCGTGCGCCCGAAGCCGGGTGAGATGCTCGACGTCGATACCGCCGAACTGGAGCAGAAGCTGGCCCAGGTGCTGCGCAACTGGCAGGACGACCTGCGCGAAGCGCTGGTGGCCCGCCACGGCGAGACCGAAGGCCTGCGCATCGCCGCCCGTATCGGCAAGGCGCTGCCGGCCGGCTACATCGAAGACAACAGCACCGCGGTTGCCGCCAACGATGTCAGCCAGCTCGACGCCCTGACCGGCCCGGACGACCTGCGCCTGAGCCTGCAGGCCGTGCCGCGCGAAAGCGGTGATGGCCTGCGCCTGAAGCTGTATCGCCAGCTGGACGACATTCCGCTGTCGGACGCGCTGCCGATGATGGAAAACATGGGCCTGCGCGTGATCGCCGAGCGTCCGTACCGCCTGTCGGTCGACAACGCCCCGGTGTACGTGCAGGACTTCGAGGTCGAGTCGACCGCCGGCGCGATCGATGCCGCCAGTGTCGATGAAGCCTTCGGCGAGACCTTCGCCCGCGTCTGGCACGGCGATGCCGAGAACGACGGCTTCAACCGCCTGGTGCTGGCTGCCGGCCTGCACTGGCGCCAGGTCGCCATGCTGCGCGGCTACTGCAAGTACCTGCTGCAGACCGGCGTGCCGTTCTCCCAGGCCTACGTGGAAGGCACCTTCGCGCGCTACCCGCTGCTGGCCCGCCTGCTGGTCGAGCTGTTCGAAGCCCGCTTCGATCCGGCCACCGGCCACGAGAGCAAGGACGACATCGCCGCCGGCCAGGCCCAGCTGAAGGCCCACTTCGACGTGCTGGCTGCCGGTGACGATGCCACCCTGAAGGTGCTCAAGACCGTGGTCGACGCCCGCAAGGGTGACCGCGACGCGCAGATGCAGGCCGCGCGCGATGCGCTGCTGAAGCTGATGGACCGCGTGTCCAGCCTGGACGAGGACCGCATCCTGCGCTCGTTCATGGGCGTGATCGACGCGACCCTGCGTACCAGCTACTACCAGACCGATGCCAACGGCCAGCACGGCCATGTCATCAGCTTCAAGTTCGATTCGGCGCTGGTGCCGGACCTGCCGAAGCCGCGCCCGTACCGCGAGATCTTCGTCTACGGCCCGCGCGTGGAAGGTACCCACCTGCGCTTCGGCGCGGTCGCCCGTGGTGGCCTGCGCTGGTCGGACCGTCGCGAAGACTTCCGTACCGAAGTGCTGGGCCTGGTCAAGGCACAGATGGTCAAGAACACCGTCATCGTGCCGGTCGGCGCGAAGGGCGGCTTCTTCGCCAAGACCCCGCCGGTGAACGGCGACCGTGATGCGATCTTCGCCAACGGCGTGGCCTGCTACAAGCTGTTCATCCAGGGCCTGCTGGACATCACCGACAACATCGTCAACAACAAGATCGTGCCGCCGGTGGATGTCGTGCGCCACGACATGGACGATCCGTACCTGGTGGTGGCCGCCGACAAGGGCACTGCGACCTTCTCCGACATCGCCAACGGCCTGGCCATCGCGCACGGCTTCTGGATGGGCGATGCGTTCGCCTCCGGTGGTTCGGTCGGTTACGACCACAAGGGCATGGGCATCACCGCACGCGGTGCGTGGGAGTCGGTCAAGCGCCACTTCCGTGCGCTGGGCCGTGACAGCCAGAGCCAGGACTTCACTGCGGTCGGCGTCGGCGACATGTCCGGCGACGTGTTCGGCAACGGCATGCTGCTGTCGCGCCACATCCGCCTGGTGGCTGCGTTCGATCACCGCCACATCTTCCTGGACCCGAACCCGGATGCGGCCACCACGTTCGTCGAACGTGAGCGCCTGTTCACCGTGCCGCGTTCGAGCTGGGCGGACTACGATGCCAAGCTGATCAGCAAGGGCGGCGGCGTGTACCCGCGCAGCCTGAAGTCGATCGAGATCACCCCGCAGGTGCGTGAAGCGCTGGGCCTGGACGAGAACGTCAAGGCGCTGTCGCCCAACGAACTGATGAGCGCGATCCTGAAGGCACCGGTCGACCTGCTGTGGAACGGCGGCATCGGTACCTACGTCAAGGCCGCCAGCGAGCAGCACAGCGATGTCGGCGACCGTGCCAACAACGCGCTGCGCGTGAACGGTGGCGAGCTGCGCTGCAAGGTGGTGGGCGAGGGCGGCAACCTGGGCATGACCCAGCTGGGCCGCATCGAAGCCGCGCAGGCCGGCGTGCTGCTCAACACCGACTTCATCGACAACTCGGCAGGTGTCGACACCTCCGACCATGAAGTCAACATCAAGATCCTGCTCAACGATGTGGTGCGGGCCAAGAAGCTGACCGTCGAGCAGCGCAACAAGCTGCTGGCCTCGATGACCGATGAAGTCGCCGAGCTGGTGCTCAACGACAACTACCGCCAGAACCAGGCGCTGAGCCTGATGGAGCGGATGGCGGTCAAGCGCCTGGGTTCCAAGCAGCACTTCATCCGTACCCTGGAACAGCAGGGCCTGCTTGATCGCCAGATCGAGTTCCTGCCGTCCGATGCCGAGCTGTCGCAGCGCAAGGCGCGCGGCCAGGGCCTGACCCGTCCGGAACTGTCGGTGCTGCTGTCCTACTCCAAGCTGGTGGCATTCGCCCAGCTGCTGGATTCGGACATCCCGGAAGATCCGTACCTGTCCAAGGAACTGCAGCGCTACTTCCCGACCCCGCTGCAGAAGAAGTATGCCGACGCAATGGAGCGTCACCGCCTGAAGCGCGAAATCATCGCCACGGCCGTGACCAACCAGACCATCAACCGCATGGGCGCCACCTTCCTGATGCGCATGCAGGAAGACACCGGCCGTTCCATCGCCGAGGTTGCCAAGGCCTACACCATCAGCCGTGAAACGCTGGATGCACGCGCGCTGTGGGCACAGATCGATGCCCTCGACGGCAAGGTGCCGGAGTCGGTGCAGATCGACGCCCTGGAAGTGATCTGGAAGCTGCAGCGCTCGTTCGTGCGCTGGCTGCTGTCGCGCCCCGGCGCGATGCCCGGCATCACCGAAGCGGTCAACCGCTACCAGGGCCCGTTCAACGACATCCGCGTTGCCTCGGGTGTGCTGCCGGATTCGCAGCGTCCGACCTACGAAGCCCTGGTGGCCGAGTGGAAGGAAAAGGGCCTGCCGTCCGCGCTGGCGCAGCAGCTGGCCGAACTGCACTTCCTGGAGCCGGCGTTCGACATCATCGAACTGGCCCGTACCCGCAAGCTGAAGCCGGTGGACGTGTCCAAGGTCCACTTCCGCCTGGGCGATGCCCTGCAGCTGCCGTGGCTGTTCGAGCAGGTCGATGCGCTGGAGGTCAATGGCCGTTGGCACGCGGTGGCACGTGGCGTGCTGCGCGACGAGCTGGCCGCCAACCACCGCAACCTGGCGGGCCAGGTGCTGGGTACCAAGGGCAGCAGTGCCGAAGCAAAGGTGGCGGCCTGGATGGGTCGCGACGACAGCAGCCTGCGCTTCACCCTGGCGATGCTGGCCGAACTGGCCGAGCAGAAGACCCTGGACTACCCGACCGTTTCGGTCGCGGTGCAGCGCCTGGGTCAGCTGGCCGCGCATGGTGCGTAAGCGCATTCGCGCTGGCGCCCCACGGTTTGCTCTGCAAACCGTGGGCCCCATGCCAACCATGCTCCCAGACCCCCGCGCCGTTGGCGCGCCCCCCTGACTCAGGGGGGCTCCTGATCTGCAGCAGTTGGAGGAACGGCCCCGCGAAAGCGGGGCCGTTCTGCATTGCCGGGTAGTGCCGGCCGCTGGCCGGCAACCGCATGGACCACAATCGGGTGCAGCTGCCGGCCAGCGGCCGGCACTACCGGGTATGCTCTTGCTGGCACACCCACCCGGATCCACCGATGAGCGACACCCCCCGCATCGCTTTCCTGGCCAGCGCCACCGAACCTGCACAGATGGCCCGCGCCGCGATGGTCTCGCGTTATGGCGATCACGCGCCGGAGCAGGCCGACGTGCTGTGTCCGCTGGGGGGCGACGGCTTCATGCTGCAGACCCTGCACCGGCATGGGCACCTGGGCAAGCCGGTGTTCGGCATGAAGCTGGGCACCGTCGGCTTCCTGATGAACCAGTACCGTGGCGACGACGACGTGCAGGCCCGCATTGCGCGTGCCGAACCGGCCAACCTGCGCCCGCTGGAAATGGTGGCGCTGACCGAGTCGGGCACCAGTACCGGTTCGCTGGCCTACAACGATGTCTCGCTGCTGCGCCAGACCCGGCAGGCCGCGCATATCGGCATCGACCTCAACGGCCAGGAACGCGTGGCCGAGCTGATCGGTGACGGCGTGCTGGTGGCCACCCCGGCGGGCAGCACCGCCTACAACTATTCCGCGCATGGCCCGGTATTGCCGCTGGGCTCGCACACCATCGCGCTGACGCCGTTGGCCCCGTACCGGCCGCGTCGCTGGCGCGGGGCGATCCTCAAGGCCGATACCGAGGTGCGCTTCCGCGTGCTCGATCCGTACAAGCGCCCGGTCAGCGTCACGGCGGATTCGCACGAGACCCGCGACGTGGTCGAGGTGACCATCCGCGAGTCGAAGGACCGCCGCGTGACCCTGCTGTTCGACCCGGAGCACAACCTGGAAGACAGGATCCTGAGCGAACAGTTCGTTTTTTGAGGACAATGGGCGGCCGGCCCCGCCGACCGCTTGAAGGACCCCCACCGATGGGCGACAACTCCCCCCGTTTGCTGACCGTCGCGGTGACCTCGCGCGCGCTGTTCGACCTCGAGGAAAGCCATGCGCTGTTCGAAAGTGATGGCGTGGCGGCCTACGCCGAATTCCAGCGCCAGCACGAGGACGATATCCTCGGCCCCGGCGTGGCCTTCCCGGTGGTGCGCAAGCTGCTGGCGCTGAACCAGGGCGCCAGCCCGGAGAACCCGCGGGTCGAGGTGATCCTGCTGTCGCGCAACTCGGCCGATACCGGCCTGCGCATCTTCAATTCGATCCAGCACTATGGGCTGGGCATCATCCGCGCGACCTTCACCGCCGGCGAGCCGACCTGGCCGTACGTGAAGCCGTTCGGTACCGACCTGTTCCTGTCGGCCAACCCCGAATCGGTGCGCAGCGCGCTGCGTCATGGCATCGCGGCGGCAACCATCCTGCCCAAGCCGCCGGGCGAGACCGCTGCGGCAGCCGCCGACCAGATCGATACTGGTCGCCCGGCCGGCCAGCTGCGCATCGCCTTCGATGGTGACGCGGTGATCTTCGGTGACGAGAGCGAGCGCATCTCGCGCGAGCAGGGCGTGGAAGCGTTTGGCCGCCACGAGCGCGAGCGCGCCCGCGAGCCGCTCAGTGGCGGTCCCTTCCGTGGCTTCCTGTCGGCCCTGCATACGCTGCAGGAAGTGTTCCCGGCCGGCGAGAGCGCGCCGATCCGTACCGCGCTCGTGACCGCGCGTTCGGCACCGGCGCATGAGCGGGTGATCCGCACCCTGCGCGAGTGGGGCGTGCGCCTGGACGAGGCACTGTTCCTGGGCGGCCGTCACAAGGGCCCGTTCCTGCAGGCCTTCGGTGCCGACATCTTCTTCGACGATTCGCAGCACAACATCGACAGCGCCCGCGAGCATGTGGCCGCCGGCCACGTGCCGCACGGCGTCGCCAACGAGGGGTAGGGCGGACTCGACCGGTAGGTGCCAACCGTTGGTTGGCACTGCCTAGGACCCATGCCCACCAAGGTGGGCATCTACCACAGCCACATGCCCACCAAGGTGGGCATCTACCAGAGCCACATGCCCCGGTAGTTGCCAACCTTGGTTGGCGCTGCCGTCAGGCCACGGGTCCGATCAAGGGCTGCCCGACATTCCCAGCTGCAGGTCCACCACCTTCCAGCGCAGGCCCTGCGGCTCCAGCACCACCTTCAACGGTGGCTGGCCGGGGCCGCGATCGACGTCGATCACGAATCGGTCCAGTGCCTCGAAATGATGCTCGGCATGCTTCAGCGGCCGCGCCGGTTCGGTCGCACCGAAGGCATCGCCGCCCTGCAGTTCATTGCGGCCACGCTTCCACAGCACGTGGCCCTGCAGCATCGCGCCGATCCCGGTCGGGGTCACCATGGTCTCCACTGCGGCACCGCCAAGCTGGTCGCCCAGCCCATAGAGCAGGGCGCCGAACGGGCTGGATGCCACGTCGGGGCCGGCCTGGCGCACCAGGTAGTCGTTGAGCTGCGCACGCAGGCTGCTGCGCACGCGGGGGAAGTCGACGTAACGCTCCAGGCGGGCGGTGTCGCGCTGCTCGATGGCCTTGGACAGGCCATTGACGGTCATGTAGGGGCCGCCGAACCACCAGGCGGCGACGGCCAGGACCAGCAGCACAATGAGTGCGGTGAGTTTCTTCATGCCGACCAGACTGCCGCAATGGCGGCAGTGCCGGGTGAAGACTCAATGACTGGGCGAGCCACGGCCGTCACCGAAGGCATCGACCAGCTGTTGCCGTTCGGCCGGGGTCAGCGCTTCCAGCCGCGTCGCCAGCACCTCGTCGAGGCTGCGGGTACGGGTGGTGCCAAGGATGCCGCTGGCCACGCCGGGATGGCCCAGCGCATAGGCGAAGGCGGTCTGGGCCGGGCGTTGGCTGCGGATCGCGGCCACTGCCCGGCGCATCTGGCGGGCACTGCGCATCAGCTGGCGGCTGCTGGGCTTCAGCCAGGCGCGCGCCAGGTACCAGCCATCGGCCAGCCGTGGCAGGCGCGGGCGCGCGGGCAGCAGGTGGCCCTGCGCCAGCACGGTCCCGGCCAGCACGCCGATGCCTACCGCCTGCAACTGGTCGATCAGCGGTTCGCGGTCCTGCTGCAGGGCGTTGTAGTCCAGCAGCACCACATCGAAGGCGTCGGGATGGGCGATCATCCAGCGCAGGGTCGAGGCCGAGTGGGTGTTGATGCCGGTGTGCCGGATCAACCCGCGTTCGCGCAGGCGCTGCAGCGCGGCCAGCAGGTCGTCGTTGATGTCGTGCTCGCTGGCGCCGTGCAACTGGTAGATGTCCAGGTGATCCAGGCCGAGATTGCGCAGCGAAGCCTCGCAGCTGGCGATGATGGCTGCCGGCGAGAAATTGCGTTGCTCGGCGCCGCTGACGCCGGCCTGGCCGGTCAGCGTGCCGCCTTTGCTGGAAATCACCAGCGCGTCGCGCGGGTATTGTTTCAGCAACGGGCGCAGGATGCGGCCCAGCCGCGGCTCGGCGTGGAAACCGGAGTAGTTGTGGCCGGTGTCCAACAGGTTCACGCCCTGTGCCAGTGCATGCTCGACCACGTTCGCGGCCGATTGTTCCGGGAATCGGCGATGCCCCCAGAAGCCGGAACAGCCCAGGCCCACCGGCGAAACCGCCAGGCCGGTGCGGCCCAGCGTGCGGCGTTGCTGTGCCAATGGCATCAGAATTCCAGGTCCAGCGCCGCGCACAGGTAGTCGACGAACGGGCCGAGCGCGGCCAGATCCTTGCCCAGCGTGGACAGCAGGCGCGGACCGGTCATGGTGGCGTCGTCCAGCGAGCGCCACATCACCCAGTTGCGGTGCTTGAGGTCGTCGATGAACTCGAAGTCGGCGGGGAAGCCACGCGGCGGACGCACCAGCTTTTCGCTCTCCTCGAAATCGAAGCGCTTGCGCAGGCCCGGTGCGTGCGCGGCGGCCTTCCAGCTGCCCGGGTTGTCGAGGATGAAGTGGCGCACGCGGCGCTGGGTTTCCGGTTCCGGATGCCACAGGCCGGCACCGACGAAGCTCTCGCCCGGCTGCAGGTGCACGTAGAACGAAGGCGCGGCTACTTCACGGCGGCGCTCATGGAACAGGCGTGCGCCCTGCCAGGTCTTGTACGGTGACTTGTCGTTGGAGAAGCGCGCGTCGCGGTGGATGCGGAACAGCGAGCCACCGACGCCGCGCGTATCGGCACGGAAATGGTCGCTGACCTCGGCCAGGGCCGGTTGCAGGTCGCCCAGCAGGCGCAGGAACGGCTGCCGTACGTGGTCTTCATACTGCTGGCGGTGGTCGTTGAACCAGGCCTTGTCGTTGTGCCGCGCCAGGCTGCGCAGGAACCTGAAACTGGCGTCCGAGAAGTAGGTGCTCACAGTGTCTCCTGCAGGTGCTGGCCCCAGTCGCGCAGCGATTGCAGCAGGGCCTGGCGCCGCGCATCGTCGGGCGCTTCGGCGGCCAGTGCATCGAGCTGCTGCCGGTACTGGGGCAGGTTGAGTTCGCCCAGCCCGCCGTCGCCGAGCAGGCGCTGGCGGCGGTAATCCTGCCAGCGCTGGCGTTCCGCCGGCGCGAGGCTGTCGGGGTGGTTGCGCGCGCGGTAGCGGAACAGCAGCTCCGGCAGGCGCGGGTCGCGGAAACGGCCTTCCAGCGCGGCCAGCTGCTCGGGCGCGGTGGTGCGTGCCAGCGCAAGCAGCGGTTTGTCGCCGTTGCCGAGGAAACCGTCGTACAGCGAGGCATCGACGTCGGCCACGGTGGCGACGCGGGGCTGGTTGTAGACCTGGCGCGCCTTCTCGGCCAGCTGCGGGGCGAACGCGCGCAGCCGTTCCACCTTGGCCTCGATCGCGGCCACGTCCAGGCCGAGGCGCGCGTGGTCATCGGCGCGCAGGTGGTTCCAGGCGATCAGCGCTGGCACCTTGTTCAGATGCACTTCCTTCAGCGGCACCCGCGCCACGCCTTCGGGCAGCTCGCTGGCGCGCAGGTAAAGGCGCTGTGCGATCACCTCGGCCGGCAGTTCCAGCAGGTCGTCGATCTCGCCTTCAAGGTCGAACACGATCACCCGGTTGTTGATGGTGGGGTGCACGGCCAGCGGCAGTACTGGCGCCGCGCACAGGCGACTGGCCGGGTAGCGCATGGAAATGTGCAGTACCGGCTTCATCGCGGCCACGTCCAGCAGGCCGCCGACGAAGCGCTTGTCACGCAGCTTCAGCGCGTACTCCCACAGGCGCGGCTGCGACTGCTTGAACAGGCGTGCCATGCCGATGGTGGCACGTACGTCGGACAGCGCTTCGTGCGCATCGCCCTCGCGCACGTTGTTGGCCTCGGCCAGGTGCTCGAGCTTGAACGAGGTGGCGCCGTCCTCGCGCAGCGGCCACTGGATGCCGTCCGGGCGCATCGCGCGCATCAGGCGCAGCATGTCCAGCAGGTCCCAGCGCGAATTGCCGTTGCGCCACTCGCGCTCGTACGGGTCGTGGAAATTGCGGAACAGCCCGTAGCGGACGAATTCATCGTCGAAGCGCAGCGTGTTGTAGCCCAGCACGCAGGTGCCGGGGCGCGACAGCTGTTCGTTGATGCGGTCGAAGGCCTCGGCCTCGCTGATGCCCTCGGCCAGGGCCTGCTGCGGGGTGATGCCGGTAACCAGGGTGGCCATCGGTGAGGGCAGCAGGTCATCGGCCGGGCGCACGAAGAAGCTGACCGGCGTATCGATCTCGTTGAGGTCGGCATCGGTACGGATCGCGGCGTACTGCGAGATGCGCGTGCGCCGCGGGTCCTGGCCGAAGGTTTCCAGGTCGTAGAACAGGAAGCTGTCGGCCATCAGTGCGCGCCCTCCAGGACCGGCAGCTGCGCGTGGATCTGCGCTTCCAGCGCGGCCCAGTCGATGTTGTCCAGTGAATCGTGACCGGTGGTGGCGGCCACCAGCATGTCGCGTTGCAGTTCGGTGCGGCGCAGCGCCTCGGCGTAAGGTGTGTGCAGGAAGGTGACCATCGTGTAGTGCGGCACGAAGCGGGTCGGCCAGCGCCGCTGCAGTTCCTGCTCCAGTTCGCGCTGCAGCAGGAACGCAGGATCGGCGACACGGTCGCGCATCTCCAGGTAGTTCTCCAGCGCCATCTGCTGGATGGCACGTGCATTCGGCTTGCGCTCGGATTCGAACGCGGCGAACGCGCCTTCCAGGTCATCCGCTTCCATCAGGTGGCGGGCCAGCGCAACGCAGTCCTCGAACGCGCAGTTCATGCCCTGGCCGTGGAACGGCACCATCGCATGCGCGGCATCGCCGATCAGTACGGCGCGACCGTGCTGGTGCCAGCGCTCCAGGGTGAGCGTGCCGAGCAGCCCCGGCGGGTGCTGTTCCCAGTCCGCGCGCAGGTTCGGGATCAGCGGCAGGGTGTCGGCGAACTCCCGCGCGAACAGCGCCTCGGCCTGCGCGCCGGTGTTGACCGTGGCGAAGCTGGGATCGCCCTGGTTGGGCAGGAACAGGGTGACGGTGAAGGTGCCTTCGTGGTTGGGCAGGGCGATGCACATGTAATGGCCGCGTGGCCAGATGTGCAGCGCGTTGCGCTCGATTCGGAAGCTGCCGTCGGCGGCCGGAGGGATCTCCAGCTCCTTGTAGGAGTGGTCGAGGAAGGCGATGTCCTCGCCCAGCGGGGCACGGCGGTTCATCGCCGCGCGCAGGGCCGAACCGGCGCCGTCGGCACCGATCAGGGTGTCGAAGCGGATGTCGTGCGGGCTGTCGTCGCGGTCATCGATGAAACGCGCGTAACCGGCGTCGAAATCAACGGTGTGCAGGCGCCGATGGAAGTGCACGGTGGCGCCGGCCTGCTCGGCCAGTTCCAGCAACGTGGTGTTCAGATCGCTGCGGTGGATCGACCAGATCACTTCGCTGTCATCACGGCCATAGCGCTGCAGCTGCGGTTCGCCGTCGCGGGGGTGCACCATGCGGCCGCGCATCATCACCGCGCGTGCCATCACTTCGTCCTCCACACCCGCCTGGCGCAGCGCATTGCGCCCACGCTCGGCCAATGCCAGGTTGATCGAGCGGCCACTCTCGTAATCAGCCACGCGCGGATCACCGCGGCGTTCGTACAGGGTGATGCGCCAGCCTTGCCGCGACAGCAGGATGGCCAGCAGGGACCCGGCCAGGCCGGCACCGATAATGCTCAACGAGCGGGAAGCATGTGCGATCAACGAACTGTCCAGCAGCAGGGGAGGGACCGGCTCAAAGGCCGGCCCAGGCTTCCACTTCCTCGACGAAGTGGTGCACGTCCAGGTAGCGGTTGTAGAGCGGGGTGGGCGAGATGCGGATCACGTCGGGTTCGCGCCAGTCGCCGAGCACACCGATGCCGCGCAGGTGCTCGAACAGTGCGCGGCCACGCTCGCGGCCACCGATCACGCGCAGCGACAACTGGCAGCCGCGGCGCTGCGGATCGGCCGGGGTGATGATGTCCAGCACCTGCGGCAGGCGCGCGCGCACCAGTGCTTCGAGCATGCCGGTGAGCGCCAGCGATTTGCTGCGCAGCGCCTCCATGCCGGCGCGCTCGAACAGGTCCAGCGAGGCACGCAGCGGTGCCAGGCCGAGAATCGGTGGATTGCTCAGCTGCCAACCCTCGGCGCCGATGGCCGGGGTGAACTGCGGCGCCATCTGGAAGCGGGTGGCTTCCTCATGGCCCCACCAGCCAGCAAAGCGTGGCAGGGTGGTATCGCGGTGGTGGCGCTCGTGCACGAAGGCGCCAGCCACTGCGCCCGGGCCGCTGTTGAGGTACTTGTAATGGCACCACACGGCGAAATCGGGGGCCACGTCATGCAGGCGCAGCGGCAGGTTGCCGACCGAGTGCGCCAGGTCGAAGCCGATGCGTGCGCCCTGCAGGCGGGCGGCGCGGGTGATCGCATCGAGGTCGAAGGCCTGGCCGGTGCGGTACTGCACGCCAGGCCACAGCACCAGTGCCAGGCGCGGGCCGTGTTCGGTCATGGCGCGCTCGATGGCGTTCAGTGAAATCGTGCCGTTGGCTTCGTCCGGCTGCACTTCCACCAGGCACTCGGCCGGGTCGAAGCCATGGAAGCGGATCTGGGCTTCCACCGCGTGGCGATCGGTCGGGAACGCGCCGGCTTCCATCAGGATCACCGGGCGCTGCGTGGTCGGCCGGTAGAAGCTGACCATCATCAGGTGCAGGTTTACGCTCAGCGTGTTCATCGCCACCACTTCGCTGGGCAGCGCGCCAACCACGCGGGCCAGCTGCGCGCTCACCAGGCGGTGGTAGGACAGCCATTGCGTCGGGCCGGTGAAGTGGCCTTCCACCGCCAGTTCGCCCCACTGCTTCATCACTTCCTGCACCGCTGCCTGCGCGCCGCGCGGCTGCAGGCCCAGCGAGTTGCCCACGAAGTAGGTCTGCTCGCCGCCCTCATGGCGCGGAATCAGGAATTCACTGCGCAGCGGGCGCAGCGGATCGGCGGCGTCCAGGGCGATGGCGTGGGTGCGGCTGAGCAGGTCGGACATGGTCGGGCAACAGGCTGCAACGGGACCGCCAGTGTAGCGCCTGGGATGGTGGGACCGACGCCCTGAACGCCTGCGCGCCGGTTGAACTGTAGAGCCGAGCCCATGCTCGGCTTCGCGGCCCGGCAGCCGAGCATGGGCTCGGCTCTACAAGGGCCATGCCCGGCGACCGTTCAGCCCACCGCCGGCGCGGGCAGCGGATCCACGTGCCCGCACTGGCTGCAGGTACGCAGCTCCAGGCTGGCGTGGTAGCGCGCAAACACCTTGGGCAGGTCGGTCTCGATGTTCTGCAGCGGGAAGAACTCTTCGTGCAGCTTGTGGTTGCAGCGCTCGCAGTGCCAGATCACGCCGTCCATCTCGTGCGGCAGGCGCTTGCGCTCGACCACCAGGCCGATGCCACCGGGCGGGCGGCGCGGCGAGTGCGGAACCTTTGCCGGCAGCAGGAAGATCTCGCCGGCGCGGATCGGGATGTCGCGCACCGCGCCGTCTTCCTGCACCTTCAGCACCATCTCGCCTTCGAGCTGGTAGAACCACTCGGGGCCTTCGTCGTAGTGATAGTCGGTGCGCGAATTCGGCCCGCCGACCACCATCACGATGAAATCGCCGTTGTCGATCATCTTGTTGCCCACCGGCGGCTTCAGCAGGTGGCGGTTCTCTTCGATCCAGGCGTGCAGGTTGATCGGCGAAGCGAGCATGATGGTCATCCGTAAGGGATCAGTCGCGCTTGCCCTTGCGCGGGATGTAGGACAGGGCCTTTTCATATGCAGGCTGCAGCTCTTCCTGCGAACCGACGTCGATGCCCATCTCGCGCACGCGTCCGTCCTTCAGGCTGTAGACCCAGCCATGCACCATCAGCTTCTGGCCGCGGGCCCACGCATCCTGCACGATGGTCGAGCGGCACAGGTTGGCCACCTGCTCGATCACGTTCAGTTCGCACAGGCGCGCGTGCTTGAGCTCATCGGTCTCGATCGCATCGAGGATGCCAGTGTGCTTCTGCATCACGTCACCGACGTGGCGCAGCCAGTTGTCGGCCAGGCCGACGCGGGTGTTGTGCAGGCAGGCATGCACACCGCCGCAGCCGTAGTGGCCAACGATCAGGATGTGCTTCACCTTCAGCTGGTCCACCGCATACTGCACCACGCTCAGGCAGTTCAGGTCGGTGTGCGCGACCACGTTGGCGACGTTGCGGTGCACGAACACTTCGCCCGGGGCCATGCCGATGATCTGGTTGGCCGGCACGCGCGAATCGGAGCAGCCGATCCACAGGTATTCCGGGTGCTGCTGCTTGGCCAGCTGGTGGAAGAACTCGGGGTCTTCCTTCTCGATCCGGTCGGCCCAGTCGCGGTTGTTCTGCAGCAGCTTGTGGATGTCTTTCATGTTCGGGTCCCTGGCGTCGGGTGGGGGCGCGCCGCAGCCGTCCGGCTGCGTCGTCGCGGGAATCTGCGGCGTTCAGTCGCTGCGGGCGGCCTGTTCGCGGTGCCAGCGCATCCACTGCGCCAACTCGGTGGAAGAGGGGGTGCCCAGCTGTTCCAGTTCGGCGATCACCGCACGCTGGTTGGCGTCGGGATGGTTCTGGCTCAGCTTGAGCTTCATCTGCACATGTTCGACCTGGAAACGGAAGCCGACGATGGCGCGCAGCTCCGGGCCATGTTCGGCACGCGTGGCATCGAACTGCCAGGCCTGGCCGACGCTGGCTTCGAAGCGGTCGCTGATCGCGCCGACCAGCTCCGCCAGCGCGCCGGCATCGTCGAAGGTCTGCAGCTGGCCACGCAGCTCGGCAGCAGCGTAGTTCCAGGTGGGTACCCGCGCGGCGGGCTCCTTGTCCGGATACCAGCTGGCGGAGACGTAACCGTGCGGTCCATCGACCAGCACCTTGGCCGCGCCGCTGTGGCGCGACTGCGGGTTGGCGCGGGCCCAGTGGCCGCGCAGTTCGATCTGGTCGCCGTCACGCCGGTACAGCACCGGCATCCGGGTCAGCTCCGGCAGGCCATCGCTGCCGGGGGTGAGCACGGTAACGAACGGGTCGCGCGCCAGCAGGCGGTCCAGCCAGAGCAGGTCGGTCTCGGCGAAGGCGCGCGGGGTGAACATGCAGGGGTCAGGCGCGCCCGCCGAGTGACTGGATCATGCGGCCACGCAGGCCCTCGTCGCTGTCGGCCTGCGGCGGCTGCACTTCGTGCAGGCTGAAGCCGCGCACCAGTGCGTCCTCCTCGTCCAGGCCGTCGTACTCGACGAACTCGGCGTCGAACAACTGCGAACGGGCGGTGTCTTCGCTGTCGTAGCTCAGCGTGTTGCCATCGCTGTCGAGCACTTCGGCGGTGCCGGCCGGGCGAACGCGCAGGCGCGCCCAGATGAGGGTGTTGCCGAGGCTGGCCAGCCACCAGCTGTCGCGCGAGGCGGTGATGTCATTCATGAGCGTATTACCAGAGCGAGGCCAGCCAGAGCAGGGCGGCCATGCCCAGTCCGGCCAGCAGGGTCAGCAGCGATACCCAGGCCGGTGTCGCCAGCCCGGACAGCGAGCGGTCCGGTTGCTGCCGATAGTCGCGTCGCAGCAGCCAGGCCAGGGCATCGGGCTTGAGGAAGGCGCCGCTGCCGAAGCGCGCGGCGAGCGCCGGATGGCGGTCGCGCACGTGCACCAGGGTCAGCGGCCAGAAGATCACGAAGGCACTGAACCCGGCCACTGCAACGCCGACGAAACAGAGGGCGAAGAACAGGGTCATGGGGGCGGTACCTCCGTGGTCGTGTGGGGCTTAGAAGTCCGCGCTGCCCGGCGCGCGCGGGTACGGGATCGCATCGCGGATGTTGGACAGCCCGCAGACGTACACCACCAGGCGTTCGAAGCCCAGGCCGAAGCCGGCGTGCGGCACCGAACCATAGCGGCGGAAATCGCGGTACCAGCTGTAGTGCTCGCGATCCAGGCCGAACTGGGCCATGCGCGCGTCCAGCACGTCCAGGCGCTCTTCGCGCTGGCTGCCGCCGATGATCTCGCCGATGCCCGGGGCCAGCACGTCCATCGCGGCAACGGTCCTGCCGTCGTCGTTCAGGCGCATGTAGAAGGCCTTGATGTGCTCCGGATAGTTGGTCACCACCACCGGGCGGCCGACGTGTTCCTCGGTCAGCCAGCGCTCGTGCTCGGTCTGCAGGTCCAGGCCCCATTCGACCGGGAAGTCGAACTTCCTGCCGGACTTCTGCAGCAGGCTGACCGCGTCGGTGTAGTCGATGCGCTCGAACGGTGCGTTGATGAAATCTTCCAGCTTGGTGATCGCGTTCTTGTCCACGCGCTCGGCAATGAAGGCCAGGTCGTCGCTGCGTTCGTTCAGCACTGCGCGGAACAGGTACTTCAGGAACTCTTCGGCCAGGCGCGCGTCTTCGGCCAGGTCGGCGAAGGCGATTTCCGGCTCGATCATCCAGAACTCCGCCAGGTGGCGGGTGGTGTGGCTGTTCTCGGCGCGGAAGGTCGGGCCGAAGGTGTAGACCTTGCTCAGCGCCAGGCAGTAAGCCTCGACGTTCAGCTGGCCGGACACGGTCAGGAAGGTTTCCTTGCCGAAGAAGTCGCGGCTGAAATCGATCGCGCCCTTCTCGTCACGCGGCAGGTTCACCATGTCCAGGGTGGACACACGGAACATCTGCCCGGCGCCTTCGGCGTCGGAGGTGGTGATGATCGGGGTGCTGATCCAGTTGAAGCCGTTCTCGTGGAAGAAGCGGTGCACGGCCTGGGCCAGGCAGTTGCGGATGCGGGTGACCGCGCCGAACAGGTTGGTGCGCGGACGCAGGTGCGCCACTTCGCGCAGGAACTCCGGCGACATCGGCTTGGGCTGGATCGGGTAGGTGAGCGGGTCTTCGACCCAGCCGACCACGTCCAGCGTGCTGGCCTGGATCTCGAACGACTGGCCCTTGCCCTGCGACTTCACCAGCGTGCCGGTGGCGATGACCGAGCAGCCGCTGGTCAGGCGCTTGATCTCATCGAAGTTGGCCAGGCTGTCGCCGGCCACGACCTGGATCGGGGCGAAGCAGGAGCCATCGCTCACATTCACGAAGGCCAGATTCGCTGAACCGCGCACCGTGCGCACCCATCCGCGTACCGTGACTTCGCCGCCTTCCGGGATCTTCCCGGCAAGCGCATGTTCAACGCTGACCACCGTCATGACTTGAATCCTCTGCTGATCGACTCGATCTGTGAACACGGGAGTTTACCGGTTGCAGCGTTCTGCTTGCGAGGCATTTTTCGTGGCAACGGCTCCTTATAATGTCCCCGTACCTCTGGAGTAGCCCCATGGCCGTCAGCCTGACCCCCATTGCCTTCGAGCGCGTGCAGCGCTTCGTCGCCCAGACCCCCGGCGCGCTGGGCCTGCGTTTCGGCGTGACCAAGACCGGCTGCTCCGGCTGGGGCCACGTGACCGACCTGGCCCGCGAAGAGCGCGAGGGCGACACGGTGTTCGAGCAGGATGGCGTGAAGATCTACGTCGACGCCAAGAGCCTGGCCCTGGTGGACGGCACCGTGATCGACTTCGGCAAGCACGGCCTGAGCGAGACCTTCACGTTCAGCAACCCGAACGCCACCGCCGAGTGTGGCTGCGGCGAGAGCTTCACCACCGACGCCGACAAGGCCTGAGGGCCGGCCACCGGGCATGGCCCGACGCTGACCAGGCGTGCTCTGGTGGGCGCCGACCTTGGTCGGCACGCTGGGCTCGGCAGGGACCCCACGGATGGAACGACCGCTTTTCACCTATCACCCCAATGCCTACGACCTCTCCTTCGAAGAGGTCGAGGGGATCTGCGACTGCTGCGGACAGGCGCGCGCACTGCGCTATCGCGGACCGTTCTACACCCGCCTGCGCCCGGATTACCTGTGCCCCTGGTGTATCGCCGATGGCAGGGCTGCGGCCAGTTACGAGGGGGAGTTCATCGGCTGGAGCGATATCGAGGGGGTATCCCCGGATCCGGCTGATCCGCCGCCGACCATCGCCCGTGAGCTGCTGCTGGAGATCTGCGAGCGCACCCCGGGCTACTCCTCCTGGCAGCAATCGGTCTGGTTGAGCCATTGCGAACGGCCCTGCGCCTTCCTCGGCTACGCCGGCAGCGACGATCTGCTGCCGATCCTCGACCAGGTCCGGCCGGACGTGGCGGCGGTCAATCCGCGCGACGCCGACTGGGTGCTGGAGCATCTGAGCCGGGACGGGATGATGGTCGGCTGCCTGTTCCAATGCCTGGAATGCGGCCAGCATCGTCTTCACGTCGATCTGGAATGAGCACGTGCCGGACATGGGCCGGCGCTCCCGTTCAGGTTGCCCGGTTTGCGCCCGGTTGCCCGGTGGCGCCGCTTGCCGCATAATGCGCGGCTTCCTGCCTTCCCGGCGGGAATCCTTGCCCCACCGCGGTCTCAACGGCGGGGGGCTGTCCGGCCGCAAGGCCACATCCGAAAGGTAGAAAAAACATGAGTCGTCATTACGAAATCGTGTTCATGGTCCACCCGGACCAGAGCGAGCAGGTCCCGGCCATGATCGAGCGCTACAAGTCGCTGGTCGAGAACGGCAACGGCACCATCCACCGTCTGGAAGACTGGGGCCGCCGCCAGCTGGCGTACCCGATCCAGAACCTGGTGAAGGCCCACTACGTGCTGATGAACATCGAAGCCGACCAGGCCGTTCTGAACGAACTGACCGAAAGCTTCCGCTTCAACGACGCCGTGCTGCGCAACCTGGTCATCAAGCGTGACGAGGCTGACACCGAGCAGTCGCTGATCATGAAGAGCAAGGACGAGAAGGGTGACAAGCCGGAGCGCGGTGAGCGCCGTCGTCGTGACGACGAAGAGGGCGAGTCCACCACCACCGCTGACAACGAAGCCGGCGACGACGCCGCTTCCGCCGCCTAAGGAGCCTTCCCATGTCCAAGTTCTTCCGTCGCCGCAAGTTCTGCAAGTTCACGGCTGAAGGTGTGAAGGAGATCGACTACAAGGATCTCAACACCCTGCGCCAGTACCTGACCGAGAACGGCAAGATCGTGCCGAGCCGCGTCACCGGTACCAAGTCGAAGTACCAGCGCCAGCTGGCGACCGCCGTCAAGCGCGCTCGCTTCCTGGCCCTGATCCCGTACACCGACAACCACGACGTCTGATGCCCGGCGGGGCGGCCCGGCGCCGCCCCCGCTGTGCCAGCTATTCGGACAGCCTTTGTTGCGGGGCATCGCCTCGCTAACGAATAACTCATCTGGAGCAATACCATGCAGCTGATCCTCCTGCAGAAAGTCACCAACCTCGGCAACCTGGGCGACCTGGTCGACGTGAAGCCGGGCTACGGCCGTAACTTCCTCGTGCCGCAGGGCAAGGCCGTTCCGGCCACCGAGAGCAACAAGGCCGAGTTCGAAGCCAAGCGCGCCGAATACGAAGCCAAGGCCCAGGCCATCCACGCCGACGCTGACGCCCGCAAGGCCAAGCTGGACGGCGCGAGCGTGACCATCCCGGCCAACGCTTCGACCGAAGGCAAGCTGTACGGCTCGGTCGGCGCCCGCGAAATCGCCGATGCCTTCACCGCTGCCGGCCTGCCGGTCAGCAAGAGCGAAGTCATCCTGGGCGAAGGCGCCTTCCGCAACATCGGCGAGTACGACGTGCTGATCCACCTGCACGCCGACGTCGAGACCACCGTCAAGGTCGTCGTCGTCGCCGAAGCCTGATCCCACGCCGCAAGGCCTGGCATCACCGCAGAACGGGCGCCCGCAAGGGTGCCCGTTTTGTTTTATGGCTCCGTTTCGTGGCGTGCGGCCACGTCCGGCCGACGGGGTGGGGCTGGACAATGTTCCACGCCCATTCGTAGAACACGGCCACATCGGTATACTCAGGGCGTCACACCCGTTCCACGGGCATCGATCCCAGCAGGATCAATGACTTGGAGGGTAAACGCAGGCCGCTTGCCGGCCCCAGTCCGGAACCCCTATGCGTCTTTCCACGATCAAGCTGTCCGGCTTCAAGTCGTTCGTCGATCCGACCACCCTGCACCTGCCGACCAACATGACCGGCGTGGTGGGCCCCAATGGCTGCGGCAAGTCGAACATCATCGATGCCGTGCGCTGGGTCATGGGCGAGAGTTCGGCCAGCCGCCTGCGTGGCGACTCGCTGACCGACGTGATCTTCTCCGGGTCCAATGCCCGCAAGCCGGTCTCGCAGGCTACCGTCGAGCTGATCTTCGACAACTCCGACCACACGATCTCCGGCGAATACGCCTCGTTCAACGAAATCTCGGTCAAGCGCACGGTCAGCCGCGACGGCACCAGCAACTATTACCTCAACGGCACCAAGTGCCGCCGTCGCGACATCACCGACCTGTTCCTCGGCACCGGCCTGGGCCCGCGCAGCTACTCGATCATCGAGCAGGGCATGATCAGCCAGATCATCGAGGCGCGCCCGGAAGACCTGCGCGTGTACCTGGAAGAGGCAGCCGGCATCTCCAAGTACAAGGAACGCCGCAAGGAGACCGAGACCCGCATCCGCCACACCCGCGAGAACCTGGACCGGCTGGGCGACCTGCGCGACGAGATCAGCAAGCAGCTCGAACACCTCAAGCGCCAGGCCAGGCAGGCCGAGCAGTACCAGGCCCTGCAGGAAGAGCGCCGGGTCAAGGATGCCGAGTGGAAGGCGCTGGAATTCCGTGGTCTCGACGGTCGCCTGTCGAAGCTGCGCGAAGGCCTGTCGCAGGAAGAGACCAAGCTGCAGCAGCTGATCGCCGACCAGCGTGATGCCGAGGCCCGCATCGAGACCTCGCGCGCGCGGCGCGAAGAGGCCGCCGACGCGCTCAACACCGCGCAGGCCGCGGTCTACCAGGTCGGCAGCACGCTGGCGCGCCTGGAACAGCAGATCCAGCACCAGCGCGAGCTGTCGCAGCGCCTGCACAAGGCGCGCGATGAAACCCAGCAGGCCCTGGCCGAACTGGGCCAGCACATCAGCGGCGACGAGGCCAAACTGAGGGTGCTGCGCGAGGCAGTGGAGGCCGCCACCCCGCAGCTGGAGGCGCTGCAGGAAGAGAACGAGATCAAGCAGGAAAGCCTGCGCGAGGCCGAAGACCGGCTGGCCAGTTGGCAGCAGCGCTGGGAGCAGCACACCTCGCAGAGTTCGGAGGCGTCGCGCGCCGGTGATGTCGAGCGCACGCGCGTGGACTACCTGGACAAGCAGATCCTCGACGCCGACCGGCGTCGCGAGGCCCTGGCCGCCGAGCGCGCCGGGCTGGACGTGGACGCGCTGGAAGAGGCCTTCGAGCAGCTGCACCTGCAGCACGACACGCAGAAGGCCGCGCTGGATGAACTGAGCGAAGACGTCGAGCTGCGCAAGCAGGGCGTGGCGGCCGTACAGGAACAGCAGCGCAATGGCCAGAACGAACTGGCCGAACTGCGCAAGCAGGCCAACGGCCTGCGCGGTCGCCTGGCCTCGCTGGAAACCCTGCAGCAGGCCGCGCTGGGCCAGGAGCAGGGCGCGGCCGTCGCGTGGCTGAAGGCGCGCGGGCTGGATTCGGCGGCACGTGTCGGCGAACGCCTGGACGTCGATGCCGGTTGGGAAAACGCGGTGGAAAGTGCGCTCGGCCAGCTGATCGAAGGCGTGCTGGTCGATGACCCGGGCAGCCTGGTCAACGCCCTCGGCGAACTCGGCGACGGCCACATTGCGCTGGTCGCCAGCGCGGATGCCGAGGTCAAGGCTGCACCGACGTCGCTGGCCGCACGCGTGCGTGGCCCGGCGGCGATCCGTCGCCTGCTGGCGCACCTGCATGGTGCCCGCGACCTGTCCGAGGCGAAGGCCCTGCAGTCCAGCCTTCCGGAAGGCGATTCGATCATCACCCAGAGCGGCGAGCGCCTGGGCCAGGGCTGGCTGCGCGTGTCGCGCTCCGGTGCAGCCCAGCAGGGCGCGCTGCTGCGCGAACGCGAGATCAACGAGCTGCGCGAGCAGATCGAGCAGCTGCAGGACCGCGAGGCCGAGCTGGAAGAACAGCTGGCCGGTTTCCGCGAGCAGCTGCAGGCGGCTGAACAGCAGCGCGAAGACGCGCAGCGTGCGCTGTACCAGGCCCATCGCGCGGTGTCCGAGCTGGCTGGCCAGCTGCAGGGTCAGCAGGGCAAGGTAGAGGCTGCACGCACGCGCATCGACCGCATCGAAGGCGAGCTGAAGCAACTGCAGGAAACGATTGAAGCCAACAACGCGCAGGCGCGCGAAGCGCGCTCGCGGTTGGAGAACGCGGTCAGCAGCATGGGTGACCTGGAGTCGACCCGGCAGCGGCTGGAGGGCGAGCGCCGCCAGCTGACCGAGTCGCGCGACCTGGCCCGCGATGCTGCCCGTGCAGTGCGCGAGCGCTCGCATTCGCTGGCCCTGACCCTGGAATCGCAGCGTGCGCAGCTGGCCTCGTTGAGCCAGGCGCTGGAGCGCATGGGCACCCAGCGTGGGCAGTTGGATTCGCGACTGGGCGAGCTGCACTCGCAGCTGGACGAAGGTGATTCGCCGGTCGAAGCGCTGCAGGCCGAACACCAGAACGCGCTGGAAGAGCGCGTGCGCGCCGATCGCGTGCTGACCGAGGCGCGGACGCTGCTGGACGGCATCGACGCCGAGCTGCGCAACTACGAGCAGACCCGCCACCAGCGCGACGAACAGGCGCTGGCCCAGCGCGAGCGTATTTCGCAGCGCAAGCTGGACCAGCAGGCGCTGGTGCTGAGCGCGGACACCCTGCAGGGCGCGGTGGAGAAGGCCGGTTTCGTGCTGCAGGACGTGCTCAACGCACTGCCCGAGGATGCGCGCCTGGGCGACTGGGAGCAGGCCGTGCATCAGATCGACGCACGCATGCGCCGGCTGGAGCCGGTCAACCTGGCCGCCATCCACGAGTACGGCGAGGCTTCGCAGCGCTCGGATTACCTGGATTCGCAGCACACCGACCTGACTACGGCGCTGGAAACGCTCGAGGATGCCATCCGCAAGATCGACCGCGAGACCCGCGGCCGTTTCAAGGACACCTTCGACCGCGTCAATGCTGGCGTGCAGGCGCTGTACCCGCGCCTGTTCGGTGGCGGCCACGCCTACCTGGAGCTGACCGGTGAAGACCTGCTCGACACCGGTGTGACCATCATGGCGCGCCCGCCGGGCAAGCGCGTGTCCAGCATCTCGCTGCTGTCCGGCGGCGAGAAGGCGATGACGGCAGTGGCGCTGGTGTTCGCCATCTTCCAGCTGAACCCCGCGCCGTTCTGCCTGCTGGACGAGGTGGACGCGCCGCTGGACGAAGCCAACGTCGGCCGGCTGGCCAACATGGTCAAGGAAATGAGCGAGAAGGTGCAGTTCCTGTTCGTCAGCCACAACAAGGCGACGATGGAGGCCGCGCACCAGCTCTCGGGCGTGACCATGCGCGAACCGGGCGTCAGCCGCCTGGTCAGCGTGGACCTGGAAGAAGCCGCGCGATTGGCGGGCGCGGCCTGACGTGCCATCCTAGTTACCTGAATGAACTAGCCGGAGAACCTATCGAATGTCCGACACGGCACTGTTGCGCATCGGCATCCTGGCCGCCGGCCTGCTGTTGATCGCCGCGATCTTCCTGTTTGGCCGTCCGAAGAAGAAGCCCCAGGGACGCCGCGTGGAAAGCGCGGAACCGGCCAGCGGCGAGCGCCGCGAACCGGTATTGGGCGAGGATGGCGTTGTCGTGGCCGATGGCCGCGTCGAACCGGGCATGGGCACGGAAGGCGAACAGGCCGAACTCGGCCTGGGCGATACCGACCCGGGCGCCAGCGATCTCGGCAAGCGCGCCACCCAGGATTTCGACAAGATCGTTTCGCTGTTCGTGGCCGCCCGGGCCGGCGAGCAGCTGCGCGGCGAAGACATCGTGGTAGCGGCGGAGAAGACCGGCCTGGTGTTCGGCCACATGAACGTGTTCCACCGTCTGGTGGAAGGCCATCCCGAGCGCGGGCCGATCTTCTCGATGGCCAGCATCATGAAGCCAGGCAGCTTCGACATGGCCAACATCCGTGCCATGGAAACCCCGGCCATCGCCTTCTTCCTGACCCTGCCGGCGCCGCTGACCGCGCTGGATGCCTGGGAGAAGATGCTGCCGACGGTGCAGCGCATGGCCGAACTGCTGGATGGCGTGGTGCTGGATGACAGCCGCAACGCCCTGGGTCGCCAGCGCATCGCGCACATCCGTGACGAGCTGCGCGCCTACGACCGCCAGCACCAGGCGCCGCCGCTGACCAAGACCCCGCGCTGGTGAGCGCCATGGCGTGCCGACCAACGGTCGGCACCCACCCCGACCAACGGTCGGCACCCACAACAGTAGATCCACGCCCTGCGTGGATGGGGTCTACGCCGGTACGCCGGCCACCTTGGCAAACGCGCGGCGGAACGCGGCCATCTCGTCCTCGCTGCCGACGGTCACGCGCACGTGCTGCGGCCAGATCGGCCAGCTGCGCCCGATCACCACACCGTTGTCGGCCATCGCCTTGGCGAACGTGCTGCCGTCGCGTTGCACGTCGACCACGAAGCAGTTCGCTTCCGACGGCAGGCAGCTGAAACCACGCTTGCCCAGCCATGCGATGGTGGCCTGGCGCACCTTGGCGTTCTGCAGGCGACGCTGCGGAATCAGCTGCGGATCCTGCAGGCTGGCCAGCGCCGCCGCCAGCGCGGGCACCGGTAGCGGGTTGTCGCCGGGGCTGGCCAGCTCGCGCAGACGCTCGGGATGTGCGGCCGCCAGGCCCAGGCGCAGGCCGGCCATGCCGTACAGCTTGGAGAAGGTACGCAGCACGATCAGATCGTCGCGCTGCGCCACCTGCGCGATCAGGCTGGGCTGCTCGCTGTATTGCAGGTAGGCCTCGTCGACCAGCACGCGGGTGGAAGCAGGCTTGTGGGCCAGCAGCCAGGCGAGCTCATCCGGTGGGCTGATCGAACCGGTCGGGTTGTTCGGATTGCACACGTACAGCAGCCCGGTCGGGCGCGCATGCGCGGCTGCGACCATCGCACGCAGGTCGTGTGCGCCGTCATTGCGCAGCGGCACCTTCTGCACGTGTGCACCATGTGCGGCAGCGACCTCGCCCAGGGTCTCGAAGGTGGGGTCGGCCACCACCAGTCCCGCCTGCGGGCCGGTCCACAACGTGGCGGCGCGGTTCAACGGTTCGCTCGAGCCCGGATAGAGGCGCACATGGTCGGCCGGGATACGGGCCTGCTCGATGAAGGCATCGCGTACCTGTGCCGCCAGGGCGAAGCGGTAGCGGCCGCAGCTGGCGATGCTGTCGCGCGCCGCCTGCTGGGCAGCGGGGGAGGGGCCGTAGGGGCATTCGTTGAAGTTCAGTAGTACCGCGCCTTCGGCAGGGGCCGCACCGACGGTGGCCGCGGATTGGGCCTGGCCACGCAGCGGCAGGCCGCTGCCGGCGACGGCAAGGCTGGCACCGGCCAGCTGCAGGAAGCGTCTACGGGAGTCAGGCAGGGTCATGGGCAGGATTCCGATGGGGCCGTCGCACGCTAGCGCCGGCGTGAGCGGGCGGCAAGCTGCTTTTTGTGGCGTCGAGCCATGCTCGACCACAGACGTGCCAACCAAGGTTGGCACCTACCGGAGCGGGGAGTGCCCGTCGAGCACGCTCGACGCTGCAAAGGCGGGGCGTTACAGGGCCTGACGGCCGGGCGCGGTAGAATCCCCGGCCATCCCAGAACCACCGGATCCCGATGAGCCCCAGCCCCGCCGAACGCGCCGAAGATCTCCGCCGGCAGATCGCCCAGGCCAACCGCGCCTACCACGAGCTGGACGCGCCGGAGATCCCCGACGTCGACTACGACCGGATGGTGCGCGAGCTGGAAGCGTTGGAGCGCGAGCACCCGGAACTGGCCCGTGCCGACAGCCCGACCCAACAGGTCGGTGCACGTCCGTCCGGCCGCTTCCCCGAAGTGCGCCATGCGGTGCCGATGCTGTCGCTGTCCAATGCCTTCAGCGATGAGGAAGTGGCCGACTTCGTGCGCCGCATCGATGAGCGCCTGGGCCGCCGCAGCCTGCAGTTCTCGGCCGAACCGAAGATGGATGGCCTGGCGATCAGCCTGCGCTACGAGGACGGTCATTTCGTACTCGGCGCAACCCGCGGTGATGGCAGTACCGGCGAGGACGTGACCGCCAACCTGCGTGAAATCGGCGATGTTCCCAAGCGCCTGCACGGCAAGGACTGGCCGGATGTGCTGGAGGTGCGTGGCGAGGTGTACATGGCCCGCGCCGATTTCGAGGCCTACAACGAACGTGCGCGCCAGCAGGGCGGCAAGGTGCTGGCCAACCCGCGCAACGCGGCAGCGGGTTCACTGCGCCAGCTCGATCCGAAGATCAGTGCGCAGCGCCGGCTGAGTTTCTTCGCCTACGGCACCGGTGAAGTGCAGGGCGGCGAGCTGCCGGACACCCATTCGGGCACGCTGGCCCAGCTCGGCGCCTGGGGCTTCCCGGTCAGCGGGTTGTGCAAGGTGGTGCAAGGCGCCGACGGCCTGCTCGGCTACTACCGTGACATCGGCGAGCGTCGCGATGGCCTGCCGTTCGACATCGATGGTGTGGTCTACAAGCTGGATGACCGCGCCGGCCAGCAGGCCATGGGTTTTGTCTCGCGTGCGCCACGCTGGGCCATCGCGCACAAGTTCCCGGCACAGGAACAGAGCACCACGGTGGAGGCGATCGAGATCCAGATCGGCCGCACCGGTGCCGCCACGCCGGTCGCGCGGCTGGCACCGGTGGCTGTGGCCGGCGTGATCGTGTCCAATGCCACGTTGCACAATGCCGATCAGATCGCGCGTCTCGATGTGCGTGTCGGTGACAGCGTGATCGTGCGACGTGCTGGCGACGTGATTCCGGAAGTGGTCAGCGTCATCCTCGACCGCCGTCCACAGGGCACCTCGCCCTGGCAGATGCCGACGCGCTGCCCGGTGTGCGGCTCGGAAATCGTGCGCGAGGAAGGTGCAGCTGCGTGGCGCTGTTCGGGCGAACTGTCCTGCCCTGCGCAGCGCAAGGAGGCCATTGCCCATTTCGCTTCGCGCCGTGCGATGGATATCGACGGCCTCGGCGACAAGTACATCGAAACCCTGGTCGACGCCGGCATCGTCAGGAGCGTGGCCGATCTGTACCGGCTCAACCGCGACCAGCTGTTGCACCTGAAGCTGGTGCTGGATGCCGGGGACCCTTCCGCACTGGCCGCCGCGCTGAAGCTGCACCTGCCGGCAGAAGGCAGCGGCGCGGTGCTCAATGCGGTGCTCAAGCTGGATGGCAACGATCCGGCGTGGCGCGCGCAGGCGCTGGCAAAGCCGGCCAGCTTCGAATGGAACACGAAGAAGATCGCCACCAGATGGGCCGACAACCTGATCGCGGCAATCGACGCCAGTCGCGCAGCCACGCTGGAGCGCCTGCTGTTCGCGCTTGGCATCGAGCACGTCGGCGAGAGCACGGCCAAGGCGCTGGCGCAGTGGTTCGGTGACCTGGAACTGATCCGCCACCTGCCATGGCCGTTGTTCAAGCGCGTGCCGGACATCGGTGGCGAAGTGGCGCGTTCTCTCGGCCATTTCTTCGAGCAGCAGGGCAACCAGCAGGCCATCGACGACCTGCTGCAGGTCGGGCAGGTGCGCATCAGTGATGTGCACGCGCCCAGTGCCAAGCTGCGCGAAGGCCTGGATCTGGCGCAACTGCTGGTCGAATCGGAAATCCCCGGCATCACCCGCCTGCGTGCGGAGAAGCTGGTGGCTGCCTTGCCGGGTGCCCAGGCGGTGCTGGATGCCGAGCATGGCCAGTTCGTCAACGCCGGCCTGCCGGACGACACTGCGCGCGGTCTGGCCGACTGGCTCGATGCCGATGGCCATGGCGCGATGCTGCTGGCAGCCGAGAAGGCGATGCAGCAGATCCTGGCCAAGGCGCCGGCGCTGGCCGAGATCGTGGCCGGCCCGCTGGATGGGCAGACCGTGGTGCTGACCGGCACCCTGGCCCAGCTCACCCGCGATGCCGCCAAGGAACGCCTGGAAGCGCTGGGTGCCAAGGTCTCCGGCAGCGTGTCGAAGAAGACCAGCTTCGTGGTCGCCGGCACCGAGGCCGGCTCCAAGCTGGACAAGGCGCAATCGCTGGGCGTGCCGGTGTGGGACGAAGACCGCCTGCTGGCCTACCTCGCCGAACACGAATGATGACCCCGCCGGGTGCCTGGCGCCCGGCATGAAAGACAAAGGAACGCCGATGCAGACCGCCCCGCTGGATTTCCGCCTGGCCACCCGTGCCGACGAAGAACTGTTGATCGCGTTGATGCGCGAGTTCTACGCCGAAGACAGGATCGACTTCGATGACGCGCGCGTGCGTCGCGGCGTGGACGCGCTGCTGGCCGATCCGCGCAATGGCGAAGTGCTGCTGTGGCTGGACGAGGCCGGCGAGGTGGTCGGCTACGCGGTGATCGCGATGGGCTTCAGCCTGGAGCAGGGCGGCCACTTCATGCTGCTGGACGAGCTGTACCTGAGCCATCGCGCGCGCGGTCGTGGTCGCGGCAAGCAGGCGCTGGCCATCTGTGAACAGCGCGCTCGCGGGCGTGGTGTCAGCCGCCTGCGCCTGGAGGTGAACCACCACAACGAACTGGCCCGCCGCCTGTACCTGGCCAGCGGCTACATCGACGACACCCGCGATCTGCTGACCCTGCCGCTCGACCATCCGCGCCCGGAGGGCATCCTGTGAGCGAGGCCCTGCTGCGCGCGCTGCAGCAGCGCGCCACGCTCAATACGCTGGTGCGCCGCTTCTTCGCCGAGCGCGATGTGCTGGAGGTGGAAACGCCGATCCTGTCGGTGGCAGGCAACACCGAGCCGAACATCGACAGCTTCCATACCGATTTCACCGGCCATGTCGATGCCGGTGGCCGTCGTCGCTGGCTGCGCACTTCGCCGGAATATCCGCTCAAGCGCCTGCTGGCGGCCGGTGTGGGCGACTGCTACGAACTGGGCCGGGTGTTCCGCAACGGCGAGGCCGGCGGCCGCCACAACCCGGAATTCACCATGCTGGAGTGGTATCGGGTCGGCTGGGACCACCACCGGTTGATGGAGGAAACCGCCGAGTTGGTCGGCCAGGCGCTGGCCCTGGTCGGACGCCGTGCAACGCTGCGTGTGTTGAGTTACCGCGAGCTGTTCCAGCAGCACCTGGGCCTGGATCCGTTCGAGGCCGATGAAGCCGCGCTGCGTGTTGCGCTTGGCGACGTGCACATCGACCCGGACGGGTTGACCCGTGATGACTGGCTGGACCTGTTGATGACCCACCACATCCAGCCGCAGTTCGATGACGCGGTGATGACCGTGGTGCATGACTGGCCGGCCAGCCAGGCCGCGCTGGCCCGCATCCGTCCGGGCACGCCGCCGCTGGCCGAGCGTTTCGAGCTGTACCTGGGTGCAGTGGAGCTGGCCAACGGCTATCACGAACTGAACGACGCCCACGAGCAGCGCGCCCGGTTCCAGCGGGACCAGCAGCGCCGCCACGAACGTGGACAGGTGCAGCCGGCCGTGGACGAGGCACTGCTGTCGGCGTTGCCGTCGATGCCTGCCTGTGCCGGCGTGGCGGTGGGTGTCGATCGCCTGTTGATGGCGATGAACCGCACGCCACGCATCGCCGATGTGCTGGCCTACGACTTCGCCCACGCGTGATCCCCGCGTGTTGCTGAACATCGCAGGCTGAACGAAACGCGGGTTCGGTGCGCTTGCGTCGGTAAGCACGATGATGCTCTTATCACGGCCAATGCCGGACACTGGCATCCAGTTCATCCATTCCTGCTGGGGAAGGCTTTGGTCAAGTGGTTCGCGGTTGTCGCTGCACCGGTGTACTCCATTGCGCTCTGGGGTGCCTGGCTGCCGTCGCCGGCGTCGGCCCAGCAGGTGGGCTACGACGATGAAGTGGTGACCTGCGAATCACGCGACATGGGTTGGGTGCACTGCGATATCGAGGTTGCCAACGGCGTCGACCTGGTGCGCCAGCTGTCCAGCAACAGCTGCATCCGCGGCAGCGAGTGGGGTACTGACCGCAGTGGTGTGTGGGTCACCCTGGGCTGCCGTGCCGAGTTCCGCGCCCGGCGCGCAGCGGGCGCGGCGCCGCCGGCTGACAGCTCGGGCAAGCGCCTGGTGCGCCGTGTGGTGCGCTGCGAGTCCAATGGCCGTCCGCAGAGTTGCCCGGTACGACTCGATGGCGCGCCGGTGCGCCTGCTGCGCCAGTTGTCGGTGTTGCCGTGCCGCGAAGGGCAGGGCTGGGGCTACAAGCGCAATGAAGTCTGGACCAGCCGTGGCTGCCAGGGTGACTTCGAAGTGGCCGATGACGATGGCCGCTTCGTCGACATGCCGCGCCGCCTGACCTGCGAATCGAAGTCGAAGAAGCGGCGCTTCTGCGGTGCCAGCATCTCGGTTGGCGCCGTGGTCTCCGAGCAGCTGTCCAGCACGCCCTGCGAGGAAGGCAGTACCTGGGGCTGGAGCCGCAACGGGATCTGGGTGGACGGCGGCTGCCGCGCCGAATTCTCGGTGAATTGAGCCCGGGCAGGCTCCAACCCTGCGGGGCGTGGCCCTACAATGGGCCCATGAACACTGCCTCTGACATCGACTACGCCCGTTACGACCACATCCGCCCGATCCTGTGGACCGGCGATGCCCTGCAACTGCTGGACCAGCGCAAGCTGCCGTTCGTGGTCGAGCACGTGGTCTGCCATGACAGCGACGAGGTTGCCAGCGCGATCCACGCATTGACCGTGCGTGGCGCGCCGGCGATCGGCATTGCCGCTGCCTGGGGTGTCGTGCTGGCTGCACGCGAGGTGCAGGCCGCCGATGGTGCGCACGCCCTGCAGCAGCTGGAACCGGCCCTGCAGCGCCTCAATGCATCGCGCCCGACTGCGGTCAACCTGGCCTGGGCGCTGGCGCGCATGCGCCGTTGCCTGAACGCCGCCGGCGCCGACTGGAAGGCGTTGCTGGAATCGGAAGCGCAGGCCATCGCCGAGGAAGACCTGGCCGCCAACCGCCACATGGGTGCACTGGGCGCGGGCCTGATCGAGGCTGGCAGCGGCGTGCTGACCCACTGCAATACCGGCTCGCTGGCCACTGCGGGGTTCGGTACCGCGCTGGGCGTGATCCGCGCCGGCATGGCCCAGCACCGCATCGCCCGCGTGTTCGCCGGCGAGACCCGGCCGTGGCTGCAGGGGGCACGCCTGACCGTGTGGGAACTGCAGCAGGACGGCATCGATGCCACCCTGATCGCCGATTCGGCTGCCTCGCACCTGATGAAGACCGGCGCCGTGCAATGGGTGATCGTGGGCGCGGACCGCATCTGCGCCAATGGCGATACCGCCAACAAGATCGGCACCTACCAGCTGGCCATCGCCGCCCGCCACCACGGCGTCAAGTTCATGGTGGTCGCACCGTCCTCGACCGTGGACATGGAGACCGTGGACGGCAGCCAGATCGAGATCGAGCAGCGCGACCCGGGTGAGCTGTACGGCGTGGGGGGTACCCGTACCGTCGCCGAGGGCATTGCTGCCTGGAACCCGGTGTTCGACGTCACCCCGGGCGAGCTGATCGACGCCATCGTGACCGAGCGCGGGGTCATCCTGAACCCGACCGCCGGGAACATGCGCACCGCCTTCGGCGGCTGAGGCGGGCAGGAAGGTCCCGGGGTCGGATCCCTTTTCGCAGGAAAGGGCTCTGACCCCAGGCAGGCCTCATCCACGCACTGCGTGGATCTACTGATTTCGCGCAGCCGAGCATGGGCTCGGCTCTACAGGGGCGGTATGGGGCTCTAAGTTCCTGATTTGTGCCGGTAAAATCCCCGTAAAGGGAGGCGGAAAACGGCCTGTTGTGGTAGTATCCGCAGGTTGAATCGAGGTTCCGGCGCGACCCCCTCCCGCAGAGGGCTGCGCCGGACTGGACCGCTACCAGACAACGGAACCCGAATGGCAGAAACCGCCAAGGAAATCATCCAGGTCAACCTGGAAGACGAGATGCGCAAGAGCTACCTCGATTACGCCATGAGCGTGATCGTGGGCCGCGCGCTGCCGGATGCGCGCGACGGCCTCAAGCCGGTGCATCGCCGCGTGCTGTACGCGATGAACGAACTCAACGCGCACAGCAACAAGCCCTACTTCAAGTCGGCGCGTATCGTCGGTGACGTCATCGGTAAGTACCACCCGCATGGCGATCAGTCGGTGTACGACACGCTGGTGCGCTTGGCACAGCCGTTCTCGCTGCGCTACATGCTGGTCGACGGCCAGGGTAACTTCGGTTCGATCGACGGCGACTCCGCTGCAGCAATGCGATACACCGAGGCGCGCATGTCGCGCCTGGCGCATGAGCTGATGGCGGACATCGACAAGGAAACCGTCGATTTCCAGCCCAACTACGATGAGAAGGAACTGGAGCCGACGGTCATGCCGACCCGGTTCCCGAACCTGCTGGTCAATGGTTCGGCTGGCATCGCGGTGGGCATGGCGACCAACATTCCGCCGCACAACCTGAGCGAATCGATCAACGCCTGCATCGCGCTGATCGACAACCCGGACATCGATGTCGACGGCCTGATGGAATACATCCCGGGCCCGGATTTCCCGACTGCCGGCATCATCAACGGCACTGCCGGCATCGTCGCCGGCTACCGCACCGGCCGTGGCCGCGTGCGCATCCGTGCCAAGGCCGATATCGAAGTGGCCGACAACGGCCGCGAATCGATCATCGTCACTGAAATTCCTTACCAGGTGAACAAGGCGCGTCTGATCGAGAAGATCGCCGAGTTGGTCAAGGAAAAGAAGATCGAAGGCATCAGCGAGCTGCGCGATGAGTCCGACAAGGATGGCATGCGCATCTACATCGAGATCAAGCGCGGTGAATCTGCCGAGGTTGTGCTGAACAACCTGTACCAGCAGACGCAGATGGAATCGGTGTTCGGCATCAACATGGTGGCGCTGGTCGATGGCCGCCCGCAGTTGATGAACCTCAAGCAGATGCTGGAGGCGTTCGTCCGCCACCGTCGCGAAGTGGTCACCCGCCGCACCGTGTTCGAGCTGCGCAAGGCGCGCGCCCGTGCCCACGTGCTGGAAGGCCTGACCGTTGCGTTGGCCAACATCGACGAGATGATCGAACTGATCAAGACCTCGCCGAACCCGAACGAAGCCCGCGAGCGCATGCTGGCCCGCGTGTGGGAGCCGGGCCTGGTCGGTGCGATGCTGGGTGCGGCCGGTGCCGAGGCCTCCCGTCCTGAAGACCTGCCCAAGGGCGTGGGCCTGATCGAGGGCGGCTACCAGCTGACCGAGATCCAGGCCACCCAGATCCTGGAGATGCGGCTGCACCGCCTGACCGGGCTGGAGCAGGACCGCCTGACCGACGAGTACAAGCAGCTGCTGGAAGTGATCGCCGGGCTGATCCACATCCTGGAAGATCCCGACCGCCTGCTGCAGGTGATCCGCGAGGAGCTGGTCAACGTCAAGGCCGAATTCGGCGACGAACGTCGTACCGAAATCCGCCACAGCGAAGAGGACCTGGACATCCTCGACCTGATCGCGCCGGAAGACGTGGTGGTTACCGTGTCGCATGCCGGTTACGTGAAGCGGCAGCCGGTGAGCGTATACCGCGCACAGCGCCGTGGTGGCCGTGGCCGCAGCGCGGCGGCGACCAAGGAAGAGGATTTCATCGAACAGCTGTGGCTGGTCAACACGCACGACACGCTGCTGACCTTCACCAGTTCGGGCAAGGTGTTCTGGCTGCCGGTCTACCAGCTGCCCGAAGCCGGTTCCAACGCCCGCGGCCGTCCGATCATCAACTGGATCCCGCTGGAGCCGGGCGAACGCGTGCAGGCCGTGCTGCCGGTGCGCGAGTACGCCGATGGCCAGTTCGTGTTCTTCGCCACGAAGAACGGTACGGTCAAGAAGACCCCGCTGAGCGAGTTCGCCTTCCGCCTGGCCCGCGGCAAGATCGCGATCAACCTGGACGAGGGCGATGCGCTGGTCGGCGTCGGCTTGACCGACGGCCAGCGCGACATCCTGCTGTTCGCCTCCAACGGCAAGACCGTGCGCTTCGGTGAGGACAAGGTCCGCTCGATGGGCCGTACTGCCACCGGCGTGCGCGGCATCAAGATGCCGGCCGGCGAGGAAGTGGTCAGCCTGATCGTGGCCGAGAGTGCCGGTGGCAGCGAGGACGAGAACGAGGACGACAACGGTGTCGAGGAAGCCGCTGCCAATGGCGACGCGGTGATCGACGGCGCCGACGACGCCAGCGTTCAGTACATCCTTACCGCCACCGAGAACGGCTACGGCAAGCGCACCCCGCTGCCGGACTACCCGCGCAAGGGCCGTGGTACGCAGGGCGTGATCGGCATCCAGACCACCGAGCGCAACGGCAAGCTGGTCGCCGCAGTGCTGATGGGCTCCAGCGACGAAGTCCTGCTGATCTCCGATGGTGGCACCCTGGTGCGTACGCGTGGCTCGGAAATCAGCCGCGTCGGCCGCAACACCCAGGGCGTGACCCTGATCCGCCTGTCCAAGGACGAGAAGCTGCAGGCGGTGGAGCGCATGGATGCCTCGATCGACGAGGACGAGGATGAGATGGCAGTGCCTGGCCCGGCCCCGGCCGCGACCACGACCGATGGCGCCCCGGCGGCTTCCAGCAGCGAGGACGCCGCACAGGAGTGATCCTGCCGCAAGGTTGAGCTACGCGACGACGCCGGCCCTGTGCCGGCGTCGTCGTATCAGGATGCCGCACATACGCGCGCGCTTCACGTCGGCGGTGGGATAACGGCGCATGCTGTCCCCGGAGATCGACGATGTCCGCCACGCCGCCGTCCGCTCCTGCTCCCGTCCGCGCCTCCCGGCATCCTCTCGTTACCGTGCTGTCGCTGCTGCTGGTCCTGCTCGGCCTGGTCATCGGCGGGCTCGGCGCATGGCTGCTCAGCCTGGGCGGCTCGGCGTACTACGCCATCGCCGGGGCCGGCCTGCTGGCCAGTGGCCTCCTGTTGTTCGGCAATCGCCGCAGCGGCGCGCTGCTGTATGCGCTGGTGTTCGCCGGTACGCTGTTGTGGACCTGGTGGGAGTCGGGCAGCGACTACTGGCGCTGGGTACCGCGGCTCGGCCTGGTGACCGCGCTTGGCATCGTGCTGGCGCTGCTGGCGCCCACCCTCCACCAACCGGTTTCCAGGCGCCTGTCGCGCAGCGTGGCCGGCGTGCTGATGCTGGTGTTCGTCGCTGCCTTCGGATTGGCGTTCGCGCCGCACGGCGAAGTGGACGGGCACCAGCCGTTCCCGGAAGGCGCGGCCAGCGTCGGGCTGGAACCGACCCGCGACACCACCGGCCTGCAGCCGGCCGACCAGCCTGCCGAAGGGGACTGGCCGGCGTGGGGGCGCAGCAATGCCGCCACCCGCTATTCGCCGCTGCAGCAGATCACCCCGGCCAACGTGGCCACGCTGCAGCTGGCCTGGCAGTTCCGCACCGGCGATATGCCGAAGAAGCGCTGGGGTGCGGAAACCACGCCACTGAAGATCGGCGACCGTCTGTACCTGTGCACCGCCCGCAACCGCCTGATCGCACTGGATGCGGCCAGCGGCAAGGAAGTGTGGCGGTTCGATCCGAAGGTAAAGGACGCTTCGATTCCATACACCGCCGCCTGCCGTGGCGTGAGTTATTACGAGCAACCGGCCACGCCGATCCTCGCCGATGCCGCATTGGCCGATGCCGCTGCTGATCTGGCGTTGCCGGAACCGCCGCCCAGTGCCACCCGCAGCGCTGCACCGGGCAGTCGTCCGGCATGCTGGGCGCGCATCATCGAGGGCACGCTGGACGGGCGCATCATCGCGGTGGATGCCGACAGTGGCCGCCCCTGTGCGAATTTCGGCAACAACGGCCAGGTCGACATCACTCTGGGCATGGGCGAGGTGCCACCGGGCTATGTGTCGATCACCTCGCCACCGGCCATCGTGCGCGGGGTGATCGTCACCGGCCACCAGGTGCTGGATGGTCAGCGCCGCGACGCGCCGTCGGGCGTGATCCAGGCCTACGATGCGATCACCGGCAAGCTGCGCTGGGCGTGGGACATGGACCAGCCCGAACGCAGCGGCCTGCCGCCGCATGAGCAGACCTACACGCGCGGCACGCCGAACATGTGGACCACCGCGACCGGTGATGAGGCGCTGGGGCTGGTCTATCTGCCGCTGGGCAATTCCGCTGGCGATTACTGGAGTGGCTCACGCACGGAAAACCAGAACCGCTACGCGACGTCGCTGGTGGCGATCAATGTGGCCACGGGCAAGCCGGCCTGGCATTTCCAGGCGGTGCGCAAGGATGTGTGGGACTACGACCTGGGTTCGCAGGCCAGCCTGATCGATTATCCGACGGCGGCAGGCAAGGTGCCAGCGCTCCTGCTGCCGACCAAGCAGGGTGATCTCTACATCCTTGACCGCCGCAACGGCCAGCTGCTGACCGCCGCCGAAGAGCGCAGGGTGCCGGTCGGCGGTGTCGAACCGGAACAACGCTCACCCACGCAGCTGTTCTCGCTGTATCACACGCTGCGCCGGCAGCATGACCTGACCGAGCGCGACATGTGGGGCATCACCCCGGTCGACCAGCTGATCTGCCGCATCCAGTTCCGCAAGGCGTACTACGAAGGCTTCTACACCCCGCCGAGCAGTGATCGCCATTCCATCGAATATCCCGGCTACAACGGCGGTTCGGATTGGGGAAGTGTGTCCATCGATACACGCCGCGGCGTGATCGTGGCCAACTACAACGACATGCCCAACTACAACCGGCTGGTGCCACGCGCCGAGGCCGACAGGCTGGGCTGGCTGCCACGCGAGAAGGTCCGGTTCGACAAGGGCGGCGCCGAAGGCGCGGGCGACCCACAGGTGGGCACGCCCTACGCCATCCAGGTGAACGCCGGTTGGCGCCTGCCGTTCACTGGTCTGCTGTGCAAGCAGCCACCCTATGGCGGCATCCGGGCCATCGACCTGCGCACCGGCAAGCTGCTGTGGGACCGTCCGTTCGGCAGTGCGCGCGGCAACGGACCATTCGGCATCCGTTCGGGCCTGCCCATCGAGATCGGCACGCCGAACAATGGCGGTTCGGTAGTCACCGCCAGCGGCCTGATCTTCATCGCCGCCGCCACCGACGACCTGCTGCGCGCCATCGACCTGAAGACCGGCAAGGAGCTGTGGCATGCCAAGCTGCCCGCGGGTGGCCAGGCCAATCCGATGGTGTACGCGCAGGGCGGGCGCCAGTACGTGGTGATCATGGCTGGCGGCCACCATTTCATGGAAACCCCGAATGGCGATTACGTGATGGCCTACGCACTGCCGAAATAGCGCTGCCGGCCTGAGTGCGGCCTACGGGCTGTGACCGCTGGTCGCTGAAGTTGCGCTGGCGACCGGGCAGCATCCATCATCGGAACAGGACGGGGCCGGCCAACGCCCCCAGGGAAGGAAACGCATGCTGAACTCCGAACGCCTGCCGGGGCGTGCCACCCGGTTGCTGGCAGGACTGCTTCTGCTTGGCCCTTGCCTGTGGACAAGCGCGCAGGCGTCGCCCCAGCCCGCGGCACGCAAGGTGCCCAGCGGTGCCGAACTGATCGCAGGCGATGCGCGCTCTCTGAGCCCCGCTCATGCGCCTTGCATGGCGGCCGCAGGCACCGCGCTGGACGCCCGTCGCCGTTGTGCCGACGCTGAACTCAAGGTGCACGACGATGCACTCAATGCCGCCTACAGCGCGGCGCGCTCCACACTGACCGCCAGTGATCAGCAGGTGCTGCGCGATCTGCAGCGGCAATGGCTGCGCCAGCGCGACAACCGGTGCCCGGAAGGCAGCACGGCCGTTGCCCAGCTGGATTCACAGCAGTGCCGCACGCACATGACCCTGCTGCGTGCCCGCCAGTTGCAGGGCGGCGGTGCGGCGGCGCTGGTGGCGGAAGCCAAGGCGGCCCCGGCGCCGGCGCAGGCCGCTGTGCATGCCGCCGATGCCGCGCCCGACAAGCAGGGCAGGATCGTCCTGCGGCCCGGCGAGGGCAGGCTCACACCGGCACTGCAGGTGGTCTTCCAGGTGACCGATTGCAGCGGCACCGACAACGTGACGACCTGCCAGGTGCGGAGCATGGGCGTGACCCGTGGTGGGCGCAACGTGGTGGTCACGGACGTGCAGCCGCGCCTGACCCGCGCCGGCACCGGTGCCCAGGGTGCGACCGCCGTGCTGCTGACCGTTTCGGATTTCAATGGTGATGGCGTGCCGGACCTGCAGGTGTGGCAGGACAACAGCGGTGTCTACAACGTTCCGGTGCATGCGTTCTACCTGTTCGATGCCAAGCGCAACCGCTATGTGCGCGCCAAGGCGTTGGAAGCGGCCATCGGTGGGCGCGACATCGACCATATCGACAATGGGCGGTTCGTGCTTCGCGCGAAGGTCAGCCCGTGCGAGCGCGAGGACAAGGTCATCCAGCTGCGCGGAACCGGCACGCGCACGTTGCTGCAGCGCCGCTATGACACCTGCAGGGGCGAGGCCCCGACCGAACCGGACCTGCTGAAGTAGGTCTTCCCCCGACGAATGGATGCGTTCCGGAACTGGAGAGCTGAAGGATGAGCGAAGGCTATGGAAAAGGTGGGTCGGGCTTCGGCCTGACCCGGGACCAGTCGGTCGAGATGATCGTGCGTACCTGCATCGACAACGGCATTACCGACCATCGGCAGATTGCCTATGTGCTGGCCACGGCGCAGCACGAATCGCGTGATTTCGCCGCGCCCGAGGAAGACTGGGGCAGGAAGCAGGCGGTGGATCTGCGCTACTTCGGCGGCGAGGAGTACTTCGGCCGGGGCTTTGCCCACCTCACCCACGTCAACAACTACGAGCGGCTGGGCGAGGCGCTGGGGATCGGCCGCGAGCTGGTCGAGCATCCGGAACGGGCTGCCCAGGCAGACATCGCCACCAAGGTGCTGGTGGTGGGGATGCGCGACGGCCTGTTTGGTGCGCGGCTGTCCGACAACGTCAACGCCAACCATGCCGACTACCGGCAGGCGCGGGCCTCGGTCAATGGCGGTGAGCTGAACAACGGCAGTCCCTATCCAGACGCCATCGCCACACGGGCCACTGAATGGGAATCCCAGGTTGCCGGCCTGGTCCAGCGTGTGCAGCAACCAGGCTTCCAGATGCCGGTGCCGACCCCCCAGACGCCCACCGGGGCGATGGACCTGCACCGGGGTGACGCCAACCAGCACGTGCTGGAAGCGCAGCAGTACCTGCAGCGCTTGGACGTCCGCAACAACGCCAATGCCGCGATCAAGCCCGACGGTGATTTCGGCGCCTCCACCGAGCAGGCCGTGCGCCGCTTCCAGACCGAGCGGGGTATCAGCCCGGCCAATGGCCGCATCGACGCTGCGCTGCTGGAACGCATGCGCAGCGACACGCTGGCGGTCGATCCGGACTTCAAGCGCCGGACGGTGACCGACCTGACCGGGCCGCTGGCCGACGGCAACCTGGGCCCCGGTGAGAAGGGCGAGCCGGTGTTCGAAATGCGCCGGCAGCTGGAGGCGTTGGGGTACCTGACCGAACCGAACCCACGTGCCGAGCGCGATGCGCGCACGTTTGATGCCGGCATGCAGGCGGCCATGCGCAACTTCCAGCAGGACTATGGCCTGCCGCTGCGCCCCGGCGGCGTCATCGACACGGATGCGCGCCGGCAGTTGAACGATGCCGCCGTCGCTCGCGAGCATGCGCCGACCACCGAGTTCGACCGCGCGGAGAACTGGCCGCCGCAGCGTCCGCCCTATACGCGGGCGGAGTTCCAGCCGGAGCAGGTGCAGGCGCGGCAGCAGGCAGCGGCGAATGCACCGGTCGCTGGTCCGGCCGCGCCGGAGCCCGCACCGCAGCCCAATGGCATGGAATCGCTGTCGCCCAGGGACGCCGCGCTGTTCGAGCGCATCCGCCAGGGGGTACCTGGCACCATCGGCGACGAGCACGTCATGCAGGCAGTGCTGGAGTCCAAGCGCAACGGCATCGATGATGCCGCGCGCGTCGACCGGGTGATGATGGCCGGAGATCGCCTGTGGGTTGCCGGGTTGATTCCCGGTGAGCGCGCCAGTGTGGATACGGCACAGCCGGCGCGCTCGATGGAGGAAACGGTGAATGATCTGGCCGGTGACAACCGGCAGCGCGAGCACCAGCTCACCCTCGAAAGCCGCCACCATGAGAACCGCGGGCCTTCAATGGCCTGAGCCTGCGGCAGCGACGTGCCCGCAGTGGGTCCGTCGCTGCCGGCAGGGTGTTTACAGCGTCACCACCACTTTGCCGATCTGTTCGTTCGATTCCAGGTAGCGGTGGGCGTCCTGGATCTGTGCGAAGGGGAACACCTTCGCGATCTTCGGCGCCAGCGTGCCCTTGTCCAGGCCGTCGACGATGAACGCTTTGGCACGTGCCAGCGCGGCATCGTCGGAGACGATTTCCGAGTACAGGTAGCCCTTCAGCGTCAGCGACTTGCCCAGCACGTTGAACAACGGGAACGGGGTGGGTTCGCTGCTCAGCGCGCCGTATTCCAGCAGGATGCCGCCACGGGCCATTGCCTCGGTCAGCGGCACGAACTGCGGGCCACCGATCGGGTCGAACACCACGCGGGCGCCGGCACCGCCGGTGATGCGCGCCACCTCGGCTGCCAGGTCCTGCTCCTGGGTGGCGATGACATGGGCGGCACCGGCATCGAGCAAGGCCTGGCGCTTGCCCGGGCCACGGGTCACCGCAATCGGCGTGGCACCCACTGCATTGGCGATCTGGATCGCGGCCAGGCCGACGCTGCTGCTGGCAGCGGTGATGATGACGGAATCCCCGGCGGCCAGCTGCGCCTGCTCCAACAGTGCGCCCCAGGCGGTGACGTACTGCATCCACACCGCAGCCGCCGTTTCGAAGCCCAGCGCCTGCGGGTGCTTGACCACCAGTCGTGCCGGCACGTTGGCCAGCTCGCCGTAGGTGCCCCAGCGGGCGATGTCCAGCGGCGGCACCACGCTCACCGCATCGCCAGCAGTGAATCCGCTCACCGCACTGCCGACCGCCTCGACCATGCCGGCCGCTTCATAGCCCAGCCGGCTGGGGAACTGCGCCTCCTGCAGATAGGCGCCGTTGCGGAACATCACCTCGGCACGGTTCAGGCCGATGGCCTTGACCCGGATCTGGACCTCGTCGGCGGCGGGGGCGGGAACATCGATGTCGTCGATGCGCAGCACATCGGCGCTGCCATATTCGTGGATGCGGACAACCTGGCTCATGGGGGGCTCCTGGGCAAGGCCGGCGCTGGGGCCGGCGGAAAGGTGGAGGCTACTGTGCGCGTGGCCTGCCTCCAGAATAAGGGGTAATCTGGCGTTTCATTGAAAACCAATTGTTTGCAATGGACCTGATCGCTCCCCTGCGGACCTTCGTCAAAGTGGCCGAGGTCGGCTCCTTCGCCGCTGCCGCCGACGCGCTGGACCTGTCGCCGCAGCTGGTCGGCAAACACGTGCAGTCGCTGGAACAACACCTGGGCGTGCGCCTGCTCAACCGCACCACGCGCAAGCAGAGCCTGACCGACTTCGGCCAGGCCTATCTGGCGCGTGCGCGGGTGATCCTGGAGGAGGTGGAAGGCGCCGAGCAGCTGGCCGAAGTGGCGCGCGGGCGGCCGATGGGGCGCCTGCGCGTCAGCGCACCGGTCACCTTCGGCGTGCATGCACTGGGGCCGGCGGTGGTGGCCTACCTGCAGCAGTACCCGGACGTGCAGGTTGATCTGAACCTGTCCAACAGCCTGGTGGACATCGTCGAGGACGGCTTTGATCTGGTGTTCCGCACCGGTGATCTGGCCGACAGTGGGCTGGTGGCGCGACGGCTGGGGCCGTATCCGCTGGTGCTGTGTGCATCGCCGGCGTACCTCGCATCGCGCCCGGCCATTGTCCATCCGGCCGATCTGAGTCGGCACGAGTGCCTGGGCTTCGCGCATTCGATCATCCGCACGCGCTGGAGCTTCCGCGATGCTGACGGCAGCGTGCTGAGCGTGCCGGTGTCCAGCCGCTTCATGGTCAACCAGGCCGAGCCGCTGCTGACCGCGGCAGTCGGTGGGCTGGGGTTGATCCTGCAGCCCCATGAAATGCTTGCCGCCGCGCTGGCGCGTGGTGAACTGGTGGAAGTGCTGCCGGACTACGTGCCGGTATCGACGTGGATCAACCTGGTGTACCCGCGCGACCGCCAGCTGACGCCCAAGCTGCGCAGTTTCCTGGACTTCTGCGTGGCACGCTTCAGCGAGCAGACGATGGCAAGGCGATAGCACGGCATCGGTTGGCATTCCTGTGACTGCCTGCGAAGGATCGCCCTGAGACGATTGGCCGGTTGCCGCTGCGTAGCGCGCGCTTGCTGCTGGGGCTGGCGGCATTGCTGTTCGCCGCCAACGTGATTGCGCAGCAGACGACTGCGCAGGCGCTGGCCGCGTGGGAAGCACAGGGGCGTGCGGATGGCCTGGCGCGACCGGATATCGAATGCCAGGATTTCCTGCAGGCGATGGGCCGGAAGCCTGCGGGACTGGAATACAGCGGCTGCAGCCAGGACGACGCGTCCTGCATCAAACCCATGCAGGCCCACTACCGCGTTCCAGGTACCCAGGCAGTGAAGGTGGAAGCCTATCTGCGCGATACCTTTGGCATGCCTGCATTGCGCTACGCCTGTTGCGGCTGGAGCAATGGCGCGCCGTACTACTGGCGCGACGGCCCGGATGCGGTGAGGTACCAGATCGGCATGGGCGTGGAATCGCTGCCGCATGAGCGGGGCGATTGGCATCGCATCGAGGCGTTCATCGTCACGGTTGAGGTGCTGCGGCAGGGTCCCTGGCGTGGATGCAGCGGGCGGTTCCATGATCTAGGATGCGCCCAGGGATACCCGCAAAGGAACTGCCATGAAGGCTGTTGGATGCCTGCTGCTCTGCAAAGTACTGGCCTGTTCGGTGCTGATGACGCTTTGGGCTGTTCCGGCAGTGGGCGCCGCCTCCAGCGTGCGTGCACATCCGCGTGCGCAGGACGCCATCGGTGACTGGCTTGCGGCCTTCAATGCGGGCAGCCTCGAGGGGTTGCAGGCATTCGCCGATAGATACGCGAAGAAGCAAGGCAGCGGTCCCAAGGACTATCTCGAGTTCCGCGAAAGCACAGGCCCCTTGCGCGTACTCGAATCAACCGAGAGTGCACCCGGCCAAGCGAAGCTGCTGGTGATGGGCCAGATGAACGAACGCGCGATGTGGGTGACCGCCGTCATGGACCCGGCCAATCCGTCGCACCTGATGCAGTTCCAGATCGAGGGTACTGAAACGCCGGACAAGCACAAGCCGGCACGGGTTGCATTGCCTGCCCTGATGGCCGACGTCACAGCAAGGCTGGAGGCGCTGCGGGCACAGGACGCGCTGTCGGGCGCGTTGCAGGTGGCACAGAATGGGAAGGTGCTGCTGGACTGGCGCGGTGGTGATGCCGATCGCAGCACTGGAATTGAAGTGGGCGTGGAGACGCAGTTCCGCCTTGCGTCCTCCAACAAGATGTTCACCGCCGTGGCCATCCTGCAGCTGGTGCAGGATGGCAGGCTCAGTCTCGATGACACGATCGGCAAGCACTTGCCGGACTATCCGAACAAGGCTGTCGCCAGCAGCGTGACCGTGCGCGAGTTGCTGTCACACACCAGTGGCCTGGGGGACTTCTTTGGCGATGGTTTCGAACAGTATTCCGCGTCCCTGAAGACGCTGGATGACTACGTGCAGCGGTTCGCCAGGGATGCGCCGCAGTTCACGCCCGGCAGCCAGGACAGCTACTCCAACTATGGCTTCATCGTATTGGGACGCATCATCGAGGCGGTATCTGGGCAGTCGTACTACGCATATGTGGAGGAGCACATCCTGCACCCGGTGGGCATGACCGGCACCGGCTTCGAGCCGGAAACAGCGAGCGTTCCAAAGCGTGCCGTCGCTTACACGAAGCACGATGGGCAATGGGTCCGTGAAACGAAGTCGCTGCCCTGGCGCGGCATGTCGGCCGGTGGTGGCTACAGCACAGTGGCCGATATGGTGAAATTCGCCGAGGCACTGCAAGGCGGGAAGCTGGTTTCACCTGCATTGCTGCAGCAGGCCACTACGGCGCAGAACCACAAGGGCTGGTATGGCTTTGGTTTCGTGGTTCAGGGCGAGGGCAGGGAGCATCAGTACGGCCACGAAGGCGGTGCGCCCGGATCGAACAGTGCCATCGTGGTGCTGCCGGCGCAGGGCTACGTGATCGTTGGCCTGGCCAATGTCGATCCGGATGCGATCGGTAATGTGGTCAACTACATCGCGCGAAGGTTGCCACTGTGAACGCGGCAGGTGCCGTTCATTCCGGTACCCGCACCATCTTCGTCATCAAGTGTTCCACCACACCCGCCGGGTCCGCAGTGCGGCCGACATGCGTGCTCGACATCTGCACAACCGAGCTGCGCTTGGCGGTGAGGAAATGAAAGCGGGCGCGCGCGGGCAGCTTTGCGATGGGTCCGGCGCTGGCGTCGCCACGGCAGATGGCCACGATTGCATCCAGCCATGGCTGCAGCGCGTCCTGGTCCAGCGCCGGTGCGAAGGCACGCAGGCGCTCAGGATCGATTTCGATGGCCGCCTCCAGATGGCGCGCGCCAGGGCAGGAGACGATCACCCCGACATTGATGAATTCCTCGCGTTCCACCCGCGGCACGACGCGGATGACCGCATAGTCATACGTGTGCAGCGTGGGCATGGATGGCCTCCTGCACGAACACCGCACGCACTTTCAGGCGGTGCTTGAGATAGTCGATGTAGCCCTGGCGATAGGCCTGTGGGCTGTCGAACGCCGGTTCGTCCACCAGCCAGCTGTCCGGCACCAGGCCAACGATGCGCTCGATTTCGGCATTGGTCAGGCACGCAGCCAGTTCTGCGTCCACCTCGGCAATGCGGCTGGCGAACGACAGCAGCACGTGGTCGCGGATCAGCACGAACGGCTTCTCGCAGGCATCGCCGGCGCTGGCCCAGTCGTGGTGGAAGTACATGGCCGCACCGTGGTCGATCAGGTACAGCTTGCGATGCCATACCATCAGGTTGGGGTTGCGGGTGGTGCGATCGACGTTGCTGGTGAATGCATCGAACCAGACGATGCGCGAGGCCAGCTCGGCATCCACCGGCATCGCGGCCGGGTCGTAATTGATCGCACCGGGCAGATAGTCCAGGCCCAGGTTCAGGCCCTCGCTGGCGCGGATCAGCTCCTGGATTTCCGGGTCGGGCTCGGTGCGGGCGAACTCGCGGTCCAGCTCGACGAACAGGATTTCCGGAATCGGCAGGCCCAGCGTGCGTGCCATCTCGCCGGCGATCAGCTCGGCGATCAACGCCTTCGGGCCTTGGCCGGCTCCACGGAATTTCAGCACGGCCATGCCGTCGTCGTCGGTCTCGACCACGGCGGGCAGGGAGCCGCCTTCCCGTAACGGGGTGATGTAGCGGAGGGCATGTACGGTGCGCATGGACGCATTCTAGCGTCCTGCCAGGGCAGGCGTGCCGCAGCAGAGCGGGGCGCCAGCTTAATGAACGGGTACCGCGCGAACCGCTTGTTGCAGGTCGCCTGCAATCTTCACTTGTTCCTTCCGCGTGGAGTGGCAGCATTCGTTCCAACGGAGCAACGCACCCGCGTGTGACCTTCAACAGGAGGCGCTCATGCCGCTACAGTGCAGCTGTCACGCTTCACCGTGTATGCAACGCAACGCGTGGTGTTGATCTTGACCTGACACGGTCCCGCCATCGGCGCAGATGGCCATCCGCCGCAGTTCCAGCCAAGTTCCAGACACCTTTCACCCATCGCACCCCGCGTTGCCCGGTCGGGCCTGCGATCCAGCTACTTGCGCCCCGAGAGAGATTCCTGCGTTGCCGTCGACGCTGGCAGCGTGGGACCGCCGAACCCACGCTATCCCCACAGGCTTTGGAGGTGCACCGATGAACGACGAATTCAATGCCATGCTGCCCCCACTGGATGATGCCAAGGCCGAGGAAATGATCGGCAAGGTCGTGCTGGTGGGTGTCACCCGCTATGGTGGCGACGGCCAAGTGCAGGGTCTGGAGCAGTACGCGGGCACCGTGCTGCGCATCAGCGCCGACGAAGGCGTGGTGCTGGCCGACGAAGACGATGGCCATGAGCGCTACCTGCCGCCCATGCTCGACCAGTACCAGCGGGCCGAGCCAGGCGAATACCGCATGCGGAACAGTGGCATGATCGTGGTCGACCCCGATTACCTGACCGCCTGGGACCTGCACGCCCAGCAGTGACGACAGACCACGCCTGGCAGATGCCGGTCCATCGCCGGCCTCTCCGGGCGTGTCCCACTTTGCCCCATCCGGCCTCTAGCCCTTCCGGCCCATTCACCCCATCCCCTGCGGTGCTAGATTCGGGTCCATGCCCGATTCCGGGTACCCATTCACACCCAGGGGATAAGGATGCTGATCCGTCGAACCTCTCTGGCGGCGGCTGTTGCCGTTGCCACCGTCGGCCTGTTGGCCGCTGGCCCGGCCTTGGCCGACTACGCCAAGCCGCCGGAACACCTGCTCAAGGTGCTGAAGGCACCGCCACCGCCGGCGCCGAACGTGGCCCCGGGCGGCCAGCGCCTGCTGCTGACCACCGCGCAGACCTACCCCTCGATCAGCCGCGTGGCCCAGCCCTACCTGAAGCTGGCCGGCGTGCGGCTGGAGCCGAAGAACCGCAGCCGCCATGACACCCCGGGTGGCTATGGCATTCCGGCCTGCGTGGCCGACTTCACCCTGGTCGACATCGGCAGTGGCAAGGAGACCAAGGTCAACCTGCCGCAGGGCTGTGCCACCGGCGCGCTCTGGTCGGCCGATGGCAGCCATTTCGCCTTCCAGAATGCGGTCGATACCAGCGTGCAGCTGTGGGTGGGCGATGCGGCCACCGGGCAGGTGAAGCAGGTGCCGAACGTGCAGCTGAACCCGATCTTCGGCTACACCGTGCAGTGGCTGGGCGGCAGCCAGAATCTGCTGGTGAAACTGGTACCGGCCAACCAGGGCCCGGCACCGTCCAACGGCGGCGTACCGACCGGCCCGGATGCACAGGAGTCGCTGGGCAGCAGTGGCGAGAGCAGCACCTATGAGGCCCGCGACACGCTGACCAGCGTGCACGACGAAAAGCTGTTCGCTTACTACGGTGCCTCGCAGTTGGCCGTGGTAGATACCGCCGCAGGCAGCGTGCGCCCGGTCGGGCAGCCGGCACTGTTCAACGAAGTCAGCGCCGCGCCCGATGGCGTGCACGTGCTGACTGAATCGATCAAGGCACCGTATTCGCACGCGGTGACCTACCAGCGTTTCGCCAACGACGTGGCCGTGCTGGATATCAGCAGTGGCCGCAGCACGCCGATCGCCAGCCTCCCGCTGGCCGACCGCGTGCCGGTGCACGGCGTGCCGGAAGGCCCGCGCGGTTTCGACTGGCGCGCCACCGATCCGGCTACCCTGGTCTACGCCGAAGCGCTGGACAAGGGCGACTGGAAGGTCAACGTGCCGCATCGCGATCGCGTGCTGATGCTGAAGGCGCCGTTCAACGGCAAGCCGACCGAAATCACCCGCACCGCGCAGCGCTTCGAAGGCTTCGCGTGGACCGCCGATCCGGCCGTGGCCTTCCAGTACGAGAACGACGAGAATCGTCACTGGATGCAGACCCGCATCGTGGATGTGGACCAGCCGAAGAAGGAAGGCCGCCTGCTGTGGGACATGTCCAGCGATGAGCTGTACGGCAACCCTGGCAATCTGGTCTTCACCCGCCTGCCGAATGGCGCGCAGGTGGTGCGCCGTGAGGGCAACCATGTGTTCCTCAGCGGCCGCGGTGCCTCGCCGCAGGGCGACCGTCCGTTCCTCGACCGCCTCGACCTGGCCACGTTGAAGAGCGAGCGCCTGTTCCGCAGCAGTGCAGACGCCTACGAACAGTTCCTCGGTTTCAGCAACACGCCGGGCCGCTACCTGACCTGGCATCAGTCGGTGATCGATCCGCCGAATGCCTTCGTCCGCCAGCAGGGTGAGGCGGTGGCTGATGCGAAGGCCGGCGAGGCGCAGTTCGCGTCCACCGCGACCGCACTGACCAAGCTGGTCGACCCGACACCGGAAGTGCGCCAGATCAAGAAGCAGCTGGTGACCTACAAGCGCGCCGACGGCGTGGACCTGTCGTTCACCCTGTACACGCCGCCGGGCTACAAGGAAGGCCAGCGCGTGCCGGCGATCCTGTACGCCTATCCGGCCGACTTCGCCAACGCCGCGCAGGCGGGGCAGGTGTCCGGTTCGCAGCAGACCTTCACCCGCCTGCAGCCGTACCGCCTGATGCTGCTGGCCGGCTACGCGATCATCGACAACGCCTCGTTCCCGATCGTGGGCGATCCGAAGAACGCCTACGACACCTACCTGGAGCAGCTGGAAGCCGACGCCAAGGCGGCGGTGGACAAGGCCGTGGACATGGGCGTGGTTGACCGCAACCGCATCGGCGTGACCGGCCACAGCCACGGCGGCCTGATGACCGCCAACCTGATCGCGCACACCAAGCTGTTCAAGGCCGGTGTGGCGACCAGCGGTTCGTACAACAAGACCTTTACCCCGTTCGGCTTCCAGAACGAGCGTCGCTCGGTGTGGCAGGCGCAGGACGTGTACCTGAAGGCCTCGCCGTTCTTCTATGCCGACAAGATCAAGCTGCCGCTGCTGCTGGTCCACGGCGAGGACGACGCCAACCCGGGCACCGAGCCGTTCCAGTCGCGCAAGCTGTACCAGGCGATCCGCGGTAACGGCGGCACCACCCGGCTGGTGATGCTGCCGAACGAGCCGCACTGGTACACCGCGCTGGAATCGAACGAACAGTTGGTGGCGGAAATGCTGAACTGGTTCGATACCTACGTGAAGAACGCCAAGTGAAGGAACAGGAAGGCCGCCTCAGAGCGGCCTTCCTGCATCCTGTAGAGCCGAGCCCATGCTCGGCTGCCGTTCGTCGGAACCCCAGAGGCAAGGCAGCTCCATGAAGACTTGGTTGTTGGGACTGACAGCGGTGTGCGCATCGTCTGCGGCGATGGCGGCACAGCCACAGATGAGCGTCGATGTGAGATACGACTGGTACGGCTGGGGCTCGGTATCGGAGCACTGGGTGATCCGGCGCGATGCCTATGGCCTGACCACCCGCGTGCAGGTGGTGGAGAGGCCCGACGGCAAGGCGCGATTGCCGGAGCTGCTGCCGTTTGGCGCCATGGCGGCGCTCGACACCGCGCTTCAGACCGCCCCGCTGACCAGGGCGGCCGCGGTGCAGCGGATCGCTTCGCGGCTGGATCGCGCCGAAATACTGTCCCTGGACCCGGGGCTGCACAGCTTGGACACGGATGCCTGCTCGTTCGCACAGCAGCGCGCGTGGGCGCGCAAGGCGCTGTCCGGACGGAGCCTGCAGTCGCGTGTCGACCGCCATTTCTCCGGGCTCTGGACCGATGATGTGCCGATGATGACGGTTGTCGTGAGCCGGCCGGGGCGTCCGGATGTGGTGCTGGTGTCGACCTCACAGAAGGTAATGATGCTGCCCTGGAAACGCCTGCCCTCGGTGGTTTTCGAGCAGCAGGACCTGGACAACGCGCAGGAGCAGTGGCACCCGGAACTGAGCGAAGCGGTGATTGCCCTGCTGCCGGAAGGGGAAGACTCACGCAGGCGTTTCCAGACGCGCTGGTTGCATGACCGGCTGCGCAGGGATCTCGCGATGGAGTCGCTGGACTGTGGCGCCAGGGGCAGGGAATCCGCCATGTGATCAATTGCACATGTCCTGAAATCAACCGTGGAGACACGGTAACGGCGTGTTACCGGCACATTCGCACGCCACGCAAATGATCTAGGCTGAACCTGATAGCTCGTTTCAGGTCACTGCGATGAAAGCCATTCTCCTTGCTGCAACGTTGTCGTTGGCCCTGGTTTCAACGGCCCATGCCCAGTCGTTTCCTGCTGAGCTGACGCAATTGGGCATCGTCGCCGGCATGCCCTATGCCAAGGCCAAGCGCCTGCTGGATGCGGCAGGCTGGCAGGCGAGTCCGGCACAGGGCGCCCCCGAGTCACTTGAGGGCTTTCCCGAAGTCGGATGCCAGAAGGGCGGAAAGCAGTGCGCGACAACCTTCGAGAAGGGCGGGCAGCAGATCGCGGTGCAGCTGGGCACTACCTTGGCAGGGCAGCCGTTCGTGCAGGGCGCTGATTGAGCGTCTGCCACTCTCACGCCAGCGGTAGGCGATCCTGCGCGCGTGACAGCCGGTCATGCAGGTCACGCACATGCTCGGCCTTGGCATGCACCCGGGTGGTATCACCGAAGCTGCGCAGGTAGGCGCAGGCGGCGAAGCCGGCACTCTTCTTTTCGTAATCGGCAATCCAGGCCAACCGGTCCGGGTTGTTGGCCTGTTCGGCTGACCACGCAGCCACCGGTGGCCTGATGCGATAACGCAGGCCGACGCGCCACGGCTTCGGTGTCAGTCGGGCACGGAAGCAATGCTGCAGCCGGCACATGCGCGCGTACAGGGTATCGGTGCCCAGTGCCTTGAAGAATGCCTGGAGCTGCTCGTCCTCGGGTGAGAACGTGGCATGCATCGCCAGCACGCGCAGCCCCGCCGGGGTGCGGTAGACGCGCAGATGCCAATCGGGATGCTGCTCGCTGAAGGCGTCCACGCGCTTCAGCGCAAGCCCTTCAGCACCGCCGGCAGCGGCCAGGCGCTGCTTCCGCCGCATCAGCAGTGCCGCGTTGACCAGCAGCACTGCCGCCACACCCAGTACCAGGCCCATCAGCCAATGCCAGAGCACGGTGCCGATGACGGCGCCGGCAAGCAGCACGACCGCCGCGACGATGGCCGGTATCACACATCCAGCCGGTGGCTGCGCATGGTCGATGTCGGCGAACAGCACGTCGGGGCTGTTGAGGCACAGCGCGCCATAGCTGTTGCGGGTGATGATGACATCGCCATCGCGCTGTACGATCTGCTCGCGGATCGGCACGCCCTCCACACCGTAGTTGCTGCGCACTTCGCGACGCGGCAGCACCTGCCCGGCGATGATGGCGTTGAGGGCTTCATGGGCACGTGCGTCGGCGTGGGCCTGGGCTTGGGCGGGCCCCTCGTCGGACCAGCCGAAGCGGCGCACGACCATCGGCCGGCCACGGAAACGGGCCTGCAGGCGGGCTTCGGCCCAGTACGCGGGAACGATCATCATCGTGCGGTGCTCCATCATCCATGGCAGGTGCCTGAGTGAGTCTGGCACAGCCCCGAAGGGCCTGCATGTGCCCGCTGCGGTGGCCGGGGCGGAGTGGTAGATTGCGCGCTTCGCATGCACTCCACCAAGGACGGAGCGATGTCCAGTTTCCTGCGTTGCCTGCTTGCCCTGGCCTGTGCCGGGGCGGTCGGCGTGGCGTCGGCGGGAACCCCGCCGGGGCCGCAGATCCTCACCACCGATGCCAGCCGCTTCTACGCGCTCTACGACAGCACCGGCGGCAAGCCCAGCATCGCCCAGCTGGCCGGTTACCTGGCCGAAGGCAGTCCGGGCCTGGGTGAACTGGCGAAGGCGCGCCGGGTCACGCCCGAGCGTATGGCCGAGGCCATTGCCAGCCAGCCCGGGGTGTATGCGCAGGGACGCGGTTGCCTTGCAGAGCTGCCGGCGGTGAAGCAGCGCCTGGTGCAGGTGTTCGGCAACCTGCAGGCGATCTATCCGCAGGCCGCGTTTCCGCCGGTGACCATCGCGGTCGGCCGCGGCCGACCGGTCGGGTTGACCTCCAAGAGCGGGGTGATCATCGGCCTGGAAGCGCTGTGCGCAGCCGATTTCATGAATCCCAATGTGCAGGACCGCTTCGTGCACGTGATCGCGCACGAGTACGTGCACATCCAGCAGACCGGCCTGACCGACGTCGAGCCGGGCGACCCGCATGCGACGGTGCTGCGTGTTTCACTGGGCGAAGGCATCGCCGAGTTCATCGGCGAGCTGATTTCCGGCAATGTCGGCAACGGTCGCCACGCGGCCTGGACCCGTGGCCGGGAAGTACATATCGAAAGCGCCTTCGCACTGGATGTGGACAGCACCGATCTGTCGCCGTGGCTGTACAACTACAGGCCCGGTTCGCAGGAACCCTATGATCTGGGCTACTGGGTGGGCTATCGCATCGCCAAGGCCTATTACCTGCAGGCCAAGGACAAGCGTGACGCGGTGCGTGCGCTGATCCAGCAGGACAACCCGAAGGCGATCCTGGCCGCCAGTGGCTGGACGCCAGGCATGTGGATGCCGGCCAAGGTGACCGGCGTGGCGGCGCGGTCGGCGGCACGCTGAGCGCGGGGCCGCGCGCTAGACTGGCGCAGACATTCAACGGAGAGACCCCATGCGTTCCTTGTCCGCTGGCCTGGCCGCGGTTGCCCTCGGTAGCGCGATGAGCGCCCATGGGATGGCGGCCGACGTGCCCGCCGTCAACCCGTTGTTGGTGGAACCTGTCGAGCGACTGCGCCCGGACGAGGTGCGCTTCATGCAGCAGCGCCTGGCCGATTGGCCGGAACTGCAGCGTTACCGCGATGCCAACGCGCGACTGCCTGCCGCCGTACCGGGGCAACCACGCGTGGTGCTCTTCGGTGACTCGATCACCGAAGGCTGGGGCAGGGAGGGCAGCGCGACGTTCTTTCCCGGCAAGGGTTGGCTCAATCGCGGGATCAGCGGCCAGACCACGGCGCAGATGCTGGTGCGTTTCCCGCAGGACGTGCTGGCACTCAAGCCGCGGGTGGTGGTGATCCTGGCTGGCACCAACGACATCGCCGGCAACACCGGCCCGTCCACGCAGGCGATGATCGAAGACAACCTGCACGCGATGGTGGACCTGGCTCGTGCACATGGCATTGCCGTGGTGCTGGCATCGGTGCTGCCGGTCAGCGATTACCCGTGGTTGCCGGGCACGGCACCTGCGCCCAAGGTGCGCGCATTGAACGCGGCATTGAAGCGCTATGCCGATGCGAAGCAGCTGGTCTATCTGGACTACTACACGCCGATGGCCAATGCCGCCGGAGGGCTGGATCCGCAGCTGGCCGACGACGGCGTGCATCCCACGGCGAAGGGCTATGCGGTGATGGCGCCGTTGGCCGAGGCGGCGGTCAAGCGCGCAATGGCGCTGGAGTAGGCACAGTACCCGCACTGCACAGGATCCAGCCCGCCAAGGTACAGTGGCGCCGAAGCTGGCCACGCCGCGTGGCCGCCAGGAACGATGGGGTGGGTGATGCGGAAGGGAATCCAGGGATGGCTTTGCCGCACTGGCGCAACGATGGCCTTGCTGCTGGCCGCCGTGCCGGCGTTCAGTGCAGACACGGCGGTGCCTTCGCCGCTGACGCGTGAACCGGTGGGCGGCGTTTCGTTGGCCGAATGGACCGCCCGCTGGTGGCGCTGGGCCGACGGCCAGGGCGGCGCGCCCTATCTCGACCCGGATGGCCGTGTGTGTGATCTGGGCCAGGAAGGCCCGGTCTGGAACCTGGCCGGCACCAATGGCCGTTTCCGGCCACATCGCGAATGCGTGGTGCCGGCTGGCAAGTACCTGTTGCTGCCGATCATCAGCATGGCGCACTACCAGGTGGATGAGGCTGTGTCCTGCAAGGAGCTGCAGGCGGGGGCGGCGGTCAACAACGATTACCTGATCAGCGCGGTGGTGCTGCTGGACGGCCAGCCACTGGGCGACATGCGCAGGCATCGGGTCCGCAGCGAAGGCTGCTTCCGCATGGATGCCGACGACGAACACTCTCGGCTGGCCGCCGCCGACGGCTACTGGGTAATGCTCAAGCCGTTGCCGCCGGGCCGGCATACCCTCAGCGTGGGTGCCAACTACGGCGTGCCGGATGGCGGCGCATACAGCCGCATGCGGCAGTCCTTCGAGTACGTGCTGCACGTGGGAGGGCGCACCCAGGTCGTGTCGCGCGAACCGCACGCGGTGCCGGTGGCGGCCCCCTGAAGCTCAGGCGTCGTCCTGCTTCAACGCCGCATCGGCGGCCAGCAACGCTTCGGCGGCCGCACTGAGCGGCGGCGACGGCGGGGCGACCACGCCGATCGCTTCCATCATCTTCGGCATGGCCAGGAACTGCCGCGCACGCCGGTCGTAGATGCCGGTGACCAGCAGCGCGCGCGTGGCGATCTTCTGCTCGGCGCCGATCAGCACGCGCTGCTCCATGATGCCGCGCGAGCCGACCCAGCCCACCAGGCGCGTTTCCAGGGTGAAGCGCTGGAACGGCTTCAGCTCGCGGCGGAACTGGATGGTGCCGGCGCCGACGATCGGTGCCCACTTCTCGCGCAGCGCAACCCGGCCCAGGCCCATGCGCAGGATCAGGTCCAGCCGGCCCAGATCGAAGATGTTCCAGTAGCGACCGTTGGTCATGTGCAGGTTGCTGTCCAGGTCGTTGGGCAGCACCCGGAACTGCAGCCGCGAGACCCCGAACGGCGCCTCCAGCTTCGGCCGGAACAGGCTGCACAGCAGCAGGTGGAGCAGGCGGAACCAGAGATTCATGGTTATGACGACTGTTATAGAATCGCCGGTAAGCTAATCTATGACGACTGTCCTGGCAAGGAGCCTGCCGTGAGCCCGCGCCCCTCTGATGCGCCACAACGCGTGATTGATGCTGCGGCACAGATGCTGGCGCGCGTGGGTCTCAATGCCACCAGCATCCGTGAGGTGACCAAGCTGGCCGAGGCACCGCTGGGCTCCACCTATCACCACTTTCCCGGCGGCAAGCAGGAGTTGCTGGCGCGCGCCACCCACATGGCTGGCGACAAGGTAGAAACGCTGCTGGTGGAGCTGCTGAAGGGGGGGGCGGTGCAGGGCCTGCCGCAGTTCCTGGCGATGTGGCGTGAGCGCTTGCTGCGTTCCGGGTTCCGCGCGGGCTGTCCGGTGCTGGCCGCGGCAGTGGAAGAGCCGGTGGAGGCCGTGCCCAGCCAGGCACGCGTTGCCGCTGCCGAAGTGTTCGCGCGCTGGCAGGGGCATCTCGCCGCAGCCTTCATTGCCGACGGCCACGAACAGTCGGCTGCGAACGAGCTGGCCAGCCTGGTGATCGCGAGTGTGGAGGGTGCGGTTGCGATGTGCCGCGCACTGCAGGACATCGCCCCGTTCGACCAGGTGGCAGCGCAGTTGCTGAAGGCGGCCGCGCGTCCTTGATCCGGCTATCCGCGTGCGGAAGACGCGCAGCAGGTCATCGGAAGATCATCAGATAGCCCCAGCCGAGCCCGATGGGCAGGAAGGCAGCGATGGCCGACGCGCCCAACCAACGCAGGTAGCTGCGGGAGGCGGGGGATCCCTGCCGCTTGAGGGCCCAGGCATGCGTCGGGAGCACCAGCAACGCCTGCACCGCAAAGGTGGCCACGGCGGCAAGCCATGCCACCAGGACGCCGAGGCAGCCATCGCTGATGCAGCGGCTACCAAACCACGAACCCCAACCGGCGAGGCCAATCATTGGAACGAACATCACGAGGGCGGTGGAGCGGGTGAGCTGGGAGACGTGCATGCCGTAGAGCATACTTTTTCGTAGCGGAAAGTCATGATCCAGCCGCCGGCGCGCGGGTACAAGGCCGGCGCCAGTGCGGCCTGTGGGTGATGGACCCACGGCCCCATCGCGCTGGAATCCGCCCCGCCTACGCGTGCCCGGCAAGGATGTCCGCATGCAGTATCAGGTTCCCGAGGTCCCTGGCCGCGCTGCCTCCCGCCCCCTCGCGGCGGCATGAAGCGCTCGCGCCATTTTTCACGCAGTCCACTGAAATTGCCCGTAAACCACGGCAGCGAAGTCGTGCGTGCGCGCCGGTACCTGCAGCAGCGGGGTTGGCCACGCCTGCAGATGGCGCTGATCGTCGCCCTGACCGGTGCGGCCGGATTCCTTGCCTCGTACCTGCTGCGCCGGGCCGGCATCGACGCGATGTTGCTTCGCTACCCGATGGCCGTGTTGCTGGCCTATGGCGTGTTCCTGCTGCTGGTGTGGATCTGGATCCGCTGGCGCTGGGCAACGTACTGAAGGGACTGTCGCAGGATGTGGGCGGTGGCAGCCCATCGCCTCGCATGCAGGGCATGCAGGAACAGGGATGGTGGCGGGTATGCGTGTCGCATACGATCTGGCCGCTGCTCGGCCTGCTGCTGTTTTTCGCCGTGCTGGGCTGGCTCGCGCAGGAATGCGTGCCGGGTGCGAGCCATCTGCTGCAGGTCATCCAGGGTGGGAGTGCGGTTGGCTCCTTCATATCGCCTGGACCCGCCCCGTTTTCAGCTGCACTGAACAGTGGGCTATGATCGCGGTCGGCCGGGATTCGTGTCCCGGCGGTGTCACCTATCGGGAGCTTGTCGTACTGCATCTGAAACAGGGGCGCTGGATGGCCGGACGCCCACTGGGACACACAACCACTGACGAGGAAGAGCGCATGGATGTCGCTGCACGCAGGAACAGGACGTTGTTTCGTTGGATCATGGTGACGCTGCTGGCGGCGTTGTTGCCGTTTGCAGCCCTGGCGCAGCCCGCAACCGGGCAGGCCGATGGCGCCGAAGCCGCCACCGCCGCGGAAGAGGCGCAGTGCCGCGCCTGTACCTATGAGCGCATTGGAACCAAGGTCGATATCGGCCTGGTGGCACTGGTGTCGCTGCTGGTGGTGGGCCTGCTGACCGCGGCGTCGCGGGAATGGGGCACTACCTCGCAGCGCTGGACCTGCCGCACGCTGGCCCTGCTGCTGGTGGGTGTCGGTCTGGCGTTGCTGTGGTGGGCTGGCAGCGTCGTCTACCTGGGCTACAACCCGTGGCAGGAAATGGCCGCCCCCGCCGATGGCTCGCTCACCTCGACACTGCTCAGTACCTCGCCGAAGTGGTTGGCGGCACTGGTGCTGATCGGCTTGGCGCCTTCCATCTGGAAGCGCAGCGAGCGCCTGCCGGCCTGGCGTATCGGCTGACACTGGAACGGCGGCGCCGGATCACACCCGGCGCCGCCTACGGCAATCAGTCAAAGCGCCAGCGCATGCCCGCATAGACGCCACGACCTTCGCCCGGGGTCGAGCGCGCGACATCCTTGCCGGCGTCGTCATAACCCGGCGTGACCGTAGCGGCGTAGTGGCGGTTGCCGAGGTTGCGCATCTCCACCCAGGCCTGCCAGCGGCCACCGGGTGCGTCGTAGCCGATGCGGCTGCCGAAGATCACATGGCTGTCGGCCCAGTAGCTGTTGGCGTAGTCGACGGCGATGCGCGAGGCGTATTCGGTATTGAGCGCGGCGTACAGGCCGGATGCATGATCGAAGCGCAGCTCGGCCTGGTAGGCGTGGCGCGGCAGGCCGGGCAGGCGGTTGCTGCCGAAACGCCCGTCGTGGCGGTAGCGGAAATCGCTGAAGGTATAGGCCTGGCGAAGCGACAGCCGGCCCGGTGCAGCCTGCCACAGCGTGCTGTCCAATCCGGCCTCGATGCCGCGGTGAACGGTGGGGCTGGCGTTGTTCTCGGCGATGAACAGGTTCGGCACCGGTTGCAGTTCAACGCTCAGCAGTTCGTGGTTCACGTGCGCGTAGTAGCCGGTCAGTTCCCAGCGGCCCAGCGCCGCGTCACCGCGCGCGCCCAGTTCCAGCGTGGTGGCGGTCTGGTTCTGCATCGGCACCGGCGCGCGCTGGCGGCCGGTAGACGGGCCATTGCCTGGCCCGAAGTACTGGTTCGAGCCCCAGATCATCGACCACGGGTGCGGCGCCTCCACCGAGCGGCTGAGGTTGCCGAACCACTGGGTCTGGGCGCTGTGCTGCCAGGTGAAGCCCAGTCGCGGCGCATGGTCCCAGTCGTGGTCGCGCAGGCGGCCACCGCTGCTCGGCCAGGTCACCTGCACATCGCGACCGGTGTTGATCAGTGCCAGCCCGGCCTGCATGCGCAGGCGGTCATTGAAGGCGAGGGTATTGCTGACGTGCAGCGTGCTGTCGGTGCCGTGGTGGCGGAAGTCACGCGTGCGCGTGCCGGCGGCATAGCCGTTGCTGGCAAAGCGCAGCGACTCGCGCACGTCGGCGTCCAGATCGTGGGTGACGCGCAGGCCGACCGTGGTTTCGCTGTCCAGGCCGAACAGCCGGTGGCGGCGGCGGTAGTCCAGCGTGGCGTTGAGGTTGGCGTAGTCCAGCTGCTGCCGGTACAGGCTCTCGTTCAAGTCCATCGGGTACGTGTGATAGACCAGCCCGGCCTGCAACGAGGAGTCTTCATCGATCTGCAGCGTGGTGACGTTGCCCACCCAGGTGCTGCCCGGCTGCGGGCGACGCGCATCGATGGCCAGGTTGGCCGCATTCGCGGCACGCGGATCGTTACGGATCTGATCGCGGGTCAGGCGACCGGGCGTTTCATGATTGGTTTCGCGGTAGCGCACGAAGAAACGCGTCTGCAGGTCGGGCGTGATCTGCCAGCCGATGTTGGCCATCGCGCCCTTGCCGTCGCCGCGCGCATGACGCTGGTAACCGTCGAATTCGGTATCGGTGTAGGCCAGGAAGTAGTCGACATCACCACTGACGCCGCCCCAGCTGATGCCGCGCTTCTGGTAGCCACGGCTGCCGGCTTCGTAGTGCAGCTGCACGCCCGCCGAATCACGACCGCTGCGGCTGACGTAGTCGATGGCACCACCCAGCGCCAACGCACCGCGCTCGAAGCCGTTGGCGCCCCGCAGGACTTCCACGCGCGACAGCCACAGCGGTTCCAGCAGCTCGTAGGGCGTGCCGCTCGGGCCGGTCAGTGGCAGGCCGTCGATCGACACCGCAATGCCCGAGGCGTGCGCGCCCGGGCCCCGGTTGATGCCCGAGCCACGGATCGAGATCCTGGTGCCCTCATTACCCGGCGACTGCGCGCTGATACCCGGCTGGTAGGCCAACACATCGGCGCTGGTGGATAGTCGGCTGTCGGCCTTGGCCACGTCGATGACGTTGCTGGCGCCGGGGATGCGCTTCAGGGCCTCGCGCGCCTGCGCGCTGGCATCGGCGGCAGCGGTGACCTGCACGGCATCGAGGGTGGTGGCCTGCGGGGCGGCGGCGGCGGTGGAAGCCAGGGCGAGGGAAACAGCCAGGAACAGCAGCGACGGGTGAGGGCGGTACGACGGAAGCGACATGCGGGAATGCTGTAAACCACGAAAGTGGCGCGCAAGTTAACAGGTCGACAGCGCCGCGTCACCCGCCGGCGGCGTATGGCCGCCCGCCGTGTTCCTGTAGAGCCGAGCCCACGCTCGGCTAATCGCGCGCAGCGCGGGTTGTCTGCCATCGCGGCGAAGAGCAGCCGAGCATGGGCTCGGCGCTACAGCAGGGTTTATGGCGAGGGTTTCGCCAGCTTCTTGGCCTTCGCGTACAGCCGATCAGCCGCTTCCCTATCGCCCAATGCCGCATGGCACTCGGCCAGGCTGTCCCACGCGTTGGCCGAATCCGGATACAGCTCGGCGTTGAGCGCGAACACTTTCAGCGCCTTGCTGGCACCAAGACTCTCGCGGATGGCATAGCCATCACCGTTGATCGCACGCTCCAGTTCGCCGGTGGGAACGCCATTGCTGTCGCGCAGCCAGCTACGCATCTGCGGTTTCGCATCGGTGCTGTCATCCAGCGCATAGCCGATCAGCCGCTCGGACAACACCGCATGCGGAAACTCCCCGGGCGCAACCACCGCCATCGTGCTCTCCACCAGCGTGCTGGACCAGACATTGCGGGCGCTGCCATTGGTCAGGTACACGAACACCCAGTAACCGTTGGCCAGCGTGCCCTTGTAGGCCAACCGCGCACGAACGCGGGTGCCGCCATCATGACCGACCTGGGTGTAGCCATCGCTGCGGGTGGTATCCCAACCGGTGGAGAAGAAATTGCTGCCGCCACCGCTCAGCTTCTGCGGCTGCCAGAGTTTTTCCAGGGTCGCCGTGCGCACCAGCTTGCCGGTCGCCAGCGCCTGCAGGAAACGGTTCATGTCGCCCACGGTGGTCTGCAGGTCGGCATGCCCCCAGCCGTAGTTGGGCCAGGGATCTTCATTGGCCGGTTGCAACGCGCCATCCTTGCCGATGTACGGCACCGCCGCGCGCTCGACCGGCACGTTGGCGATGCCCCATGACGTGCTGGTCATCTTCAATGGCTGCAGGATGCGTTCGCGCGCGATGGCCGGGTAGGGCGTGCGGTAGTGTGCTTCCAGCAGCGCTGTCAGCACCAGGTAGTTGGCCTGGGTGTACTGCACGCGGCTGCCGGTGGCGAACTGCATCGGTGCCGCACCGGCCACCTTCAGTGCCGCGCCAAGGTCAGGCGCTACACCGGGGTAGCCCTTGCTCACCCAGCGGTTATCCACCCGGTCGTAGTACTCGCCGATGCCGGAGCTGTGGTTGAGGAAATCACGCACGTGGATCGCCTGCCATGCAATCGGCAGGCCCGGCACGTAGCGGCTGGCCGGCGCATCCAGATCCACCTTGCCCTGATCGACCAGTTGCATCACCAGCGTGCTGGTCAGCAGCTTGGCCATCGACTGCGCGGCGAAGATGGTCTCGACGGTGGCAGGCGCATGGGCAGCGGGATCACGTTCACCGCTGGCGCCCTGGTAGAGCACCTGGCCGTTGTGGGCGACCAGTACCGCCTGGCCGGCAATGCCGTAGCGCTCGCGGTTGCTCTGCAGTTGGGCGTCGAGCTGAGTGGAGAGATTGGTGGGGACGTCACGCGCCGAAGCGGGCTGGATCGCAAACAGCGTGCAGAGCAGTGCGGCAGCGAGCGTGCGGTACATCGCGGTGATCCATCAGCGGTGATGGCGCATGTTGGTCACGACCGACGAGCGGGTCAAGGCCGCCGATTCCCGCATCGGGGAGAGCCGGCCAGCGGCCGGCACTACCACACGTTTCGGTAGTGCCGGCCGCTGGCCGGCACCTCCGTGATCAGCCGAGGATCCCAGGCAGATCCAGTCCCTTTTCCTTCGCGCAGTCGATCGCGATGCCATACCCCGCATCGGCATGGCGCATCACGCCAGTGGCCGGGTCGTTCCACAGCACGCGGCCAATCCGCTTCGCCGCCGCTTCGGTGCCATCACAGACAATCACCATGCCGGCGTGCTGCGAGAAGCCCATGCCCACGCCGCCACCGTGGTGCAGCGACACCCAGGTCGCGCCGCTGGCGGTGTTGAGCAGGGCGTTCAGCAGCGGCCAGTCGGACACCGCATCGGAGCCGTCGGCCATCGCTTCGGTTTCGCGGTTCGGCGAGGCGACGCTGCCGCTGTCCAGATGGTCACGACCGATCACCACCGGTGCCTTCAGTTCGCCGTTGGCCACCATTTCATTGAAGGCCAGGCCGAGGCGATCACGATCACCCAGGCCGACCCAGCAGATGCGTGCCGGCAGGCCCTGGAACTTGATCTTCTCGGCGGCCATGTCCAGCCAGCGGTGCAGGTGCGGGTTGTCCGGAATCAGTTCCTTCACCTTTGCATCGGTCTTGGCGATGTCTTCCGGATCACCGCTCAGTGCGGCCCAGCGGAACGGGCCGATGCCGCGGCAGAACAGTGGACGGATATAGGCCGGCACGAAACCCGGGAAATCGAAGGCATTGGACACGCCTTCTTCCAGTGCCATCTGCCGCAGGTTGTTGCCGTAGTCCACGGTCGGCACGCCCAGCGCATGGAAGCCGAGCATGGCGCGGATGTGGTTGGCCATCGATGCACGCGCGGCCTTCTCCACTTCCTTGGGGGCGGAAGCGCGCTTCTCATCCCACTGTTCGACCGTCCAGCCCTGCGGCAGGTAGCCGTTCACCGGGTCGTGCGCGGAGGTCTGGTCGGTCAGCAGGTCCGGCTTCACGCCGCGCTTGAGCAGTTCGGCCAGCACATCGGCCACATTGCCGAGCAGGCCCACCGACTTCGGCGTGCCTGCCTTGCACGACTCGTCGATCAGGCGCAGCGCTTCGTCCAGATTATCGGTCCAGGTGTCGAGGTAGCCGGTGCGCAGGCGCATGTCGATGCTGCTCTTGCGGCACTCGACGGCCAGGCAGGAGGCGCCGGCCATCACCGCGGCCAGCGGCTGTGCGCCGCCCATGCCACCGAGGCCACCGGTGAACAGCCACTTGCCGCTCAGGTTGCCACCGAAATGCTGGCGCCCCATCTCCACGAATGTCTCGTAGGTGCCCTGCACGATGCCCTGCGCGCCGATGTAGATCCAGCTGCCGGCGGTCATCTGGCCGTACATGGCCAGGCCTTTCCTATCCAGCTCGTTGAAGTGGTCCCAGTTGGCCCAGCGCGGCACCAGGTTGGAATTGGCGATCAGCACGCGCGGCGCGTCGGCGTGGGTGCGGAACACGCCTACCGGCTTGCCCGACTGCACCAGCAGGGTCTGGTCGTCGTCCAGGCGCTTGAGCGTCTCGACGATGGCATCGAAGCTTTCCCAGTCGCGCGCGGCGCGGCCGATGCCGCCGTACACCACCAGTTCCTGCGGGCGCTCGGCCACGTCCGGGTGCAGGTTGTTCATCAGCATGCGCAGCGGTGCTTCGGTCAGCCAGCTCTTGGCATTGAGCGTGGTGCCGGTCGGCGCGGCGACGGTGCGGGATGGGTCGTTGCGGGTCATGCGGCGCTCCGGTTCGTAGCAAATTCAAGGCAGGCGTTGAGCACCTGCGCCAGGGTGTGGCGCAGTGGTGCGGCGTGGGCGGGGTCGAGCGGGGTGGGCCAGCTGTGTTCGTCCACCTGGTCCGGCAGGGGCTCGTGCATGTAGCCGCGGCAGGCAAGTTCCATCTGCAGGCTGTGCACGCCGGCGGCGATGTTGCTGTAGTGGCGGGTGATCCAGCCGCCCTTGAAGCGGCCGTTGCGCACCTGGCTCATGCCGCTGATTTTCAGCAGGTTCTCCACCACATCGCTCAAGGCGTTGTCGCAGGAGGTGTCCGGTGCACCGGAGGGGCCGGCGGTACCCAGGTTGAACTGCGGCAGCTCGCCTTCGAACAGGTGCGGGATGTGTGAGCGGATCGAGTGCGCGTCGTACACCACCACGGTAGCGTGGCGTGCGCGCAGGCGCGTGATCTGCGCCGCCAGCGCATCGTGGTAAGGCAGGAAATACGTGTCGCGGCGACGGGCGATTTCCGCTTCGTCCGGTTCGCGCCCGGCGTGGTACAGCGGCTGGTTGTCGAAGGTGGTCAGCGGACACAGGCCGGTGGTGTTCTGGCCCGGGTACAGCGACACGCCGCTGGGATCGCGGTTGAGGTCGATCACCGAACGCGAGATCGCCGAGCGCACCGTGGTCGCGCCCATGCCACGCACGAAGTCGTACAGTTCGTGTACCCACCAGTCTGTGTCGCGGCGGGCCAGCCACGGTGAGTGGTAGTCGCCGATCAGGTCGTGCGGCAGCTCGCTGCCGGTATGCGGAAAGCTGACGATGAGGGGGGCGTCGCCTTCGTGCACCGTCAGCCATTCGGGATGGGTATTCATGCCTGCGGTTCCACGGTTGGCAGCAGGTCGGTCAGGCCCTGCGCCAGCGCGCCACTGCGCACCAGATTCGTGGCGGTCACCATGTCCGGATGGAAGTAGCGGTCTTCTTCCAGCGTCGGCACCTGCGCACGCAGGGTGGCGCGCACGGTTTCCAGCGCGGCGCTGGAGCGCAGCGGGGCGTGGAAGTCGCAACCCTGCGCAGCGGCCAGCAGCTCGATGCCGATCACGTTGGCGGCGTTCTCGGCCATCTGCATCAGCCGGCGTGCGCCATGCGCGGCCATCGACACATGGTCTTCCTGGTTGGCCGAGGTCGGGATCGAGTCAACGCTGGCCGGGTAGGCGCGCTGCTTGTTTTCCGAGACCAGTGCAGCGGCGGTCACCTGCGGAATCATGAAGCCGGAATTCAAACCGGGGCGCGGGGTCAGGAAGGCGGGCAGGCCGGACAGCGCCGGGTCCACCAGCATCGCCAGGCGGCGCTCGCTGATCGAACCGATCTCGCACACCGCCATCGCCAGCATGTCGGCCGCGAAGGCCACCGGCTCTGCGTGGAAGTTGCCACCGGACAACGCTTCGCCGGTATCCGTGAACACCAGCGGATTGTCAGAGACGCCGTTGGCTTCGATTTCCAGCGTGGTCGCGGCCTGGCGCAGGATGTCCAGCGCCGCGCCCATCACCTGCGGCTGGCAGCGCAGGCAGTACGGATCCTGCACGCGCACGTCGTTGTCACGGTGTGATTCGCGGATGTCCGAGCCCTGCATCAGCGCGCGCAGAGTGGCGGCGGTGGCGATCTGCCCGCGCTGGCCGCGGATCGCGTGGATGCGCGGGTCGAAGGGCGTGTCGGAACCCTTGGCCGCTTCCACCGACAGCGCGCCGGTCACCAGTGCGGCCTGGAACACGGTCTCGATCTCGAACAGGCCCGCCAGCGCATAGGCGGTGGAGAACTGGGTGCCGTTGAGCAGCGCCAGGCCTTCCTTCGCGCCCAGCTCGATCGGTTGCAGGCCGGCACGTGCCAGTGCATCGACCGCCGGCAGGCGCTCGTCGCCAAGGAAGGCTTCGCCTACGCCCAGCATCACGCTGGCCAGGTGCGAGAGCGGCGCCAGGTCACCCGAGGCACCCACCGAGCCCTGTGCGGGCACCACCGGCAGCACGCCCTTGACCAGCATCGCTTCCAGCAGCAGCAGGGTCTCCTCGCGAATGCCTGACGCACCCTGCGCCAGGCTGACCAGCTTAAGCGCCATCATCAGGCGCACCACGCTGGCAGGCATCGGCTCGCCCACGCCAGCGGCATGCGAGAGCACGATGTTCCGCTGCAGGGTGGCCAGGTCCTCGCGCTCGATGCGCACGCTGGCCAGCTTGCCGAAGCCGGTGTTGATGCCATACACCGGCGCGCCCTTGGCGACGATCGCGGCGACGGCCGCCGCACTGGCGCGCACCACCGGCAGCGCGGCCGGGTCCAGTGCAAGCGGCGCACCGCGATAGACCTGCCGCCACTGGGCGAGAGTGACATGGCCGGGGCGAAGAACCAGGGTGTTGCTCATGTGTTGCTCCAGGAGGCAGGCAGGTCGGGCTGTCCGCGCACCACGCGCGCGTGCAGCGGGTTGAATCCAATGCGATAGACCAGGTCGGCGGGGGCGTCGATGTCCCAGATCGCCAGGTCGCAGTCCAGGCCCACGGCCAGGCGGCCGATTCGGTCGCCATGGCCCAGTGCGCGCGCCGCTTCACGGGTGAAGCCGGCGATGCACTCGTCCACGGTCAGGCGGAACAGGGTGGCGCCCATGTTCATCGCCAGCAGCGGGCTGGTCAGTGGTGAGGTGCCGGGGTTGCTGTCGGTGGCCAGCGCCAGTGGCACGCCGGCCGCGCGTAGCGCCGCAATCGGCGGCAGGGTGGTATCGCGGGTGAAATAGAAGGCACCGGGCAGCAGCACGGCGACGGTGCCGGCCGCCGCCATCGCGGCAATGCCGGCATCGTCCAGATGTTCGATATGGTCGGCCGACAGTGCACCGAAGCTGGCGGCCAGTTCGGCGCCATGCTGGTTGCTCAGCTGCTCGGCGTGGATCTTCACCGCCAGCCCGTTGGCGCGTGCCGCTTCGAAGACCTGCCGCGCCTGTGCCGGCGAGAACGCGATGTTCTCGCAGAACACATCCACCGCTTCGGCCAGGCCTTCGGCGGCGATGGCCGGAATCATCACGTTGCACACCTCGTCGGTGTATTCCTGTGCTTCGCGGCCCGGCGGAATCGCGTGTGCGCCGAGGAAGGTGGTCACCACGTTGACCCGGCATTCCTCGCCCAGCGCACGCGCCACCTGCAGCTGCTTGCGTTCGTCGGGCAGGGTCAGGCCGTAGCCGGACTTGATCTCGAGGGTGGTCACGCCCTCGGCGCGCATCGCCAGCAACCGTGGGCGGCTTTCGCGGGCCAGCTGTTCCGGCGTGGCGGCGCGGGTGGCGCGCACAGTGGAGACGATGCCGCCGCCGGCACGGGCGATCTCGGCATAACTGACACCCTGCAGGCGCTGCTCGAATTCGTTGGCGCGGTTGCCGGCGTAGACCAGGTGGGTGTGGCAGTCGATCAAGCCCGGGGAGATCCAGCGGCCTTCGCCGTCGATGCGGGTGGTCGGCTGCAGGTGGGCATCGCTGCCGGCGGTGCCGACATGGACGATGCGGCCCTCGGCGCAGGCCAGTACGCCATCGCGGATGACACCCAGGCCCTCGCCATCGAGGGTGATCAGGTGAACGTTGGACCACAGGGTTTCGACGTGCATGGCATCCACAACGCGGCTGTGCTTATATGTCTATACAATATAGGCGTCCATTTCGGGTTGTCCAGCCATGTCCGATTCGCGTTCCCCGCACCGTTTCCATGCCGCCCACGCCCTGCTGGCCGACGGCTGGGCCCGTGACGTCCGCCTGCAGGTGCAGGACGGTCGCATCACGGCGATCAGCACGGGGCAGGGCGCCCAGGCCGGCGACACTCGCGTCGGCATCCTGGTGCCGGGCCTGCCCAATCTGCACAGCCATGCCTTCCAGCGCGGCATGGCCGGGCTGACCGAGATCGGCGGCGGCGACGGTGACAGCTTCTGGAGCTGGCGCGAGCTGATGTACCGTTTCCTGGCCCACCTGCGCCCAGACGCGGTGCAGGCCATTGCCGCCCAGGCCTATATGGAAATGCTGGAAAGTGGCTTCACCCGCGTCGGCGAGTTCCATTACCTGCACCACGATGCCGACGGCCGGCCGTATGCCAACCGCGCCGAGATGAGTGCGCGGATCGCCGCCGCCGCCGACCAGACCGGCATCGGCCTGACCCTGCTGCCGGTGTTCTATGCGCATGCCGATTTCGGCGGGGCGGCGCCGAATCCAGCGCAGCGGCGCCTGATCCACGACGTGGACGGCTTCGCGCAGCTGCTGGAGGCCGCCAAGCCGGCCTTGGCCGCGCTGCCCGACGCGGTGCTCGGCATCGCACCGCACAGCCTGCGTGCGGTCACCGGCGAGGAACTGAGTGCGTTGCTGCCGCTGACCGACGGCCCGGTGCACATCCATATCGCCGAGCAGGTGCGCGAAGTGGAGGCCTGCCTGGCCTGGAGCGGCCAGCGCCCGGTGCAGTGGCTGTACAACCATGCGCCGGTGGATGCGCGCTGGTGCCTGGTGCATGCCACCCATATCACTGATGACGAGCGCGCGGCCATCGTCGCCAGCCAGGCCGTGGCCGGCCTGTGCCCGATCACCGAGGCCAACCTGGGCGACGGCCTGTTCCCGATGCAGGCGTTCGCGCGCGAGGGCGGGCGCTTCGGCGTCGGTTCCGATTCCAATGTGCTGATCGACGCGGCCGAAGAACTGCGCCTGCTCGAGTACGGCCAACGGCTTACCCTGCGCGGGCGCAACGTGCTGGCGCCGGATGCCACCCGCAGCAGCGGTCGTTTCCTGTTTGAAGGTGCACTGCACGGTGGCGCACAGGCGCTGGGCGTGGCCGCCGGCCTGCAGGTCGGCGCCAGTGCCGACCTGGTTGAACTGGACGCCGCACACCCGGCGCTGCAGGCGCGACAGGATGACGCATGGCTTGACAGCTGGGTGTTCGCCGCACGTAATGGCGCGCTGCGATCGGTCTGGCGCCATGGCCGCCAGTGCGTGGCCGAGGGCCGCCACCTGCAGCGCGAGGCGATCACCAGCGCCTTCGCTGCCGCCCTGCGCGGCGTGCTGGGCTGATCGCCTCCCGCCACCGAGACCCCATTACGTGAAGGCCAGCAAGTCCGCCACGCTCAACCAGCGTATCCGCAGCGATCTGGAAAGCCGCATCCTCAGTGGAGAGTGGGCGCCGGGCTTCCGGATTCCGTACGAGCACGAGTTGATGGAGCAGTACGGATGCTCGCGGATGACGGTGAACAAGGTGCTGACCGCACTGGCCGAGAGCGGCATGATCGAGCGCCGCCGTCGCGCGGGTTCGTTCGTGGCGCGTCAGCCACCGCACCTGGAGCAGGTGGCGCTGGAGATTCCCGATATCGCGATGGAAGTCGGCTCGCGGGGACATCAGTACGCCTATCGACTGCTGCAGCGCGACCTGCGCCTGGCCGATGCCGGCAATGCCGGCGAAGTCGAGCTGGCCGGCAGCGAAATGCTGCTGGCGATGCGCTGCCTGCACCTGGCCGATGGCCGCCCGCTGGCACTGGAGCACCGCCTGATCAGCCCGGTGGGCGTGCCCGAGGTGTTGGAGGTCGACTTCAGCACCACCGCCCCGGGCAGCTGGCTGCTGCAGAACGTGTCCTGGACCCGTGCCCAGCATCGCATCAGTGCCTGGGGCGCGGATACTGCCACCGCCAGGCTGCTGGATGTGAAGCCCGGTACCGCCTGCCTGGTGATCGAACGCCTGACCTGGCGTGGCGAACAGCCGATCACCCGCGTTCGCCAGGTGTTCCTGGGGGATGCCTGGGACCTGGTGGCGCGCTTCGCGCCGGGCGCGCGATAGGGATTCCATCCACGCATGGCGTGGATCTACTCTGCCGAAACGACTGTCGCCTTGAACTCTGTCGGGGCGTGTGTACGATGTGTATCGTCCCTGCATGAAGAGCAGGGACCTCATCCGGGAACTGGAAGCGGCAGGTTGGATCTGTCGTCGGATCCGCGGATCCCATCATGTATTCGTGCACTCGCAGCACCCTCACATCATCACCGTTCCTCACCCAAGGAAGGATCTGGGGAAAGGGCTGGTGCAGGCGTTGCGGAAGCTCGCAGGACTGACGTAGGAGGGCCCATGCGATATCCAGTCTTGATCGAGGCGGGCGATGAGCGCACCGCGTGGGGTGTGGTCGTTCCAGATCTGCCGGGGTGCTTCTCAGCGGCCGACACGCTTGATGATGCGCTCACTGCGGCGGAAGAGGCGGCGCTCGCCTGGATTGATGTGGCCCTGGATGAGGGGCGCTCGATTCCGACACCTTCAGCGCCGCAGAAGATCGCCGCCGAGGCATCCAAGGACATCTGTTGGATTCTTGCGTACATCTGCGTTGATCCGGCTCTGCTGGACGACACCATCGAGCGGGTCAATATCAGCCTGCCACGCCGGATCCTGGCGAGGCTGGATGCGCAGGCCAGAGCGGCGGGTGAATCGCGCTCCAGTTACATCGCCCATCTCGCGGCATTGGGCTGAGCAGGCGCCATGTGGAGCCGAGCCCATGCTCGGCTGTTGTTCGCGCGTGGCTCAACTCTGCAAAGGCATCCACGCGTGGCGTGGATCTACCAAGGGGTCGCGCATCGGGATTCAGTAGATCCACGCCATGCGCGGATGCTGCGCCATCAATACGTAGCGCACTGCCGCCAGCGTACGGGCTCATCCACGCCGGGGCGGGCGTTGAGCTGGATGCGCACGTTGCGCAGCGCGGGGTAGTGCAGCACTTCCTCGCAGACCAGCGGCCACACCGCGTCCAGTTCGCCGGTGCGGTTGATCGCCAGTGTCTGCCGGGTCAGCCAGACACCGCTGGCGATGCCGGGCTTGCCGGCCAGGGCGCGGGCCAGATCGGCCTGGAAGCGCTCCAGCGTGGCGGCATCGGGGTCGGGATTGCTGCGCGCGTCGGTCGCGGGCGCGACGGCAGGCGTGGGAGCGGGGGCGACCGCAGGGACTGCTTCGATCGGGGCGGGTGCGGCTGAAGGCGCGGCCGAAGGCGTTGCCACCACCGGCGCCGCAGCGACCGGAGTGGCCTCTTCCACATGCAGGCCCTGCAGACCCAGGCCGACAAGCAGCCCCAGCGTGGCCGAACCCAGTGCGGCAATGGCAATGCGGCGCAGCGCTTCGTGCCGGGCGCTGGCGCGCACGCGCGCTTCGATATCGGCAGGGAGGTAGGGCTGCAGCAACGGCCACAGGCGCGGCCCGTCCAGCACTTCAACCGCCTGCTTCTCGGCGGCGCCACGGCCGTCGCGCTCGATACGGCCTTCGGTCAGCAGTACGCCACCCTTGGCGCCGGCCAGGCGCGCGGCCGCACCCAGTTCGTTCACTGCGGCGGTGCCGATGCGGTAGGCCAGGCCGTGCTTGCACGACACCAGCCATTGATTGGGGCCATCGCTGAGCAGGAAGTCGCTGCTCGGCTCGCGGGCATCTTCGGCCGGATCGATCAGCTCACGCAGGCCGCGCTGTTCGCGCAGCATGCGCTTGACCAGAACCGAGAATTCGCGCCAGTGCATGCCTGCCAGGGCCTGCAGGCCGAGTTGCATCTCCTTCTGCCGCCGCTTGATCCACCACAGATAGACAACGGCCAGGGAACAGGTAAGCAGGGCCGACAGCAGGGCCAGGATCCAGGGGAGCATGCAGGAGTAGGGCGGAAGGGGCGAAAGCGGAGAGCGACAGTGTAAAGGTCGCGGTGCCCGGCTGGGTCAGGATGTTCCTGACAGGAAGCGTGATGGAGCGCGCAGATCGGTATACGGCGGACACGAAAAACCCGCCAATCCTGAAGCCGTGAGGGGAGGGAACAAACGGCAGCCGAAGCGATTGGCGGGTTGCTCGCGATTGTCAATCAAAATTTATTGCATTGCAACAATTGCCCTCAGGGAATGCTGTCCGGCGATTGATGGCTGCCCGGGGCGGGGGCATCTGCACCCGAAGCCGCCCGGTTTTCCAGCCTGGCCAGGCGCGCGTGCAGGGCATCGATGCGGGCTTCCAGCGCGGTCACCTCGTCGGCCGTGGGCACATGCAGCCGCTTGAGCACGCCCTGCACCTGGTCATCGAAGGCCTTCTCGACCTTGTTCCAGGTGCCCGAGGCCTTCTCGCGGGCTTCATCCAGGGACGATTCGACGTTGTCACGCCAGCCCGGGCCCTGTTCGCCGCTGCGTTCACGGCGGCGGGCTTCCCAGGCTTCGCCTTCCTTCACCAGGCCGTCGAAGAAGCGGCTGCCCTCGGCCTGCGCGCGCCCCAGCGCACCCAGCCCGGCCAGCCAGACCTGTTGCGCCGAATCGCTGAGCTTGCGCGAGAAGCGCTCGGCCTGGTCACCGAAAGAGGCGTCGTCGTTGCGGCGGTCGTCGTTCTCGTAGTGGTTCATCGCACTTCCCGTGGGAGTTGGGCCTGCCCCGAGAGTAGCGCGCGGTGGCGTTGCACGGCCGTGATGGCCGCCGCCAGGATTCAGCCCAGCTTTTCCTTCAGCACGCGCTGGATCTCGCCTTCGACCATGCCCTTCATCGCCGACAGCAGGAAACCGAGCTTGGCGGTCACGCGCACGGCGCCCGGCTGCAGTTCGATCGCACCGTCCACACCGCTGCCGGAGAAGTTCAGGACGTCGGCGGTCCAGGACGACTTCAGGCCGAAGCGCTCGGACAGCTTGGCAGCGACCTGTTCGATCGCGGCGCGCGCCTGTGCGTCGGGCAGGGCGTGGGCGTGGCGGACATCGATGGTGGACATGCAGGCTCCTGGCGCAGGGCGGGGATGATCAAAGAGGGCGAGCATTGTGCGCATCAAGGGCCGCCGCGCCAAGCACTCATCGTGGGTTCTTCTTCGTTGGCGACCAACCTGCTAGGCTGCGCCGCGTGCAGAACCTGCTAGTTCACTTCAGTCAGCAACAACAGCCCGACCAGCCCCTGCGGCCCGGGGTGCAGCGCATCGTGCGCCAGGCCAACGGCAGCGTGCGGCTCGGTGATGCCGGCCACGGCGCCCTGCTGCTGGCCCAGTTCTGCATGGACGATCGCGGCCTCTGGCTGCAGGTCGGCAATGGCATCCGCGGCATCCACGTCAATGGTCGACCGGTGCGCCGGATGGCCCTGCTGCGCGCGGGCGATGCGGTATACGTGGATGGCGTGGAGATGGTGCTGCAGGGCGAAGTCGAGAGCCTGCTGCAGGCGCCTGCGCCGAAGAACGAGGATGGCAGCGACGAGCAGCAACGACTGCTGCGCGGTGTCGGTGGCCTGCACCATGGCCGCAGTTTCACCCTGTCGCAGGCCCGCCTGATCGGCCGCGGCAACGAGGCCGACATCGCCATCGATGACCCGGCCTTCGCCGAACAGCATGCCCGCGTGGAAGTGCACGGCGAGCGCGTGCTGCTGCGCGACCTGGGCAGCGCCGACGGTACCCGGGTCAACGGCGTGGCCGTGCGCCACTGCTGGCTGCAGGCCGGCGACCAGGTCGTGTTCGATGGCCAGCACCGGTTCGTGCTGGAAGTGCCGCACGATCCGCGCCGGCGGCCGCTGCCCGCCGAGGACGACGCCAGCCACGAGGCCGAGCAGGCGCCGGTGCTGCCGGCCGCGCCGCGCAGGGTCCGGCGCTGGCCGTGGCTGCTGGTGAGTGCGCTGCTGCTGGCCGCACTGCTCAGCCTGCTGCTCTGGTTCGGCGCGCGCTGATCTGAATCCGCTGGGTCCGCGCCCTGGTGGGTGCCGACCTTGATCGGCACGCTCCGTCGGCGGGCTTGACGCCTGGCAGCACACGGCTTTGGTAGGTGCCGACCTTGGTCGGCACGCTTTTTCGGCGGGCATGACGCCTGACGGCGTACGCCGACCGAGGTCGGCGACTACCGGCGCCACGCCGGCGGCGAATGGATTCCAATGAAACCAAATTTCCCTTGCCGCACTAGGCCGCAAGGCTGGTGCACTGCGGCATACTAGGGGTCTTGCCCCACAGGTGTGACATGACGCGCGCGTTCAACTTCAGTGCCGGCCCTGCGACCTTGCCGGAATCGGTCCTGCGCCAGGCGCAGGCGGAGATGCTGGACTGGCACGGTAGTGGTGCCTCGATCGTGGAAATGAGCCATCGCGGCGCGGAATTCATGTCCGTGGCCGCCGAGGCCGAGGCCGACCTGCGCCGCCTGCTCGATATCCCCGACGACTACGCGGTGCTGTTCCTGTCCGGTGGTGCCACCACCCAGCAGGCGCTCATCCCGCTCAACTTCGCCAGCCCCGGCCAGCGCGCCGACTACGTGGTCAGTGGCCATTGGGGAAAGACTGCGGTCAAGCAGGCCGGCGTCTACGTCGACGTCAACATTGCCGCCAGCAGCGAGCCCGACGGCTATCGCACGCTGCCGCCCCGCGCCGACTGGCAGCTCTCGCCCGACGCCGCCTATGTGCACATCACCGCCAACGAGACCATCCACGGCGTCGAGTTCCGTGATGTGCCGGATACCGGCGATGTGCCGCTGGTGGCGGACTTCAGCTCGTCCATCGCCAGCGAGCCGCTGGATGTACGCCGCTACGGTGTGATCTATGCCGGCGCGCAGAAGAACCTGGGCCCGGTCGGCATCGCAGTGATGATCGTCCGCCGCGATCTGCTCGAGCGCACTGGCCAGCCGCGCGCGGACATCTTCGATTACCGCTCGCATGTCGCCCGCGATTCGATGCTCAACACCCCGCCGACCTGGAACTGGTACCTGGCCGGCCTGGTGTTCAAGTGGATGCTGGCCGAAGGCGGCGTGGCCGAATTCGCTAGGCGCAATGCCGCCAAGGCGGCACTGGTGTACGGCGCCATCGATGGCTCCGGCGGCTTCTACCGGAACGAGGTCGCGCATGCGGCACGCTCGCGGATGAACATCCCGTTCTTCCTGCCCGATGCCGGGCTTGATGCCCGCTTCGTCGCCGAAGCCAAGGCTGCCGGCCTGCTGGCGCTGAAGGGACACAAGGTGGTCGGGGGCATCCGTGCCTCGCTGTACAACGCCATGCCGCTGGCCGGGGCCGAGGCGCTGGTCGCCTTCATGGCCGATTTCCAGCAGCGTCACGGCTGAGCAATGAACGGCGCGCACCGTCGGGTGCGGGTCCCGCAACAAGGAATTCCGATGGCAAGCAGCAAATCCAGCAAGAAGGCGCCGAAGAAGGCCGAACCGGCCAAGGACAGCGCGCCCAGCAAGGCGAAGGGCAAGGCCAAGGCCGCCTCGAACCCGGCACCCACCCTGGCACCGCTGGCGCTGGCCGATGTGCGCTCGAAGATCGACCAGATCGACCGTGACATCCAGAGCCTGATCGCCGAGCGCGCGCGCTTCGCCCACCAGGTCGGCAAGGCCAAGGGCAAGCTGGCCGCCGCTGTCGACTACTACCGCCCCGAGCGCGAAGCGCAGGTGCTGCGCATGGTGGTGGACCGCAATGAAGGCCCGCTCAGCGACGAGCTGCTGGTGCATGTCTATCGCGAGATCATGTCGGCCTGCCTGGCCCAGCAGGAGCCACTGAAGATCGGCTACCTCGGCCCGGAAGGCACCTTCAGCCAGCAGGCCGTGCTCAAGCACTTCGGCCGCTCCGCGCTGGGCCTGCCGATGGCCAGCATCGAGGAAGTGTTCCAGGAAGTGGAAGCGGGCAACGCCGATTTCGGCGTGGTGCCGGTGGAGAATTCGGGACAGGGCACCATCCAGATCACCCTGGACATGTTCCTGACCTCCAACCTGAAGATCTGTGGCGAAGTGGAACTGCGCGTGCAGCAGTTCCTGATGTCGCGCAGCGGCCGCATCGAGGACATCGAGCGCATCTACGCGCATCCGCAGTCGTTCATGCAGACCTCGGCGTGGCTGCGCGCCAACCTGCCGAAGGCCGAGAAGATTCCGGTCTCGAGCAATGCCGAAGGTGCGCGTCGTGCGCGCAACGCCGACGACGCAGCGGCCATCGGCGGCGAGAGTGCCGGCCACGTGTACGGCCTGAAGAAGGTGGTCACCAAGCCGATCCAGAACGATGCCGACAACACCACCCGCTTCCTGGTGGTGGGCCGCAACATCTTCCCGACCTCCGGCCACGACCGCACCTCGGTGCTGGTGTTCATCCATGACAAGCCCGGTGCGCTGTTCGATGTGCTCAGCCCGTTCGCCCGCCACGGCATCAGCATGAACCGCATCGAGTCGCGGCCGTCGCACCACGGCAAGTGGGAATACGGCTTCTTCATCGACCTGGCCGGCCACATCGACGACGCGCCGATGCAGGCGGCGCTGGCCGAACTGGAAGCGCACTCGGCGCAGATCAAGGTGCTGGGCTCCTACCCGGTGGCCGTGCCCTGAGTGCTGCTGTGGCGGCCCTGGCCGCCGCTCCCTGATGCATCGCCGGCGCTGCCGGCGTTTACGGAACGATCGAACGATGAGCAACGCGCAACATTGGATCGCCCGCAAGGGCCAGCCGCTGCAGGGCAGCCTGACCATTCCCGGCGACAAGTCGGTCTCGCACCGATCGGTGATGTTCGCCGCGCTGGCCGATGGTACTTCGCATATCGAAGGCTTCCTGGAAGGCGAGGACACCCGCGCCACCGCGCGCATCTTCAGCCAGCTGGGTGTGCGCATCGAAACCCCCAGCCCGTCGCAGCGCATCGTGCATGGTGTGGGTATCGACGGCCTGAAAGCACCGGAGGCACCGCTGGACTGCGGCAATGCCGGCACCGGCATGCGCCTGCTGGCCGGCCTGCTGGCGGGCCAGGCGTTCGACTGCACGCTGATCGGCGATGAGTCGCTGTCCGGCCGCCCGATGCGCCGTGTCACCGGCCCGCTGTCGCAGATGGGCGCAAGGATCGATACCCAGGACGACGGCACGCCGCCGCTGCACGTGCATGGCGGCCAGACGCTGCATGGCATCGACTTCGCCTCGCCGGTGGCCAGCGCACAGATCAAGTCGGCCGTGCTGCTGGCCGGCCTGTACGCGCAGGGCGAAACCCGCGTGGTGGAACCCCACCCGACCCGCGACTACACCGAACGCATGCTGTCCGCCTTCGGCGTGGACATCGAATTCTCGCCGGGCGAGGCGCGCCTGCGGGGCGGCCAGCGCCTGCGCGCCACGGACATCGTGGTGCCGGCCGACTTCTCTTCGGCCGCGTTCTACCTGGTCGCCGCCAGCATCATTCCCGGTTCCGAACTGCGCCTGAAGCAGGTCGGCCTGAACCCGCGTCGCACCGGCCTGCTGCACGCGCTGCGCCTGATGGGGGCGGATATCAGCGAAGAGAATCCGGCCGAGCAGGGCGGTGAGCCGGTGGCCGATCTGGTGGTGCGCTACGCTCCGCTGAAGGGCGCGCGTATTCCCGAAGCACTGGTGCCGGACATGATCGACGAGTTCCCGGCGCTGTTCGTGGCCGCCGCCGCCGCCGAAGGCCAGACCGTGGTGAGCGGTGCTGCCGAACTGCGGGTGAAGGAATCCGATCGTCTTGCGGCGATGGCCACTGGCCTGCGCGCGCTGGGCATGCAGGTGGACGAGACCGAGGATGGCGCCACCCTGCATGGCGGGGCTCGGCTGGGGAGTGGCACCATCGAAAGCCACGGCGACCATCGCATCGCCATGGCATTCGCCATTGCCGGCCAGATCAGCGACGGCGAAGTGCGCATCAACGACATCGCCAACGTCGCCACGTCCTTCCCGGACTTCGATGGCCTGGCGCGCAGCGCCGGCTTCAACCTGGCCTGATCGGCGGATCGCGTTTTCCGGCAGGTGCCAACCCTGGTTGGCACGCTCACATCGCCCGGTAGGTGCCAACCCTGGTTGGCACGCCTCTCCAGATAAAAGGACGGAGGCCGAAGCCTCCGTCTAAACATCACGAACCCCTCGTCCGCGATCAACGCTGTTCGGTACGGAAATCCACCGGGACCCGCACCACACTGGCCACTGCACGGCCTTCATGCATCGCCGGCTGGAACTTCCAGTTCTGCACGGCGCTCAGCACCGCGCGATCCAGGTCACGGCTGCGTTCGCCGCTGCGCGAAACAATCGCGGCATTGGTCACTTGGCCGCGGCTATCGACATTCAGGCTGGCGATCACGCTGCCCTGTACGCCATTACGCAGCGCGGCGGCGGGGTAGGTCGGCTTGATGTTGCCTGCCAGCGGGCGCGCCTCGCGATTGCGTACCGCAGGGGCGGCTTTGCGCTGGTTGCCGACCGGTGCGGCCTGGCGGGCCGCCGGCTCCTGCGCGTCGGCCACCGGCGCCTGCTCGGGGGCGGGCAGCATGCGCTCGCCGACCGGTGCCGGCGCCACGTCTTCCTGATTCGAGTGACGCAGCCAGAGCAGCGCGGCGGCAAACATCGCCACGATCAGCGCGATCCACATCCAGGGCGACGTGGGCTTGTGCTGTTCGCTGGCGTCTTGCTGCAGCTGCGGCGAATGAAGGTCTTCGTGGGTGGTGGCGGTCATCGCAAACTCCTTCCGTCAATGGACGACGGTGAGAGTGTTGCGCGGGCCAGTGGCGGGAAGTGTCAGCGTTGCGTCAACGTCACCGGCAGGGTTCAGGTTGCCTGCCGGGAAACGTTCAGTTACTGGGTCTTGAAGTCGAACGGCACTTCAATGCTGCCCGGTACGGCCTGGCCGTTGCTCTGCGCCGGGGTGAAACGCCAGCGGCGCACGGCGTCGGTGGCGGCACGGTCGAGCTCGCGTGAGCCGCTGCGCTGGATCACCGTGGCATTGTTCGGGTAGCCGATGGCATCCACGTCCACGCGCACCACCACGCTGCCGGTCTCGCCCGCGCGCAGGGCCGCGGCCGGGTAGGCCGGCGGCGGCGACTGGCCGGCAATCGGCATCGGTTGGCTGTTGCCGGTGGCGGCTGGCGCAGGGCTCGGCGTGGCCGGGGCCGGTTCAGCGATGGGCGCCGGCGGCGGCGGGGCGGTTTCGACCAGCTTCGGGGCGTCGTCCTCTACCGGGGCCGGCTTGGCATCGGGCATGTCGCTGGAGCCTGCGGCGGCGGCCAGCGGTTCCGGCAGCGGTTCCACCTGCGCGGTCTCCTGCGGGGTCTGCGCGGCCGGATCGGCACGGAAGAACTCCTTGTCGCGGCCGGTCAACCAGACCAGCACGAACAACAGCACGCCCACGCCGAAAGCGATGCCGGCGATCTTCAGGGCGTTGCGCGGGATATGCACAGTGAACGACTTGGCGGACGACGAGCGGGGTGCAGACATGGACCGGACCAGTACGGAATAGCCCGATTCTGCCACGCCAGGAATGAACCGGGCGGCAGAAATCCGTATAACAAGCGATAATCCCATCCCTGATACCCACCACGACACCTGCCATGCTTGATCCAGCCCTGCTCCGCCACCAGCCCGCCGACCTCGCCGAACGCCTGCGCACCAGCCGCGGCTTCGAGCTCGACGTGTCTGCCCTGGAGTCCCTGGAGGCGGATCGCAAGCGCATCCAGGTGCGGACCCAGGAGCTGCAGAGCCTGCGCAACAGCCGTTCCAAGGCCATCGGCCAGGCCAAGGCCAAGGGCGAGGACGTCTCGGCCATCATGGCCGAGGTCGCTGCCTTCGCCGACGAGCTGAAGGCTTCGGAAGTGGCGCTGGACGAGCTGCGCGAGAAGATCGAAGCGATCTCGATGGGCATTCCGAACCTGCCGGCCGACGACGTGCCGGCCGGTGCCGACGAGAACGACAACGTCGAGCAGGCGCGCTGGGGTACCCCGCGCCAGTTCGATTTCAAGGTGCTCGACCACGTCGAACTGGGCGCCCGCAACGGCTGGCTGGACGGCGAGACCGCGGCCAAGCTGTCCGGCTCGCGCTTCACCGTGCTGCGTGGCCCGATCGCGCGCCTGCACCGCGCCCTGGCCCAGTTCATGGTCGACCTGCACACCGGCGAGCACGGCTACGAGGAGACCAACGTGCCGCTGCTGGTCAACGCCGACTCGCTGCGCGGCACCAGCCAGCTGCCGAAGTTCGAGGACGACCTGTTCAAGACCGCCGTGGGCGACTCCACGCGTTACCTGATCCCGACCTCGGAAGTACCGCTGACCAACATCGTGCGCGATGAGATCGTCGACGCCGAGCGCCTGCCGCTGCGCATGACCGCCCACTCGATGTGCTTCCGTGCCGAGGCCGGCAGCGGTGGCCGCGACGTGCGCGGCATGATCCGCCAGCATCAGTTCGAGAAGGTCGAGCTGGTCTCGATCAGCCGCCCGGAAGACAGCGACGCCGAACACCAGCGCATGACCCGCTGCGCCGAAGTGGTGCTGGAAAAGCTGGGCCTGCCGTACCGCAAGGTGCTGCTGTGCACCGGCGACATGGGCTTCTCGGCGGTGAAGACCTATGACCTGGAAGTCTGGCTGCCGTCGCAGGAGACCTACCGTGAGATTTCCTCGTGCTCGAACTGTGGTGACTTCCAGGCCCGTCGCATGCAGGCGCGCTGGCGCAACCCGGCCACCGGCAAGCCGGAGCTGGCGCACACGCTGAACGGCTCGGGCGTGGCCGTTGGCCGCGCGATGATCGCGGTGATGGAGAACTACCAGAACGCCGACGGCAGCATCACCGTGCCGGAGGCCCTGCGCCCGTACATGGGTGGCCTGGAAACCATTGGCTGATAGCCGGCGCTGCGCGCCGCCGCCCGAGCATGGGCTCGGGCGCTACAGATCTGTGTAGAGCCGAGCCTATGCTCGGCTCTCCTTTATGGCCCGCAGCTTCTCCAGCGGCACCCATCCCGGTTCGCCGTTCTCCGGCACGCACCATGCCCAGCCATTGAGCGTGCGCATCCCGCGCAGCGTCTGCCCGGGGTCCACATCCAGTTCGCGCGCGCAGTAATCCTGCGTGGCAAACGCGCCACCCTGCGCATCGCGGCCGATCACCGGCGCCGGCACGAATCCGGGCTGCTGCCCCTCGGCCTCGCAGAGGAACCAGTCGTCCCAGCCCTCCGGGCCTTCATAACGTTCGCCCACCACCAGCGCCTGGCCGCGGCGCAGGATGATCGGGTGCGGAAATTCGCTGCGGTGCGCAGCCGTCACGATGTAGTTCATGCCCCCAGCCTAGCGCGCCGCAAAAGAAAACGGCCCCGCACAGCGGGGCCGCCAGGGTGGGCCGGGAGGGGGAGGGGATCCCGGCCCGCGTTCAGCGCCCAGACGAGGAGAGAGGGGCGCCGAACGTTGGAACGCGTTACGCCGCGACGGCTTCGGCCGCTTCGTGCGACGGCAGCGCCGCCAGCGCACCGGCGATGGCGTCTTCACGGTGCTGCGGCGAGTAGGCGATGCCCTCGGCGCGCACGAACTCGACTTCGTTGATGCCCATGAAGGCGAACACCTGACGCAGGAACGGCTCCTGGAAGTCGGCCGGCGAGTCGGTATAGATGCCGCCACGGCTGCTGGCGATGATCACCCGCTTGCCACCGGCCAGGCCCACCGGGCCGTTCTCGGTGTACTTGAAGGTGCGGCCGGCCACGGCCACGCGGTCGATCCAGGCCTTCAACGTGGACGGGATGCTGAAGTTGTACATCGGCGCGCCGATCACCACGATGTCGGCCTCCAGGAACTGCTGCATCACCTGTTCAGCATCGGTCGCTTCAGCGGCGTCGGTCTTGGCCAGCGAGCTGCTGCGCAGGTGCGGTACCGGATTGGCGTCAAGATCGCGATAATCGACCTGCAGGCCGTCGATCTGGCTGGCGAGGCGGGCGACCACGGCGGCCGACAGCTGGCGCGAGACGGAGTTGTCGCCAAGCACGCTGGCGTCGAGATGCAGAAGCTTCATGGCAGTCACCTATGTTCTGGGAGGAAGGGGCGGGGTGGCCCCGCCGACGGAGAGAACGATAGGTTGTTGCAAAGGCGGAATAAAGGTGATTGAATGCCACGTATTGTTCTAGATATGGAACTCGGGCATGCATGACCTGAATGACCTGTACTACTTCGCGATGGTGGTCGACCACGGCGGATTCGCCGCCGCCGAGCGCGCTTTGGGCATCCCCAAGTCGCGACTGAGCCGCCGCATCAGCCAGCTCGAAACCGACCTGGGCGTGCGCCTGCTGCAGCGTTCCACGCGCCGTTTCGCGGTCACCGACGTCGGCACCAGCGTGCACCGCCATGCGCAGACGATGCTGGCCGAGGCCCAGGCCGCCCGCGAAGTGGTGGACCGCCTCAGCGCCGAACCGCGCGGCGTGGTGCGCGCCAGCGTGCCGGTGTCACTGGCGCAGATGCAGCTGCCCAAGCTGCTGCCCAAGTTCCTTGAGCAGTATCCGAAGGTGCGGCTGCAGCTGAACATCAGCAACCGCCGCGTGGACATCATCAACGAAGGCTACGACGTGGCCCTGCGCGTGCGCTCGCGCCTGGACGACGACGGCAGCCTGGTGATGCGCAGCTTCGGCCAAGTGCAGGAACTGCTGGTGGCCAGCCCGAAGTACCTCGACCGCGCCGGCCGCCCCAAGGACCCGGAAGAGCTGACCCAGCACGTGACCCTCAGCATCAGCGAAGACGAAGCCCGCCAGCGCTGGGAACTGCATGGCCCGGAAGGCGAAGTGCGCCGGGTCGACCTGCAGCCGCGCGTGGCCGGCTTCGACTTCCCGCTGCTGCAGAGCATGGTGAAGGACGGTTTCGGCATCACCATGCTGCCGGAAACCGTGTGCGCCGACGCCGTGCGTAATGGCGAGCTGGAAGTGGTGCTGCCGGACTGGTCGCTGCCGCAGGGCGTGTGCCACGCCGTGTTCGCCTCGCGCCGCGGCCTGCTGCCGGCGGTGCGCGTGTTCATCGACTTCCTGGCCGAGCACCTGCCGCCGCAGCTGGAGGCCTCGCGCCTGGATTGCGGTGGCGCCTGTGAAAAGGCCAAGGAGCGGATCAAGGCCAGTGCACTGGGTGCGCTGGCGGTGGATGCCGGCTGAGAAGGCGCGAAGGTAGCGCCGGGCCATGCCCGGCGTTGCTGTATTCCGGCGCCGATCAGTTCCGGCCGAACAGCCGGTCCCAGAAACTACGGCGTCGCGGTGCGGCCGGTGGCGGTCCGGCTGCAACGACGGGCGCTTCCAGCACCGCCATCAGCTCCGCGCTGCGTGGCTTCTTCAGGAATCGCGCATAGTCCAGATAGCTGGTCACCTTGCTCATGTGCAGGCGTTCGGGCATTGCCGGCAATGCGCCGCCCTGCAACAGCACCCGCAATGCCTGCGGACGATCCAGGCGGATCGCCTCGTACAGGGCGGTGCCGCCACAGCCCGGTTCGATCAGGTTGGCGCGCTGCGGCGCATCCTCCAACAGGGTTTGCAATGCCTCCGCGTCGTCTCGTTCTACTGCAGCCACCAGCCGCGCCAGCGCCTCGGCTTCCGCAGCTGGCAGGTTGTCGCGATAGGCCTGGTCGGCAATCTCGCGCTCGTCGCGCCCGTCGCCGCCCTGGATGCACAGGAAATCGGTGACCAGGGCGACCGGAATGCCGGACGTATCCAGCGCCCAGTAGCTGGGATAGACACCGTCGCCCCAGCCGCTGGTGAACACCACCAGGCCGTGCGGCGAGTCCTCGCCCCAGGGGCGATATTCGGCGCCTTCATCCAGGCCATCGTGGTCGATCAGTGCATCCGACCATTCACCGTCTTCGTCGCCATCGGCCCGTTCGATCAGGGCCAGCAGCGCCTGCTGGGTGTCGGTGTCCATGAAGCAACCGATGCCAGCGTCGACCGGGTAGCCGATGAAGCTGTCCTCATCCAGTCCGGTCAGGTCCTGCGTGGTCCAGCGCGCCATCTGCCAGTGCAGGGCGGTCGCGGTGAGAGCTTCGCGTGGCTTGAACCAGACCACGGCCAACGCCGGGCGGCCGCTGTGCACGATGATCTCGACCGGATGCCGGCCCAGCGGGGCGGTGTAGTCGGCCAGCGCAGGCGCCTCGGCCTGCACCAGCGGATCGCAGACCACCACGTGCCCGCTGCTGACCGGCAGGTGCCCGGCGAAGGTGCGGTGCAGGGCCACAGCGGCCAGCTGGGTGTCGTCCAGCAGGCAGGTGCGCAGGTTGGCCAGATCGAGATGGGCCATGGCGGCTCCGAGTGCGGTGAAGGCCCCCACCGTGCCGGATGCGGAGGGCAGGGGCAAGGTGGTCTTGGGCAAATGCCCTTCACGTGCGAGAATACGGCGCTGCCCGGGCGACCGGGACCCGATTGGAGAGATGGCCGAGCGGTTTAAGGCACCGGTCTTGAAAACCGGCGAAGGGTTAAACCTTCCGTGGGTTCGAATCCCACTCTCTCCGCCAGTTGTTTCAAAGAGCCCCTGGGAACAGGGGCTTTTTTGTTGCTACGGCCCTTGCTGGCCAGCCATCCGGCAACCAAGGTCAGGTGAACGAATGAACCGGTGCATTCCTCTGACCCAACAGGGAATTGCTTCATTCAAGGACGTAATCGTTGCAGGTGCACAAGCGCTGACGTTGGCGCCGGGCAATTTGAATGTGCCAGACACCCGCGCTAGGCTTCGGATGCCCAAGGAGGGCGACCAACGGAGTCATGGCATGAAGATTGGATTCAAGCTTTCTGTTGCTGTTGCGGCCTGTGCGTTGACCTTTGGAATCAGCAGCGCCACGGCGAAAGCCCCTGGCCCATGTTCCGTCTGCGAGGTCCAATACATTGCGTGCGAGGCGTCAGGTACAAACTTGAGTATCTGTACCCGCAACTATATGCAATGCCTGCGTCTGAACGGCTGCATTATCCCGTAGCAGGGCGCGGCGGGGACGTGTGGGGACCTTGCGATACCCTGCAACCTTGCCACCCTCCAGACAAAAGCCTCGGTCCTGCCGGGGCTTTTTCGCTTCCGGAAACGCCATGGCGCGCATCGTGCCGGGGGCGAAACCGAGACGGTGCCTATGTGCCCTGATGCAGGCAGGCATATGTGGAGGGAGCGGCATTCAGCCCCGACGCCCACCTGTTGGCTTGTTGTGGCACAACGGGTAACTCGAGCACGACCGGAAAGCCCCATGTGGCCCATTCCGGTCCACGAATACGCCCACCCTGCACACCGGGCAGCGCTCATCGTGGATGGCCGCGCCTGAAATCGCGGTTACTTCCACTGCCCCGTCCTTCACCAGCTCATCCAGGAATGGCGAGTGCTTGCCCTGCAGGGTGAACATCGCGACCGACCGTCGCGCACGCGTCAGCGCGACATAGAACAGGCGCCGTTCTTCGCTCAGCGGATAGGTATCGCCGTCCGGCATTGCCAGCGAAAGCACCGGGTCATCCGCGCGCAGGCTCGGGAAGCTGCGGTTGATCATGCCCGGCAGGATCACGTAGTCCGCCTCGCGCCCCTTCGATCGATGTGCGGTAAGGAACTCGACGTCCATCGTGCTGCCGAAGGCCGTCTTCCAATCCGAAGGCATCGCACCGCGATCCGCGCGATACCGCCCCAGAACAAAGACCGTCACGCGCCCGGTGCGGCCCTGCGGCACTGCACCTGACAACAGTTGCTGGTGCAGCTTCGCAAGGTACTGGCGAACGCCATCCTGCACCTCCTCGCGCCGGTTCACCTGGAACGCCTGCAGCACCGGGCCCATTGCCGGCGCAGCAGAGCGAACTTCCTTGGCAATCTGCGCGGGGTTGCGGCTGATGAAGCGGCTGGACACATCACACAGTGCCTGTGGGCAGCGGAACGTCTGCTCCAGTTTCAGCACCTGGCCATGGCCCATCCATTCGCGGAATCCAGTCATCACCGCAACGTCGGCGCCAGCGAAGCGATTGATCGATTGCCAGTCATCGCCCACTGCAAACAGATAGCGGCCCGGTTGGCTGACCAGCGCACGGCAGAGGCGCGCGCGGGCGCGCGATGCGTCCTGGAACTCATCGGCCATCACCAGGTCGTAGGGCGACTCATAGTGGCCCTGTTCCAGCAGCCCGGCCGCCATGTTGAGCATGTCCTCGAAATCGATGCTGCGCTCGTCAGCCAGTGCGTTGTCCCAGGCCTGGAAAACCGGCCCGGCGATCTCCAGGAAGCGCCGGTAGCGTTCCTTGAACTGATCCTCGGGCATCTGCCGCAGGCGCGCCGCCATATCGTCCAGTGTCAGGCAGTTGCTCTTGGCATGGGCAATGAAGGTGCGCATCAGGCCAATCAGGTCTGCGTCCGGCATCGGCTTGGCGCCTTGATCAGGCAGCTCGCGGTCCGGGTTCGGGTCGAGCTCGACATCAGACGCGCCAAGCCGCTCGGCAAGATGCTGCAGGGCCTGTCCACTGCGCAGGCCAAACGACGTCGTCTCGACCAGAGCGGTGCCGCGCGCCACATGCTGCTGGCGCTTCCAGTGCATCCCTTCGCTGTAATTGGCAAAGTGCTTCGGCGGCTGGCCATCGGCATCCAGCGCAAAGTGCTCGTGATACAGCTGGGCGTCCGGATAGTAGAAGTCCGGGCGATACTGGCGATGGGTGTCTGTCGCGGTATCGAATTCGTAGCGCCGCTCGTAGTCGTACGCCACGCCGTTGTAGAACAGCCAATCGGCGATGACGCACTCCTCCAGGCTCTTCACCCGCTCACCCTTCAGGGTGCGGATGTAGGGCGTGCCATCGCGGTCGTAACCATCGGCCATCATGTCGGCACCGAACGGCGGCAGGTCGCGCCCGAACACCAGGCGGAACATGTCCCACTGGGTGCGGAAATGGGTCGAGCGGTCCTTCAGGTCGTCCACCAGTTCGGCCAGCTTGTTGAAGCCCAGCGTCGCGTCGACCGCCCATTCCGGGATATCCGGCTTGCGCCCTGTGGCTTTGGCGATGATGGACAGGCCCAGGGCGTGGAAAGTCCGGGCTTCCACCACGGTGTCGCCCATGCCGAGCCGGTCGAAGCATCGCTGCGCGCGCTCCTCCAGCTCCTGGGCGGCGTCCTTGTTGAAGGCGAGCATCACGATCCGTTCGGGTTCGACAAAGCCGCGGTCGATGGCATAAGCGGCCTTGGCGACCATTGTGGAGGTTTTCCCAGAGCCGGCCGCGGCCACGACCTGTACCCGGTTGTCGAAGCAGATGACGGCGTGGGCTTGTTCCTCGGTCAGAGGCTTGCTCTCGACCCGGTCCAGGAAGTCCTTGGCCAGCACCCGCTCGCGCTCTGCCATGGTCGCGTTGGCCTCGGCCCAGACGGTGGGCCAATCCAGCTGCCAGTCGTGCAGGGCGTCCAGCGCCATGCGGTGGCCGGGCGCGTGCAGGTCGTCGTGCACCTCCTCGTCGAGGAACAGCTGCTCCAGCTCGGCGGGCGGCAGGGGCAGGGCGGGGCGGTCGGCCAGCAACGCCTGCTGCTGTTCGTGGGTGATCCAGCGGCGTCCGGCACTGCCGCGGTCGATGAGCGCATCGGCAGCGCGCAACCACGCCTGGATCTGCTCCAGGATCGTGTCAAACAGGGCCTTGCGTCCCCGTGTGGTGCGCGCAAAGCGCACCTGCTGCAGCGCCGCCGCAAGCCGGGAGCCCTGGCTGTTGGGCAGCCCATCCACGGACAGTGCTTCACCGTGCTCGGTCGTCAGTTCGACCCGGGACCAGAGCACGCCGCGAACGACCCGCACGCTGTGTTCGTTCGCCACCTGCTGGCGGTACTGCCTGCCGTCGATCAAAAGCGCGAGCTGTTCGCCATCCAGCTGCAACTGCCAGTCCGGCGAGCGGGTCACACGCTGGCCCCAGCCCGAGGGGCGCCATTCCATAGACATCCAGATACTGCCTTGCGTACGTCACCGGGCGTAAAGTGCCCTTGCCGCCCCATGATAAGGCGGCTTGGCATGGCGCGCTGGGATTCCGGTCACTCGCGCACGCGCGCCAGCGATGGCATTGCACCCTCGCCGGCGCGGCAGGCGTCAGGCGTTCACATCCACGACAATGCGGCCACGCACCTTGCCGGGGATGATCTGCTCATAGACATCCAGCACCTCGGCGAGGCCGATCTGCTGCACGGTGCTTTCCAGCTTCTGCGGGTCCAGGTCGGTCGCGAGCCGATCCCAGGCGCGCTGGCGAACCTCTTGTGGGGCATTCACCGAATCCACGCCCGCAAGGGTCACATTGCGCAGGATGAAGGGCAGCACCGAGCCGTGCAGTGCATCGCTCTGGGCCAGGCCACAGGCGGCCACGGCACCGCGGTACTTCGTTTCGGCGATGGCATTGACCAGCGTTGGGCCGCCGGCCACATCCACCACGCCGGCCCATCGCTCGGCACTCACCGGCCGCTCGCGCGGCTCCGAAAGCTGCGCACGATCGATGATCTCGGCCGCACCCAGGTTGTGCAGATACTCGGCGTGCTCCGGCCGCCCGGTGGCGGCCACCACGCGATAACCCAGCTTTGAAAGGATCGCCACCGCAATCGAGCCGACGCCGCCGTTGGCACCGGTAACCAGCACATCGCCCTGTGCAGGCGTCACCCCTGCATGCTCCAGGGCCAGCACGCACAGCATCGCGGTATAGCCAGCGGTGCCGATGGCCATGGCGTCGCGGGTGCTCAGGTTGCCGGGAATCCGGTTGAGCCATTCGCCGCGTACGCGGGCGCGCTGTGCCAGGCCGCCGTGGTGGCCCATGCTCAAGTCCCAGCCATTGAGCACAACGCGGTCGCCTGGCTTGAAGTCGGGCGTGCTGGATTCCAGCACCACGCCTGCCAGATCGATGCCGGGAATGAGCGGGAACGTCCGGATGACCGGACTCTTGCCGGTGAGGGCAAGCGCATCCTTGTAGTTGAGCGTGGAGTACTCGACCTGTACCAGGACGTCGCCGTCCACCAGGTCGGCTTCATTGAAATCGACCAGTTCCGTGGATACGCCGTCGTTCGTCTTGCGGGTCAGCAGCGCCTTGAAACTCATGGTTGGGGGCTCACGTTCAGTGGATGGCCCCATGCTAGGCTCGCACCGTTATCGCAACAAGAACGACGATTTTCCGTAGGTACTATGGTTTTCCGGAGTATGCATGCGTAGCAAACGGTGGGACGGCAAGAGCGGTTGCGCGGTGGAAGTCACGCTGTCGGTGATCGGCGGCGTGTGGAAGCCGATCATTTTGTTTCACCTGATGACCGGCAAGCGGCGTTTCATGGAATTGACGCGACGGGTGCCCAATGCCACCCAGTCCATGCTCACCAGCCAGCTGCGTGAACTGGAAGCCGATGGCGTGGTGATCCGCCACGTGTACCCGGAAGTGCCGCCGAAAGTGGAATACGAGCTGTCCGAGTTCGGGCGCACGCTGGTACCGGTGCTGCTGGCCATGCGCGAGTGGGGTGAAACCTATCGTGGCTATCAGAGCACCCAAGGCGATAGCTGAAGGCTGAGCGGCCTTGCGCTTGCCGCATGCGGGTTTCGCGAACGCCCACAGCCAGCGGCGGGTCTTTGGCACCGGCAGCGCGCATGTCGTATACGGCTGGACAGGGCGTCCGGAAAGTACGCGTCGATAGGAGTCGCCTGCTGGCGAAGAACGCCAGTCAATGGACAACTCGACATCCACTGACGCAACCAACGTAGCGACGTGATCGATCAGGATTTCCCTGCTTTCCACCGCCGGTTCAGGGCGGTAACCATGGCCGCGCCAAAGCATTCGCCGTGGCCGGGATTGGCGTCCCGAACTTACGTAGTACAAGGCGTCGTAGTTGCAACGTATGTTGCGATCACGACAATGCACCTTCTGTCAGTTCATGGCGGATGGTGCGTGGGGGTCTTAGGGCCCGTCGGCTTTCGTACTACGTATCCGGCACGCCAACCCGCACCGTCCGCCACCTTGCATCTGCAGGTGGCCACATCGTGAGGTTGCCGTCATGCCCGAACGTCTTCCCGACCATCCCCGCCTGCACGCGCTGCTGGGTGCCGCTGTACTTGATCTTCCCGCTGCCTTGGCCGAAACGCTGGAGGACGCGCTCCGCGAATCCGCCGAGTTCGTCACCCCATCGGCATTCTTTGCACACCTGAAAGGCCACGGCAGGAACCTGCGCGCCGATGGCGAGGCCTGGGTTGAAATGCACCTGAGCCCTGGCCGCGCCTTCGACATGGCCCTGGCGACCCGCAGCGTTTCGGGCATCACGGCGTTGACTGCGGTGCTGCACGCTGCGCATGTGGCGCGGGAGAGCGACGATCCTGCCTGCTGTCCCTCCGCCGCCGTGGTCGAAGGCCTGTTCAACGCCTGCCAGGCGTTGTCGCTGCAGGTGGAACGCTGCCTGGTGCCGTGAAGGGCTGCGACGCGGTTCCGTTGACGCCCGGTTCCCTATAGTGGCGCTGGAACCCTGCAATGGAATGCCCATGCACGTGATGTCCCCGAGCCGTTGCCTGACGCTTGCACTTGCCGTCGCGGTGAGTGCCGGCGCGTGTGCGCGGCCGCCGTCCACCGAACACGAAAGGAATCCCGCCATGTCCGGCGCAACGCAGACCGGCCGCACGATCAACGGCCACACCTATACCGATGCCCCCGTGGACGTGAAGCTCGGGCCGAACACCTTCCGCATTCCGGCCAACTACCTGGACAGCCAGATCGCACCGTGGCCCGGCGAGGGCGTGACGCTGGTCATCGAGTGGCCGGACATGAAGCCGACGGCGCCGGGTGCCCGGGCGAATCCGCGTACGAATGATTTCCGGAAGGAGATTCCCATTCGGATCAACTACGTTGATCGCGTTCCCGTCGAAACACTGCTCTCAAGGCTGTCGTCAAATGAAGCCATCACGGAGGAGGGTTCTGTGGAAAGGGAGGATCCCAGGGACCGTCTCGATCAACGCGTTGCACAGCCGGAAACGTTGGGCCTGACGCCCTATGCAATCGATGAAGCGAAGATGGTGGTGTACGCGAAGCAGTATGAGGCGCGGTACGGAAAGCCGCCTGTGCGCAATCCCGCTTACGAAAGAGACTGGTACATCGCACGGCAGGGCGACGGCCGGATCAGCTCGTTCATCAAATGTGACGGCGAGAAATTCCGACGCGACGGCGTGCGGCTGGAGGGGCGCGAGGTGATCAGTGAGCCTGGGGAAGTAGCAGCTGGCTGCGTTCATTACTTCGTGGACATCGACAACAAGCTGTCCGTCAGCCTGGACTACAAGAGAGCGTTTCTGAAGGACTGGAAGCGCATGGAAGAGGCCGTCAGGGACGTCATTGCGCGCACCCGGTCCAAGTGATCGGTGATTCAAGGAAGAGGATGGGAAGGGTATGAGTGGATTGACCGAACGCGATCTGAGCGTCCTTGGCAGCTATGCCAGAGACGGCAACCGCGAGCTTTACTGGAACTACCTGTCGCAACTGCCGGGAGCCGATGGGTACGGGACACTGGCACTGGGTGTTGTACGCAATGACAGCCTGCCGGGACGCGTGGCGAACTCCTATGCACAGGACTACGCGAAGACCCAGCAGGAAGAGGGATCCCGGTTTTCAAATACCCCAGCCATGCGGATGGCCCGACCGGCACCATGGGTGAGCCGGGCATGTGCTCGGGCCTAAGTGGCTTTCGCCTAGGCCTTCGAGCCTTGGGGCGCGGACCCTTCGTTCGCCTCCGCAGTTTTACCTATAATCGATTGGGAACTCTGCAATGGAATGCCCATGCACGTGATGTCCCCCGGCCGTTGCCTGACGCTTGCACTTGCCGTCGCGGTGAGTGCCGGCGCGTGTGCGCGGCCGCCGTCCACCGAACACGAAAGGAATCCCGCCATGTCCGGCGCGACGCAGACCGGCCGCACGATCAACGGCCACACCTATACCGATGCGCCCGTGGACGTGAAGCTCGGGCCGAACACTTTCCGCATTCCGGCCAACTACCTGGACAGCCAGATCGCACCGTGGCCCGGCGAGGGCGTGACGCTGGTCATCGAGTGGCCGGACATGAAGCCGACGGCGCCGGGCGCCCGGGCCAATCCGCGTACGAATGATTTCCGGAAGGAAATTGCTGTGGCGATCGACTACATCGATCGTGCGCCAATCGAAACATCATTGGAGCGATTGTCCTCCAACCAGGCATCCACCGAGGAAGGATCGGTGGAGCGAGGGGATCCTCGGGATCGACTCGATCTGCGTATTGCGCGGCCCGACGTCATGGGACTGACGCCTTACGCCATCGATGAAACGAGGATGGGGATTTTCTCGAAGGAATACGAGGCACGCTATGGAAAACCGCCCACGCGTAATCCTGCCTATGAAGATGATTGGTACATCGCGCGCGCTCCAAACGGCAGTCTGACCACATTCATCAAATGCGAAAGCACGGCGTTTCGGGGGGATGGCGTTCGCCTGCAGGGCGATCAGGTCATCAGTGAGCAAGGGCAAGCCGCTGCGGGGTGCTTCCACTATTTCTCGGATGTGGAGAACAAGCTTTCCATCTCGCTGAACTACAAGCGGGCCTTCCTGGCGGACTGGAAGCGGATGGAAGATGCGGTGCGGGATCTTCTCGCGCGCTCCCGCGTCCGGCAGTGAGTGCATTCAGGAGCAGGCGATGGGCGGATTGACGCAAGAAAATCTCAGGATTCTGGCCAGCTATGCCAAGGCCGGAAACCGTGAGTTGTACTGGAACTATCTGTCGCAGCTGCCAGATGCGGATGGCTATGGCACGCTTGCGCTGGGTGTTGTTCGCAACGACAGCCTGCCAGGCCGCGTTGCAAACAGCTACGCACAGGATTACGCCCGAGATCAGGAAGGCAAGGGCTCCAGCTTTCCCGACGCGCAGCTGAGCGAGCGGCAATGGGAGATGTTTGGGCAGACGCTTCTGCGCCAGGACCTGGAGCGACGCCTGTTCTGGATGGAGCAGGGGCGTCCCGAATTTGCACTGAATCTCCCCGGCAAGGACGTGATGCTGGCACACGACCGGGCATTCGAACGGCATGAACTCGATCCCAACTGCTGGACGCCGCGCGTGTTGCTGCAGGCGGCTGAGCAGAAGAGCGGCCCCGAGAAGCTGGAACAGATCTGGACCAACATGCTCAACAATGACTACGCCGGAGGCCCGCGCGTAGGCAACACCAGCATCGATGCCATCAGCCAGATGGGATGGACGAAGGGTGGGCAATACCTGACCCGGTTGAGCGTGCTGGAAGCCACCCAGGCACTGGAAGGGCGCTCGGCGGTCGATCCGAACGTCATCGGTGGCAACAGCTACTACGCGATGTACTTCGAAGCGGACAGGAAATGGGCCAGTGTCAGCGCGGGTGGTGGCCACATGTCGATGCGTGAGATCACCGATCCGGCCCGCATCGCTGAACTCAACGACGCGCGCGAGGTTCGTCTGGAACGGCAGGAAAAACGTACCCAGTTCCACCCGGACGACCCGTACCGGACCATCACCCGCAGCCCGCTGACCGCAGCCGTGGACGACGTGCCGGATCCCGCGCAGGTAGCGACCCGTCTGGCCGACATTGGACCCGGCCACCGTGAGTACGCATTGATGCAGCAGGTGCGCGAAGGCGTGGCCGCGATCGATGCCGGCGCCGGGCGTACCCACGACGAGAACAGCGAGCGCCTGGTGGCGAGCGTGATGGCCTTGGCGCGCCACAACCAGCTCGAACGCGCCGACCATGTGCTGCTGAGCGCGCGGACTGCCGATCACCCGGCCGGCCGCAACGTGTTCGTGGTGCAGGGCGAGTTGAATGATCCGGCGCATCTGCGGGCCTCCATGCCCACGGACCGGGCGGTGCAGACGCCGGTCGAGCAGTCACTGCAGGCCCTGCAGGCAGTCGGTGCGGATCGTGAACAGGCACACGCGCAGCGCCAGCAGGAGGTCGATGCGCAGGCGCGCGACATCCCGGCGATACGGATGGGCTAGGGTCCCGGCCTGTCGCAGCCTCGCCTCACGCGGTCTTTGCAACTCGGTGCGCGGGCATTGCTGAGTTCGCTCGGCGACCGACGCGTACCAGCTGGGTAGATGTCCGCCTGGGTGGATGCCATTTCACCGCTGCGGTAGCCGCCCACTTTGGTGGGCATTCTGGCCCTGGCGCGCGGTGACGCAGCCGTGCCCACCAGGGTGGGCACCCACCAAGGCGATGTGGATTGGCATCCAGTACCGGGGCGCTACCTCGCCGGGGCGTCTGCCGTCTGCGCGGCCACCATGGCCTGCTGCATCTCCTTCAGCGACAGATAGCCATCACCATCGGTGTCCAGGCCCGCAAAGTACTTCGCAATCTCCGGCACCAACGTGGCTTCATCCTTGCTGATCCTGCCATCCTTGTTCGTGTCCATGGCACTGAACGCGGCGTCGATCGAATCGGCCTGCTTGCTGAAGCGCCCCTGCTGGAATCTGGTGTATTCGGCCTTGTCGACGCGCCCATCCTTGTTGGTGTCCATCGCTGTGAACGTGGAATCGATGTAGGCCTGCTTCGGGTCAGCCGGCGCGGCCTGGGAGGCCAGCGGAGCGGCGCACAATGCGATCAACAGAGCGGTCTTCTTCATGGGTCGTATGTCCTTGAGATGTGCAGGTCAGCGGCAGGGATAGGTGTAGCCGTCGGCGCCGCGATAGGTATCGTTGCGGCGGTCATAATTGCCGTAGCGGCGAATGCAGTAGTCGGCGCGTTCGCGGGTCTCGCGTTCGCGCTTGGCGGCTGCGGCAATCACACCGGCCACGACGGCTGCGCCCACCACGCCCACCACCACACCGGTGGTCTTGGCATCGTGGCGGCGCTCACGTTCCCGGTCACGCTCACGCTCGCGTTCACGACGCTCCCATGCATCACGATCGCGGTCACGGTAGTCCTGGTCCCACTGCGGGTTGTAGCGGTTACCGCGTTGCGCATGGGCGTCGCCGGAGTAGGGCAACAGCAGCATCAGTTGTGCAGCCGCTGCCAGCAGAAGTGCGGTTCTTCGTGGTTTCAGAGACATCGTCCAGCTCCTGTGCGGACATTGTTGGTAGCTCCAGTAGAGCCCGCAGACATTGCGCGAACCTGCCGTCACTGCAGGTAACGTCACTGGCTATCGAACGAGTGCTTCGACCGGGTCCAGCTGCGCGGCGCGGCGTGCTGGCAGGAAGCCGAAGCCAATACCGATCAGGCTGGAACAGGCGAAGGCGGCCAGGATCGAATTGGCGGAGAACACAAGGCTGAAACCCACGTTGGCCAGCGCCAACCCTGCCCCCAATGCCAGGGCCACGCCGATGCCGAGCACGCCACCGAGCAGGCAGACCAGGACCGATTCGATCAGGAACTGTTGCAGGATGTCGCTGCGCCGCGCGCCCACCGCCATGCGCACGCCGATCTCGCGTGTTCGCTCGGTCACCGACACCAGCATGATGTTCATCACTCCGATTCCGCCCACTACCAGCGCGATGGCGGCGATGGAGCTGATCATCATGGTCAGGATGCCGGTGGTCTGTTCGATGGACTGGCGGATCTGCGCGTTGTTGCTCATGTAGAAATCGGTGCTGCCATGGCGGCGTGCCAGCAATCGTCCGATGGCGCGCTCGGCCGCCTCCATGCTGATGGCATCGGAGACACGCACGGTGATGCTGGAAACGTGGCTCTGCCCGAGCATGCGCGCCATGGTGGTGGTGTAGGGCAGCCACACCCGCAGCAGCGAGGCATCGCCGACCGCGCCGGCGTCCTTCTTCACCACGCCCACCACGCGCACCGGCACGTTGCCCAGCAGCAGGGTCTGGCCGATGGGATTGTCCACCGCAGCGAAGAAGCGGGCGCGGGTATTGGCATCGATCACCACTACCTGCTGGTAGCCGGCCACGGCGGCCGGGCCGAAGAAGGCACCTTCGCCCAGCTTCAGGCCATGCACGCGGAAGTACTGCTCGCTGACGCCATGCACCTGCACGCTGGCCGAGCGGTTGCCGCGCAGCGCGGTGCCGGTGGTGGCCACGCCGGGTGTAGCGCTGTCCACGAACGGCTGCCCGGCCAGGGCCACGCTGTCGCCGGGGGTGAGCGTTTCCACCCGCGCCGAGTGCAGGTCGCCGAAGCCGGACCCGGGATAGATCTCGATGGTGTTGGTGCCCAGCGAGGAAATGTTGGACAGGATGGCCTGGCGCGCGCCGGTACCCAGCGCGACCACGGAGACGACCGACGCAATGCCGATGATGATGCCGAGCATGGTCAGGAAGGTGCGCATGCGGTGCGCGTTCATTGCGCGCAGGGCCATGCGGAACGCCTCTGTAAAGCGGTCACGCACCGCCTGCCAGCCGCTGCCACCGCCGCGCTGCGGCGGGGCCGCCGCTGACCCATCCACGGCAGAGACCCTGCCCGTGGCGCGATCATCGACAACCCGGCCATCGCGGATCTCGATGATGCGATGAGCATGTTCGGCCATGGCCATGTCGTGCGTCACCAGCACCACGGTGTGGCCCTCGGCATGCAGCTCGCCCAGGATCTTCATCACCTCCCTGCCGGAGTGGGTGTCCAGTGCACCCGTCGGCTCATCGGCGAAGATCACCGCGCCGCCGTTCATCAGTGCGCGCGCAATCGAAACACGCTGCTGCTGGCCACCTGACAGCTCGCCAGGCAGATGCTGCATACGTTCGCTCAGGCCCAGCCGCGCCAACAGCTCGGCCGCGCGGGCGCGGCGGGTGGCCGCCGCCATGCCGGCATAGATCGCTGGCACTTCTACATTGCCCAATGCGGTCAGGTCGGTCAGCAGGTGATAGCGCTGGAAGATGAAGCCGAAGTGCTCGCGGCGTAGTTCGGCCAGTTCATCGGGCGACATCTGAGCGGTTTCGCGTCCGGCGATCTGGTATGCACCGGCGGAAGGGCGATCGAGGCAGCCGAGGATGTTCATCAACGTGGACTTGCCCGAGCCGGACTGGCCCACGATGGCCACCAGTTCGCCTGCGTGGATGTCCAGGTCCACGCCATCGAGCACGACCAGCGTCTGTTCGCCGGCCGCGAATTCGCGGCGGATGCCGCGTACGCGCAGCAAGGGGGCGGTGGCGGATGTGCTCATTTCGACGGCGCGTGTGCGGTAGCGGCTTCGTCCCGGGCCTGCGCCAGCACCACCTGTTCGCCCTCTTTCAGGCCGCTGCGTACCTCCACCTGGATCTGGTCGTCCAGCCCGATGGTGATGCGGCGCGCATGGGCGTGCCCGTCCGCGCCACGCACCTGTACGCTGTAGCTGCCATCGGCCGCGCGTGCACCGAGCGCAGCGGAGGGCAGCGTCAGTACGTTGTCGGCGCGACCCAGCACGATGCGCACCTGCGCGGTCATGTAGCTGCGCAGGCGGCCATCGGCGTTGGCGACGTCGAACTGCCCGTTGTAGTACATGGCGGTGCGGCTGCCACCGCCGGTCGCGGGTGAAGCAAGGGCGGAGGCGTCTTCCTGGGTGATCGATTCCGGAGCCGGGGCGATGTCGCGCAGCGTGCTCCTGTAGCGACGTCCCGCGTCGCCAAGAATGGTGAAGTACGCTTCCTGACCAACGGACGTGTGCACAACATCCGCCTCGGAGATTTCCGCGTAGACCGTCATCACGTCCTGGTTGCCCAGCATCACGATGGTCGGTGCGCTCTGTACCGCGTTCACGGTCTGCCCCTGGCGCGCCACCACGGCCAGCACGGTGCCGTCGGTGGGGGCGGTGATACGGGTGTACTCGAGGTTGGTCTGTGCGATATCCACGTCGGTCTGCCGCTGCACGATCTCACCTTCCAGCGCGGCGATCTGTTCCCGGGTGGCATCGACCTTGGCCTTGGCCGCATCGACGTCGGCGCGTGCCACCAACTGCGAGGTCACCAGCTGCTGCTGTCGATGCAATGTCAGCTCGAACTGGCGCAGGTCGGTGGCCAGCGCATCGCGGTTGGCGCGCGCGGTGCGCTGTGCTGCCTGCGCACTCAGCAATGCGTTGCGCTGGGTGCGCGAATCGATATCGGCAATCGGATCGCCGGCCTTCACCTTGTCGCCCAGCTTCACATGCAGGGCCTCGATGCGGCCGGAGACCTGCGCGCCCACGCTCACCAGCCGCGAGGGCTTCAGTGTTCCAGTGGCTTCAACGACCTGTTCAATGTTGCCCCGGGTTACCGGTGCCACCTGCAGCTTCGGTGGTGGTACGGGCCGGAGCCAGGCGAAGAGTGCCAACGTTGTGCAGAGGAGTGCGGCAGCAATGATCAGCACACGGCGGCGGCTGCGCGGTGTGGCGCTCATCGGCGCGGCATCCGGAAGAGACAGGGCATCGTGGATCCTCGAGACTGCTGGAATGCACGCCTGGGGTGACAGGTGTGGATGGTGGTCGAGTCTCGATGCGCTGGATTGCGCGAACCTTGCGATGGTGCAGGCGTGTCAGTGGGCAATGCCCTGCGTGAGCAGTGCCATCGCGATGAACTGGATCATGCTACCGAGCGCCAACAGCACGTGGCGGAGGCGTTGCGCCGGCGTGGGCAGGGTCGAAAGCTGGCACAACGCGCCGACCAGCAGCACGGTGCAGACCGCAACCGGCAGGGTTGCGGTGGCGGCGACGATCGCGATGATCATCAACGTGGCAGCAAGCATCACGGCGGCTGCGCGCGTATCCAGGGTCCGCAGCAGCGGGGGAGCTGGGCGTAGTGCAGCCCCTCGCCACACGGCCAGCATGTGCAGTGCGGCATGCACGGCGACGAACACCAGCACGGCAGTGGCCGTTGCATGCGCGTGCCGATACGCGGAAGCCACCAGCGCAAGGCCGGGGAGCAGCAGGAACAGCGCGGCGAACAGGCGGATCAGCACGCCGGCCCGCTCGCGTTCGGGAATCATCCGCAGCCAGTGCGGCCAGTGTTCCAACCCACGCGCGCGGCCTGCATGCGCGCGGCAGTTCCATGCTGCGGCGGTCAGGCTGGGCGTATTCCGAGGCGGCGGGGCAGGGGTGGAAGAGGGCGGTGGAAGAGCTCCCTGTGTCACATGCAGGCTTCCTGTCAGTTCCGGACGCAGCACCTGCTGTGCTGCTCACCTGGATGCTGGGCAGCGAACATTGCCGCAACCTTGCGCATCAACCGCAGTCCTGGCGCGCGGACAGCCAGTAGTCATCCGCGCATAGTCATCCACGTGGAAGCGATGCGCTCAGTACTCCGGCGCCAATGCGCTGGTGACGCCTGGATGCACGGGGAACTCGATGCGGATCAGGGCGCCACCACCGGGCGCATCCAGAATCGTGACGTGGCCGCCGTGGCGGTCGATCACCTGCCGCACCAGGTTCAATCCCAATCCGGCGCCTGTCTGCCGGGGCCGCAGGCGTTGGAAGGGCTCGAACACGCGTTCGCGCTGGTCGACTGGAATGCCGGGTCCATCGTCTTCCACCTCAAGGCAGCTGCCCTGCACGCGCACGATGATATGGCGTCCACCGTGCTCGGCGGCATTCAGTACCAGGTTGGAGAGCACCCGTTCGATGGCACCGGACTCGCCCAGCACCGGGAAGTTCGGTTCCACTGCCACGGCGACCGTCTTGTCGGACTGGATCAGCAGGGGGGCCAGATCGGCGACGACCCGCTTGGCCACGCGGGCCAGGTTGAGGGAGTCCTTCGGTCCATCGGCTTCCATGCGGTGCAGGTCCAGGAGCTGCTCGGCAAGCGTTGCCAGCCGAGCGACTTCCACCGCCAGGCTGCGTGAGGTGGAATCGTCGGTGGCGTCGATCTTCACCCGCAGGATGGCGATCGGTGTACGCAGCTCATGGGCGGCGGCGGCGATGAAGCGGCGCTGCCGTTCGTGCCCTTCGTCCAGTCGGTCCAGCGCTTCGTTCACCGCGGTCACCAGCGGTGCGATCTCCACCGGTACGGCGGTTTCTGTCAGACGGATGCCGCGACGGCTGGCAGAGATGTTGCGGGCTTCCTGCGCGATGCGCTCCACGCCAGCCAGGGCGCGGCGCACGATGATCGGGGTCAGGATGATGGTGGCCAGGCCCAGCAGCAGGAAGATCGGCAGGGTGATGATGTGTGCGGCCAGCGCCATCTGCCAGGTCAGCGAATCGGTTTCGCCATGGGCCATGATGGTCAGCTTGCCGGCCGGACCGCTGTGCTGGCGTATCACCACGGCCAGGCCGTCGTTGCGGCCGCGTCCGCGCAGGTCGCCATAGGGAATGCCGTCGAGGGCGCCGACCAGCGAGGCGTAGGCGGGCGGAACGTGGCCGAATGTCACATGTTGGCCCTGCTCATCCTCGGCGATGAACCACGCGCCGGGGACGATCTTCAGCAGCTCGTCCAGCGCCGGCGTGCGTTGCACATACAGCTCGCCCTTGCTGTCCCGACGAACGGCCTCTGCCGCCACCGGGGCGAAGGTCTGGATGGTGTAGTAGCCGCCGCTGTCGACACGCACCAGCACCATCAGCAATGCGAAGAAGGCCACCAGCAGTGCGAGCAGCTGGTAGATCAGGGTTTTGACGATCAGCGGGCGCTTCAGTGAGGGACGAAGCGCCATTACTTCGTTTCCCGCATCAGATAGCCGACACCGCGGATGGCATGGATTTCCACCCCCGCATCCGCGTCGGCCAGCTTGCGCCGCAGGCGTGAGACATGCGAGTCCAGCGTGTTGGAATGGATGCCGTCGTCGAAGCCGTACACCGCCATCTCGATGGATTCGCGAAGCACGGTGCGGCCCAGCCGGCGGGCGAGGGCCGCCAGCACGCGGATCTCGCGGCGCGGAAGCTCCAGTCGCTGTCCGCCCACGCTGGCTTCGCCCGAGGTGGGGTCGAACAGCAGCCGGCCGATGCTCACCGGCTCCACCTGCATGCCGCTCGGCCGGCGCCCGGCCGCGCGGATCCGCGCGAACAGTTCTTCCAGCGCGAAGGGCTTGGCCAGGTAGTCGTCGGCGCCCTCATCCAGGCCGGCGATGCGGTCCGGCAACTGTCCCAGTGCGCTGAGCACGATGATCGGCACCCCCGGATTGCGCCCGCGCAGCACGGGAATGAGCCCCAGCCCGTCACCATCGGGCAGGGTGCGGTCCAGCAGCACCAGGTCGTGTGATCCGGAAAGTGCTGCTTGGCGGGCCAGTGCCAGGGTGCTGGCCAGGTCCACGACGTAGCGCTCCCGCTGCAGGGCAGACTTCAGGGTGGCAGCCAGTTCGGCTTCGTCTTCGATCAGCAGGATGTGCATCGGCAGGCGTCAGGCGGGAAGGAGGCATAAGGCGGGCGGCAAGCGCCGGCACCGTATTACAGGAACATTGCGTGAACATGGCGTTCCTTCGGGGCCTGCCGGTGACGCCGCAACACCCGCTGCGGCGCGGGCCGCCCGGCGCAAGGTTCGCGCAATCCGCGCACTCCAGCCTTGGCGCCCGTTCGCTGATCCCCAACCCCTGGAGTGCCCATGAAGTTGTTCGTCCCGCTGTTGCTGGTTGCCGCCTTGAGTGGCTGCACCACTGCCAGAATGACCGTCACCCCCGATGGCCGCCGTGGTGTTTCCATCGACTGCAGCGGTTCCAGTTCCTGGAGTGGCTGCTACGAAAAGGCCGGGCAGATGTGCCCAGGCGGCTATGTGGTCTTCAGCAAGGATGGCGATGAAGGAAATGCCATCGCGGTGGGCAACAGGAACGGCTTCACCTCTACCCAGATGGCCACCCGCTCGATGCTGGTGTCCTGCTCGCACTGACCTGGGCAGGGGAGGTGGGTTGCCACCTCCCCCTCGATATCCAATACAACGATGCCCCTCGAAAGGGGCATTGTTGGGGGTTACGGCGCTGTCTTCGCTTGTCGCGGATCGGCAATGATGCGCGAGGGCGATCCATACAGCACCAGGACCCGCATGCCGGTGGTGAACACCGGATCGGGGCCCTGCACAACCGTCATCAGGTTGCCGTTCTCCGTCTGCACAACATATTCCAGGCCCTTGGCCTGCGAGAGTGCGCGTTCGGAGGCTGCACCGGCAATAGCTCCGACCACGAGGCCGCCAATGGCACCGATGGCCGCCCCCTGGTCGCTGCCGCCGATGGTGGAGCCGGCCACACCGCCAGCCGCAGCGCCGGCAACGGCACCGCCGCCCTGTGAACCGTCAATACTGACCGCGCGGACGCTGATGACCGTACCGCCGACAGTTCGATTGACCTGTCCCACTGAACCGATGGAATAACTGTCCGTACGCACATTTGGCGCGCAGGCCGTCAGCATCGCAGCAACGGATGCAGCCACCAGCAGGCGCTTCATGGCGCTTCCTGCTTGTTCGGGAACATCGGCTTGGTAATGTCCACGGTTTCCAGCGCCTGCAGGAACTGGGCGATGTTGTTCTGTGCTGAGCGGCTGATCGACTCGCGGGCACGGATTACCCCTGCGAAGGCATAGTTGAACGGAACTTCGCCGGATGCGCTGACATCCTGGGTGTAGACGATGCTGCCGGTTGCACGATCGATCAGCTCGTAGCGGGCGATCGTCTTGGTGGTCATCGATGCACCGAAGCTGGGAATGTCGATCGCCAGAATCTTCACCGACAGGCTCAACTTCACCGGTGCATCGTCGCGGAACACCGCCATCTTATTGAGCGCTTCGGTCAGCGCGTTCTGCCACATCTGCGGCACTTCGTGCTGGGCCTGCGCGGGAATCTTGCCCTTGGCTTCATCCGGACGTGCCAGCGTGACCGTCAGCGACTTCAGTTCGCCATCAATCTTCTTGCTGCTGACCCCGACGTTCGGGACCGAGAAATTGAGCGGCGGATTGGTGGTACAACCCGCCAGCGACACGGCGATGATCGCCGCGAACAGGAACTTCTTCATCCATTTTCCCCTGTGACTACGTTGAAACATCCATGGTGAATCGTGTGTTCGTCGGCAACGTCGATGCTGCACCGCAGCGGTCGCATGAAGACGTGGCTGACTGCGCGCAAGGATACCTGAATTGGGGTGGTTTACCGTCCGGGCAGGCGGCACGCTGGCACGAGATGCCGGCGACGCAGGTGGCTCCGCTCAGAAGCTGTAAGCCGCCTGCACATACACCCGCCGCGGCTCGCCCGGGAAATGCCCGTTGCGCTCGATGAAGCCGCTGGCCGCGTACACCTTGTCGAACAGGTTCTTGACGTTGGCCTGGAACTGCCACTGCTTCCACGTGGTCTTCCAGCTCATGTCGAATACCGTGTATGCCTTGACCGCCTGCCCATCCAGGCTGACACGCTCGCCCACATGGTCGGCGCCGAAGCCGATGGCCGAGTTGATCGACGGCAGGTCGTAGCGCGTCCACACGCCGAGCTTGTTGCGTGGCGCATTGGCGAAGCGGTCGCCGGAGGCATTGGTGATGCCGTTCGGTCCGGCACCCTTCACCCGTGCGTCGTTGTAGGCGTAGGTCAGGTTCACCACCCAGCGCTCGGTCACGTCGGCCAGCAGGTCCAGTTCCATGCCCGTGCTGCGTACCAGGCCCAGTGCAGCGAGTTGGTTTACCCCGCCGATCACCTCGCCGGTGGCCTGCACGATGTTGCTGCGGTCGATGCGGTAGGCCGCCATGTTCAGGGTCACACGGTCGGCCAGCAGGGACTTCAGGCCGACTTCCCATTGCCTGCTGCGCTCCGCGTCGAACGGTCCGCCGGCCGCCGGGTTCTGGTTGGTGGCACTCTGCGGCACGAAGCCGCTGGCGATGTTGGCATACAGGTTCACGCCGTCCCGGACGGTAAAGGTACTGCCCAGGCGCCAGCTGAGATCGTTGCCATCCACGCTGCTGCCACCCATGCGGTCCTGATCCTTGAAGCCATCCCAGCGCAGCCCGGCCAGCACATGCCAGCGCGCGCCCAGTGCCAGCTCATCCTGCAGGTAGCCGCCGTAGCGCTTGCTGCGGGTGGCGGTGCTGCGCCAGGGCAGAGCGGCCAGGTTGTAGTCATGCCAGGTGCTCGCGCCATAGACCGGGTTGAACAGGTCGATGCCCCGCACCGGGCCGGCGCCGCGTGCCAGGTCGGCGCTGTTGGCGGTCTGCGCGGTGAAGTCGGCGTCGAGCTGGTACACGTCGGCGCCGAACAGCACCTTGTGTTCGATACGGCCGGTGTTGATCCGCCAGACGGCATTGCCGCTGGCGGTGAAGGCAGTGTTGTCACGGATCTGGTTGCGCAGCTGGCGCGTCATCCACTCGGCCACGCCGTCGCGGTCACGATCAATCAGCCCCATCGGCTCGTGGTACATCTGGTGCTCGTTGTTGCTGAACCAGCGCGCAGCAAGATCCACGTCCAGGTTGTCGCGCGGTGCGAAGCGATACTGCGCCAGTGTGACCTTGGCGCGCATGTCGAGGAAGTCACTGGCCTCGTTGTGGTTCCAGCGGCGGTCGGTCAGGAAGCTGCCGGCATCGTTCACCGGCACGCCGCGCAGGCGGTTGCCGCCCAGGTTCTGGGTGATGTCGGTGAACTGCAGCACCAGTTCGCCGGTCTGGCCGACATCGAAGGCCAGCGAGGCATCGCCGATCACGCTTTCGCTGTCGGCATTCCAGCGCACGCCCTGCTCGCTGTCGGCATACAGGCCGGCGCGATAGCGAATGCTGCCGCTGGCATTCAAGGGGCCGGTGCCTTCGATCGATCCGGCGCGGAAGTCCTTGTCGCCTGCCTGCAGCTCGATGCGGCGTTCGGCGCGCGCCTTGGGCTTGCGCGTTACATAGTTGATGACACCGCCCGCATCACCACCGCCGTACAGCGCACCGGCCGGACCTTTCAGTACTTCCACGCGTTCGATATTGAACAGTTGCGGCACCGAGAAGCCCGCATAGGGATCACCACGCAGGCCGTCGTAGAGAACGTTCTCCTGGCGGAACCCGCGCAGGGTGACGCCGGCATAGCTGAAGAAGCTGATGCCGCTGATGCTGCGGTACAGATCGGTGACCTGGCGCGCGGCCTGGTCGTCGATCAGCTCGCGCGGCACGACCTGGATCGACTGCGGCACCAGTTCCAACGGGGTATCGGTGCGTGTGCCGACGGCCGCATCGTTGGCGCGGTACAGGGTCTGCGCGCGGCCGCGGACTTCGACCTTGTCCAGGTCCTTCGGGGTGTCAGCGGAGGCCTCGGAGGCCAGTGCAGGCGTAGCCAGGGAAAGGGGCAGCGCCAGGCAGAGGGCGTGCTTGAGCGGGGTTGGAAGCGGCATGAGGGGGTCGGGGCGGGCTGCAAATGAGAAAGAGTAGCATTTGCAACGCTTCGTGACCTATCCCCCGATTGCGCTATGGACGCAGGCCCGGGTCGGTATATGGGGTGCCGGCCAAGGCCACCAGCACGCCGGTGCCACCGCGCACGATCAGCTGCAGCATCGCTTGGCGCGGATCCTCGCCCCTCTGCTGGCTGGCCAGTCCACTCTCATAGGCGGCCACCATCGACGCCAGCAGCATGGCTGCGCCCAGGCGTGCCTCCGCGTCCTGCGCGGGCCGACCGGCCGCGTCGGCCATCAGCTGGGCCAGGTCGTCGGCCAGCTGTGCCTGCAGCCGTCGCGCGTGCGCCACCAGCACCGGACTGTCGGCCACGGTTGCCCAGAAGGCCGCTGCACCGGAGTTGATCCGTAACAGCGGATGGCCGCTGTCCAGCAGCTCCCGCACCAGCGATTGGAAGGCGGCCAGCGGGGCCATGCCACGGCGCGCCGCCATGCCTTCGCGAAGCAGGGTCCGGGCCTCCTCATCGCGGTCGAACACCAGGTCTTCCTTGCTGGCGAAATAATTGAAGACCGTCTTGCGCGAGACCCCCGCCGCATTGGCAATCTCGGACATGGACACGGCTTCGAAGCCGCGGCGGATGATCAGTTCGGTGGCGACGTCCGAAATGGTCTGTCGGGTCTCGGTCTTGCGCTGCTCGCGGCGGCCCCGGGGCGGGATCATGGGCGGTTCACTTGTGGAAACGTACACCGAGTGTAACATTGGCGTCGCCAGAGCGCCGGCCCGGCGCTCACAGGGAAATCCCATGTTGTACGACGTCGTCATCGCCGGGGCCGGCCCGGTCGGCCTGTTCCTGTCCTGCGAGCTGGCCCAGGCCGGCTGTTCGGTCCTGTTGCTGGAGCAGGCAGTGTCGCCCGAGACACCCTTGAAACGCCTGCCCTTTGGCTTGCGCGGCTTGAACGCGCCCACCCTGGAGGCCCTGGATCGACGTGGCCTGCTGGATGCGGTTGCCGCCAGTCAGGTGCTGAAGCCGGACAACGGCGCACCGCCGCCCGGCACCGCCCATTGGCTGGCGCAACCGCGGCCGCTGGGCGGCCACTTCGCCGGCATTCCTTTTGCGCTGGACAACGTGGACAGTGCGCGCTGGCGCCATCGCCTGCCGACGCCGGTGCCCACCCAGATGGCGGTCGAGCTGCAGTCGCTGGAGGCGGTGCTGGCCGAGCGTGCGGTGTCACTGGGTGTACAGATCGAGCGTGGCTGCACGGTGCAGGCGGTGTACGCACGCGAAGCACAGATGGTGGTCCAGACCGGTCGCGGGCTGATGCGGGGCCGCTGGCTGGTCGGTTGCGATGGCGCCCGCAGCACGGTACGCAAGCAGTCGGGGTTCGTGTTCGCAGGGACGGCGCCGGAGTTCACCGGGCACACGCTGCAGGTCGAACTGGCAGACCCGTCGGTGCTCGTCCCGGGGCGTCAGTTCACCGAACACGGCATGTGCAATTTCAATCCGCCGGGCATGCTGGCGCTGGCCGATTTCGACGGTGGCGCCGGCCATCGCACGCCGCTGGACCGGCACACCGCCCAGGCGCTGCTGCGGCGTGTCTCCGGGCGAGAGGCAACGATCACGGCGTTGCATCTGGCCACCACATGGACCGATGCCGCGCGCCAGGCCACGGCCTATCGCAGCGGCCGCGTGCTGTTGGCCGGTGATGCCGCGCACATGCATTCGCCGTTGGGCGGGCAGGGGCTGAACCTCGGCATCGGCGATGCGATGAACCTGGGGTGGAAGCTGGCCGCGGTGGTGCGAGGTGATGTGGCAGAGTCGCTGTTGGACAGCTATCAGGCTGAGCGCCATCCGATCGGCGCCCAGGTGCTCGACTGGTCACGTGCACAGGTGGCGTTGATGCGGCCAGGCCCCGGGTCGCGCGCGCTGGCGGCGGTCATCGCCGACCTGGCCGCGACCCGCGACGGTGCCACCTATCTCGCCGAGCGGCTGTGGGGTGTAGCACCGCCACCGGTGCTCGACGGCAGCCATCCGCGGGTTGGCCGAAGCGCACCGGACGTCCAACTGGCTGATGACCGTCGGATGGGAGAGCTGCTGCGTGCAGGGCAGGGCGTGCTGCTGGGGCTCGATACCGGCGATCCGCTCGGTCCGATCATTGAGCGCTGGCAGCGGTCGGTCACCTGCGTGATGTCCACGGCGCGCGACACGCTGGGACTGGGCGCCGTGCTGGTCCGCCCCGACGGTATCGTCGCCTGGGCCTGCGATGCTGGCGGTGACACGTCGGGGCTGGAGCCTTCGCTGGAACGCTGGTTCGGTTCGCTGCGGTGACTGCCCGCTAGGGCGACGCTACCACGGCCTGCGCGCAGCGCCCGGCTTCGGTCATCACCGAGGCCAGCTGCTTCAATGAGTAAGGCTTGCGCAGCAGGGTGAAGCCATGGCCAGGGTCCCGGGCCAACAGTTCGCTGTAGCCGCTGGTAAGGATCACTGGAAGCCCAGGCAGGCGGCTGCGGATGGTACGGGCCAGATCCAGGCCGTTCATGCCAGGCATCACTACGTCGCTGAACACTACATCGAAGCGGGAGGCATCCCGTTCGAGCTCCGCCAGGGCCTCGTCCGCATTGTGCGCAAGTACCACGTTGTAATCGAGCTCGCGCAGGGCGCCGACGGCAAATTCGGCCACATCGACGTTGTCTTCCACAACCAGCACGCAGACACCGTGACCATGCTGCAGCCCCGGTAGCGTCGCCGGCCGTTCCGTCATTTCTCTCGCCTGCGCCAGCGGCAGGTACAGGGTGAAGCGGGTACCGGCGCCCGCCTGGCTCTGCACGTCCACCTCGCCTTCTGACTGCTTGACGAAGCCGAACACCTGGCTGAGGCCGAGGCCGGTTCCGGCGCCGACGCTCTTGGTGGTGAAGAAGGGCTCGAAGATGCGGTCGACGACGGCGGGGTCGATGCCTGCTCCGGTGTCGGTCACGCTGATCGCGGCGAAGTCGCCCTTCATCGGCGCGGCGAAGCGCACCGAAGGCACCGCGGTTACCTGCTCCACCTCGATGGTCACCCTGCCGTGCCCCTCGATCGCATCGCGCGCGTTGACCGCGATGTTGATCAATGCAGTGTCCAGCTGGGTCCGGTCCAGCAGCACCGGCAATGGCGTGCCGGGCAACGTCAACGACACCTGGATGCGTGCACCCAGTACCGTGGTGATGATGTCCGAAAGCGCGTGCACGCTCTCGCAGAGATCGAAGACCTCCGGCGACAGGCTCTGGCGACGCGAGAACGCAAGCAGTTGCGCGGTCAGCTTGGTGGCGCGGTCCGAGGCTGTGGCAATGGCCTGGATGTAGCGGCGCCGGGTGTCGTCTGACGGCCACGTGTGCAGGAGCATGTCCACCGAACCGGTGATGACCTGCAGCAGGTTGTTGAAGTCGTGGGCCACACCGCCGGTGAGCTGGCCGATCGCCTCAAGCTTCTGCGACTGGCGCAGCTGCTCGCGGGCGCGCACCAGTTCCAGATGGGCCTCCCGCGCCTGCTCGGTGATCGCCGCGACCTGGCGGCTGTGCAGGTCGCGCTCGATCACCCGTTCGGTTTGCTCGCTGACCACGCACAGGATACCGGCGACACTGCCGCAGCCGACGCGCAGCGGTGAATAGGAAAACGTCCAGAATGTTTCGCGCAGCGTGCCGTCGCGATCCATCATCAATGGCAGGTTCTTGAAGCTGCGGCTGGTGCCGGCAAAGGCGTCGTCGACGGCATGCACCACGTCCGGCCATACGTCCGCCCAGACATCCTCCAGACGGTTGCCCATCGCGCCGTGCAGCTTTTCCCCCAGCATCGGCAGATAGGCATCATTGAAGAAGAACGCCTTGTCTTCCTTGCCCCAGGCAAGCCACAGGGGTTCCGGCGAATCCAGGATCATCGCCAGCAAGGTGCGAAGTTCGGCGGGTGCGCTTGCGGCAGTGGCCGAGCGGGCCCATTCACTGTCCTGCAGCAGTCGGTAGGCGAGCTGATCAGGTGCAGAGACTGGCAGGGGAAAAGGATGCATGGCCGCCATTGGCGCAGGGAGGTGGCGCAGCATAGCCGAGCGCATGTCATGACGCCCTGCACACCGTGGGCATGAAGGGCCTCGCCACTTCGCCGTTGACGTGGCAGGGATGCACCCTTTGTTCAGCAGGTTGCCGCTATCGCGGCGCAGCGCGAAGGGAGGCGAAGCTGGCCTGATCGGCGGGTCTAGCCCTTACGACCTGCCTGCGCGGTGAGCACATCCCGGCCAGCCTCGGTCAGATCGATATCCCCGTCTTCCGCCTGTACCGCCCATCCGGCGGTCACCGCCCACGTTGCGGCATCGCCGCGCACCGGCTCTGCAGCGGCGATTGCCTGGAGTATTTTCCGCTGTTCCGCAGTCATTTCCACGTGGCGGCCCTCAGATACCCAGCAACGACGCCGGTTGCCAGTCCGACAGGCGGGCGTGGCTGACCGGTTGATGGCAGCCGCACCCGTCACAACGGAACAACGCCCCGCCCGGAAGTTGCACCAGGTTGTCTTCGCTGGCAGAGCTGGTCGACGAGCAATGCCGGCAGGTGACCGTGAGCGCAGTGATGCGCTGCACGCTGCCCGATAGATCGAACACGGCCTCGAACGCGCGAATGACAGGGTGGGCAGTGTCCGGCATCTGAGTCTCGACAGGGTGGGGAGACCTCATCGTCGCGCGCCGGCTGTGATGGAGCAGTCAGCCGGATGCATGGGCGCGATCAAGACAGGCGCGGCAACCGGGCGCGCACCTTCGTCAGGGATTGTTCTTCTTTCCGCTCAGGTCCAGCGGCTTGTCACTGCCCTTGCGCTCGCTCGACCACACTTCCATGCCCTTGTTGCAGCGGCTCTCGCGGGCAGCGACCTCGGGCGGCAGGTCCTTCAGGTGCGGCGACTCCTGGCAGGCTTGATGCATGTTGCTGTCGTCATAGGTGGCGCAGGCGCTGAGCGATGCGAGGGCGATGGCAATGAGGGTCACGCGGAGCGGGGGCTGCAGGTTCATGGGGGGGCCTCGGGTGATGCCGGGATGGCCATGGAATTCAAATCCGTGACACCGGGCATGCACAATCGGACCAACCGCACTTGTTATTCTATAACAGATGCGCGATAGTCCGGTCCCTGCCGGCGTCAGGCGATGCAGATCACCAGTATCGTGCACAGCACCAGCATCAGCACGAACACGCGCCGGCTCAGTGCCAGGCAGGCCAGATAGGCTGCGAGCGCCCACGCTGCCAGCAGCGCGCAGGCCATCACCCATAGCCCGATACCCATCATCGAACCCGTCGCCAACGCAGACAGTGCGATGGCCTTGAACAGCGCCACGCCCAACACGCTGCCCAGCATGCCGGCCTGCAAGGCGATGGCATCATGGCGGGCAGGTGCGCGATGGGGGGGCATTGCGGGTCCGGTACGGGCCGAGAGCGCGGCGTCGGCTGCACTGTGCCCAAATGCACATCCACGAAATGTGTTCATCGCGCGCGAAGACCGCGATGAAGCCCGTTCAGTCGAACTCACCCTCGGCCGATTCCAGACGCTGCCGGTACGCCGCGCGATGCTGGTACAGCCGCTGGCACTCGGCCGACCTGTGGATGCGGCTGCCGGGTTCATTGGCCACCGAGTCGCACATCCGCGCGATGTGATTGTTCTCCGCCAGTTCGGTGACGAAGAACACGGCAGTGATGCCGGTGCCAAGCAGCACGACATACAGCAGACGGCTGAGCCAGCGTGACAATTTCCGCTCGAAGTGCTGCTGGATGGTCAGGTCGAAGCGGATGATGCTGAGCACGATCCAGACGATGGCGACCAGGAAGCAGAGCGTGGGCAGCAGGTCGCGCCAGATGCCTGCTTCGTAGACCGACTCGCTGTAATGGACCGCAGCTCCGGCACCTGCGATGGCAATGGCCAGCGCCCAGTTGCGGCCCAGTGAGAGCAGGTCATCGAGCAGCTTTTCGTGGTTCCTGGTTGGTCCTGCTGCCACGAGGGTTCCTTCTGCGTGTTGCGACCGGCGACGGGCTGCCGCCGATCGTGCAGATGGTGAAGCATCGATTCGGTGATGAGAAGCCTGCCCGCTCAGTATCCTCCTGCGCGTGCACCGATCCAGCGCCGGTAGCGGCGGGTCCGGCACTTTGCGGCCGCCTGTGCCAGCAGCAGTGCCCAGACGGGCGAAACACCCGGCGCCGTGGGCCGGAGCCTGCTCAGCCGCGTCAACTGGTACTTCACTGCGGCCATGTGTGCGCTGGCGGCCAACGGTTTGCTGCGCCAGTCGATGGTGCGCAGTGCCGGCACCGGGTCGCGGCCCTGCTGCCAGCGGTGGGGCAGATCCGGCTCGATCGCCAGCGCGGTGGCGACGCCGACCATGGCCACACCGCTGTCAAGTACCTGATCGGCCACGGCGCGACGGCGGATGCCACCGGTGACCATCAGCGGCATGGTTGCCACCGTGGCGATCTCACGCGCGAACTCAAGGAAGTAGGCCTCGCGGGCCAGGCTGCGCTGGTCGCGCGCGGCACCGGTCATGGCCGGTGCTTCGTAGCTGCCACCGGACAGTTCGACCAGGTCCACGCCGAGCGGCGCCAGCATTTCCACCACTGCGCGCGCATCCTCGGGCGAGAAGCCACCGCGCTGGAAATCGGCGGAATTGAGCTTCACGGCCACCGCGAACGTGGGCGACACGGTGGCGCGCACCCCCTGCACGATCTCCAGCAGCGGGCGCGCACGGTTGTGCAGGCTGCCGCCCCAGCGGTCGTCGCGGCGATTGGACAGCGGCGACAGGAACTGGCTGAGCAGGTAACCGTGCGCGGCATGGATCTGCACGCCACTGAACCCGGCGCGCTCGGCCAGCTCGGCGCTGCGGATGAAGCGGGCGATCACCTCTTCGATGTCCGCCTCGGTCATCGCCCGCGGCGGTGCGAACTGCCTGGACAGCGCGCCCATCTCCAGGGCGACGGCTGACGGCGCGAGTGCCGGTTGGCCGAGTGCGGCCGGCATCTGCCGCCCGGGATGGTTGATCTGCATCCACATCTGCGCGCCCCGTGAGCGTGCCGTTTCGGCCCAGGCGATGAAGCGGTCAAGGTGGCGGTCGTCTTCCAGCACCACGCCGCCGGGGCCGGTCATGGCGCGGCCATCGACCATCACGTTGCCGGTGATGATCAGTCCTGCGCCGCCATCGGCCCAACGCTGGTAGAGCTGCAGCAGTGCAGCGGACGGCGCGTGGTCGGCGTCGGCCATGTTTTCCTCCATCGCGGCCTTGGCAATGCGGTTGCGGATGATGGCACCGGAGGGTAGTGCCAGGGGCGAGAACAGCGACATCGGACAGCTCCAGGACAGGGGAATGGCGCTACGCTAACCTTCAAGTTTTATTGAAGGTCAACAGGCTCCCATGGCGAGGATTCAGGCAGATGAAGATCGGTGAGCTGGCCCGCCTCACGGGCCTCGCGGCGTCGCGCATTCGCTTCTATGAAGACGCGGGGCTGCTGGTGGCGCAGCGCCAGGCCAATGGCTACCGCGACTATCCGGAACAGGCGGTGCTGTTGCTGGAGTTGATCACGGGCGCGCAGCGTGCAGGCTTCAGCCTGGAAGAGATCCGCGCCCTGCTGCCACCGGACATGGGCCAGTGGCAGCATGAGGCGTTGATCACGATGCTGCAGCAGAAGGTGGCTGACATCGAAGCGTTGCAGCTGCGGCTGGCAGAGAGCCGGGCGCATCTGCTGGCCCTGATCGAGGACATCCAGGCGCGGCCGGACGGCATCGACTGTGCAGCCAATTCGCGGCGGGTGCTGGACCGTGTGAAGCGCGGTGAGCTGGCGCGGCCGACCCTGGTGGCCGGCGATACAGCGTTGCTGCGACCAGATCGCCGTCGCCGCAGAGGCAGCGACTGACGATCCGGCGCAATGTTCAGTGACTGCCGGCGACGGCGGTCCTGCGCTTCTTGTCCAGCATCACCGCCACGCACCACAGCAGCAGGCCGCCGATCGCGGTAGCCGCGCCGACATAGCCGGTACTGGCCGGGCTGAAGCCGGCGCTGATTGCCATGCCGCCCAGCCACGGGCCGAGTGCGTTGGCAGTATTGAAAGCGGCGTGGTTGGAGGCCGCCGCCAGCGTCTGCGCCTCACCGGCCACGTCCATCAGGCGGGTCTGCAGCACCGCCGCCAGTGCGCCCATGGTGCCGACAGTGATGATCATCGGGCCGATGGTCCACACCGACTGTGCGGCCAGCGGATACAGCAGCAGCATCACGATCGACCACAGCAGCACCACGGCGGCGGCCTTGAAGTGGAACTTGTCCACCAGCCAGCCACCGGCGATGTTGCCGATGATCGCGCCGATGCCGAACACGCCCACCGCCAGCGGCATCCACGATTCGGCCACGCCGGTGACCTGCACCAGGGTCGGTGCCAGGTAGGTGAACACGCAGAACATGCCGGCGAAGCCGACCGCGCCGATCGCCAGCGCCAGCCACACCTGGGACGTGTTGAAGGCGCGCAGCTCGCGCATCGGCGAGGTACGTACTTCATCCGGGTCCGGCAGCAGGAAGCGCGCGATCATCGCCACGGTGGCGATGGCCAGCACGCTGACCAGGGCAAAGGCGGTGCGCCAGCTCAGCTGCTGACCCAGCCAGGTCGTCAGCGGGTTGCCGACCAGGATCGCGATCGACAGGCCCAGCAGCACGCGTGACATCGCCTGGCCGCGCTGGCCTGCGGGACTGATCGCCGCGGCCACCAGCATCGCCACGCCGAAGTAGGCGCCATGCGGCAGGCCGGCAACGAAGCGCGCCACCAGCATCGTGCCGTAGTTCGGTGCCAGCGCGCTGGCCAGGTTGCCGACCGCGTAGAAGCCCATCAGTGCCAGCAGCAGCTTGCGGCGAGGGAAGCTGGCGCCGACGAAGGCGAGGATCGGGGCGCCGACCACCACGCCGATGGCATAGGCGCTGATCAGATGCCCGACCTGGGTTTCGGAAATCGACAGGCCGCGGCTGATCTCCAGCATCAGGCCCATGCTGGCGAACTCGCTGGTGCCGATGGCGAAGCCACCCAGTGAAAGGGCGAGGATGATCAGGGTGCGCTGGCGGGGCGTCAGCCGCGCAGCCAGGGAAGAGTTGGGGCTCATGCGGGGGCGCGATGGGGGGCGGGAGCCGCCCATTGTACTGCTGCACTGCAGCAGGAGCAGCAGCACTCAGGGTAAATCAGCGTTTGATCGGTGACACGCCGGCCCGCCGCGCCTCGTCGCGCCCGGCTCAGATGCCCAGCGCCGCCCGGGCATGAGCATACTTTCCGTGCAGGCGCGCGGCCGTCGCCGCATCGAGCATTGCCAGCCGCTGCGGATCGGCGTTGTCATCCAGATCGGCGCGCTTCACTTTCAGTGCCAGCGGGTGGGCGGCAATGCGCGCGTAGTAGCTGTCCGCGTCGGGTGCTGCATCGCGGTTGAGCAGTTGCACCGCCTCGCGCAGCGGTGCGGGAAATACCTCGATCCGCGCGGCAAACGCCGGGCAGTCCTCGGCCACGTCATGCAGCCAGGCCACCACTTCGGCGTCATCGTCGCCGCACACCGCAGCCGCCACCCGCGCCACATGGCCGATGTAAGGCTGGCCGGCCTTGTCGATCTGCCCCGCGTGGGCCTCGGTGGCCAGCGTGCGGGCAAGTGCTACCCAGTCCATTGCGGTTTCCTTGGATATCCGCGCACAGTTTCGCGCAGAAGCCGCAGCGGTTGTGGATGCGCCCATGACGCTGCCACCGGCATGATGGCGGGGCAGGGGGCGCAGTGTTGCCCCGACAAGGAGGAGTGCGATGCAGGAATTCAGGCATGTGCTGGAAACCCGTGGCCGCTACCAGCTGGTAGCGGTGTCCCACGAGCCGGTGTACGCTCCCGGCGATGTGGTCGGCCATGCGGTCGTCGCCGACGATGGGGATCGTCTGACCGACCTGATATCACTGGCCGAGGCGCGCCAACGCTTGCTGCAACTGGTGCGTGAAGAGGGCGAGGAGCCCGGGCTGGAAAACGAGAACCACCTGCGGAAGAAGGCGTCGCGCTGGCGCCACCGCTAGGCCGTCGCGCCGCGTGCGCATCATGGAGGATTCGGGTGTTGCCCAGTAAGAAGTATCTGCTCATCGCCATCATCACGCTGGCGACCCTGTTGCTTGGTTTCGTGTTCTCCGGCTACTTGACCTTGCTGTTCCTGGGGCTGGACACCCAGCTGTTCACCTGGAACACCTACTACCAGTACGTCCACGCCATCGGCCAACCGCAGGTCGCGCCTTTCGTGGGCAAGATCAAATGGGCGGGCTACGTAGGCTTCGGCCTGCCCCTGCTGGTGCTGCTGGTGGCCGGCCTGGTGCTGCTGCTGAAGAAGGACAAGCGCTCGCTGCACGGCGACGCGCGCTTCGCCACCGGTGCCGACCTGGCCAAGCACGGCATGTTCAAGAAGACCGGCCAGAGCATCGTGGTCGGCAGCCATGGCGGCAAGCTGGTGCGCCTGGATGGCCAGCAGTTCGTGATCCTGGCCGCGCCCACCCGCTCGGGCAAGGGCGTGGGCGTGGTCATCCCGAACCTGCTGGAGTACGGCGAATCGCTGGTGGTGCTGGACATCAAGCAGGAGAACTTCGACCTGACCAGCGGCTGGCGCGCCAGCCAGGGCCAGGAGATCTACCTGTTCAACCCCTTCGCCGAGGACCGGCGCACGCACCGCTGGAACCCGCTCAGCTACGTCTCCGACGATCCGGCCTTCCGGGTGTCGGACCTGATGAGCATCGCCGCGATGCTGTACCCAGACGGGGCCGAGGACCAGAAGTTCTGGGTCAGCCAGGCACGCAATGCGTTCATGGCCTTTACCCTGTACCTGTTCGAGAACTGGGACGACGAGCGCAGCAGCGGTTTCCCGGGCGGCGCCGGCACGCCCACGCTCGGTGCGGTGTACCGTCTGTCCTCCGGCGACGGCACCGACCTGAAGAAGTACCTCAAGACCCTGTCGGAGCGACCGTTCCTCAGCGCCAATGCTCGTTCGGCGTTCGCCAACATGCTGTCGCAGGCCGATGAGACCTTCGCCTCGATCCTGGGCACCTTCAAGGAGCCGCTCAATCCCTGGATCAACCCGGTGCTGGACAAGGCCACCAGCAGCAACGACTTCCTGCTGACCGACGTTCGCAAGAAGAAGATGACCATCTACATCGGCATCCAGCCCAACAAGCTGGCCGAGAGCCGGCTGATCATCAACCTGTTCTTCAGCCAGCTGATCAACCTCAACACCAAGGAACTGCCCAAGTCCAACCCGGACCTGAAGTACCAGTGCCTGCTGCTGATGGACGAATTCACCTCGATCGGCAAAGTGGAGATCATCGCCTCGGCGGTCTCTTACATGGCCGGCTACAACATCCGCCTGCTGCCGATCATCCAGAGCATGTCCCAACTCGACGCCACCTACGGCCGGGAAGTCTCGCGCACGATCATCACCAACCACGCGCTGCAGATCCTGTACGCGCCGCGCGAACAGCAGGATGCCAACGACTATTCGGACATGCTGGGCTACACCACGGTGCGCAGGAAGAACGTCACCCATGCCCGCGAGAAGACCCACAACTTCACCGAGGAACGGCGCGCGCTGATGCTGCCGCAGGAGCTGAAGGCGATGGGGCCGGACATGGAGGTGTTCCTGTACGAGGGGATACCTCACCCGGTGAAGTGCGACAAGATCCGGTACTACAAGGATCGCTACTTCACCTCGAGGCTGCTGCCGAAGGTGGACGTTCCGATGCTGAACGTCTAATTCACGTCGCTGAATTTGTGATCACCATTCGTAGTTAAGAATGTGAATTCGTGATTTAGGTCAAGAATTTGGCATTTGTTCATGGATTTTCAGACTTGTCTGACATGGAATTGACGCGTGGTTGTGCGACCCTGTGCATGTCGTTCAGAAATGTGTGATGGATGGCAGATGTTGTAGAGCAGGGTGGCCAGGAGTTTGTGCCATGAAACAAGGATGGTTTCGACGTTGGTGAGGTATGCGGGTGTGTCGTCGGCAGTGTCTGGCGGCCCCGCGACTTGGTTGGCAGCCGTTGGCTGCAGGGGAGCCGGAGCAGGTGTGCTGCCAGTCAGTGCGTCGCTCCGATTCCGGCGTGCGCGACGCAGCGCCGGACGACCAGGGGGCCAATGCTCGGGACTGCTTTTTCGTACGTCAAAGTGAAGCCCGTATGAATCAGGCGTTTATCGCGAAAATGTCCATCGCCGCAGTGGCGGCGTTGATGGTGGCCGGTTGCGCCACCAAGTCCGCTCCCGATTTCGGAGGCCGCTGGAAGCCGGTCAACCGCTTTGCTGCGGCACCCACGGAGATCCCGCTGTACTCCAGCTACGTCTACCAGGCCTCGCCGATGGATGGCACGCTCAAAGCCATGCTCGAGCGCTGGGCCAAGGATTCCGGACGCACGCTGGATTACCGCCTGAGCTCGGACTTCACCCTGTACGGCGCGGTCTCCAGCATCGACACCACCAACGCTCAGCAGGCCGTGATCGATCTGACGGCGGCCTATGCAGCGCAGGGCATCTCCGTCTCCATCGTTGGCAACCAGATCGTTGTGCAGAGCGCTGGCTCGACGCCGACCGCGTCGGCACAGGGCGCTGATTCCAACAGCGGCACCTGAGTCCACCTCGAAATCATCGAACGTGCTGCTCCCCGCGCCTGTCGCAGGGGTGCCACGCCCATTGATGTTTCAGCAGTACGGAAGAATCCATGTTCCGCAAGAAGGATCCCGGCAATAGTCCCAAGGTCGAGCAGTCGGTCGCCAAGGCGGTCAGCTACGAGATCACCGTGGCCGACATGGCACGCCGCAGCGAGCGGCGCGCATGGTGGGTCGCCACAGGCTCGTTGCTGATGTCGCTCGCACTGGCGGGCGGCTACTACTACATGCTGCCGCTGAAGGAAAAGGTGCCGTTCCTGGTCATGGCCGATGCCTACACCGGCACAGCGACCGTCGCGCGGTTGAGTGGCACCTTCCAGGGCGAGACGATCACCACCAACGAAGCGATCAATCGCAGCAACGTCGCCCAGTACGTGCTCGCGCGCGAATCGTATGACTCGGCGGTGATGGGCCTGCGTGACTGGGAACTGGTGTTCGTGATGTCCAGCAGCCCGGTTGCTCAGAGCATGCGTATGCGATACGCAGGAAGTAACCCTCAGAACCCGTTTGTGATGTACGGCCGCGAAAAGGCCATTCGGGTCAAGATCCTGAGCATCACGCCGCTGGGGGCTGAGCCGAACGGCAGCTTCCGCGGTGCGTCGGTGCGCATCCAGCGCAGCCTGTTGGACAAGCGGACCGGAGCATCCAGCTACCTTGACAACCAGCTGGTGACGATGCGCTTCGAGTACAACCAGAACCTGGCGTTGTCCGAACAGGATCGCATCCTCAATCCGCTGGCCTTCCAGGTCACCGAGTACCGAGTCGACAACGACTATTCGCGTGGCGTGCCGGTGCCGGATGACGGCGCCATGCAGGCGCAGGCGCAGCAGGCCGCACAGGCGGCGCAGCAGGCACAGGGCGTCTACGATCCCAACAATCCGGCCGCGGCCACCATGATCGATCCGGCCACCGGCCAGCCGGTCGCGGCTCCGGTCAACGGCCAGGTGCCGGGCCAGCCGGTACAGGGTCAACCCATGCCGGGTCAGCCGGTGCAGGGGCAAGCAATGCCGGGGCAGGCCATGCCCGGACAGCCGGCCATGAGGCCGGCGCAGAACAATTCCACCGGAACTGCTGATGGAGCAAGCAACCGATGAGTAGTCGAAATATCAGGGGAGGCGCGCTGGCGCTGCTGTCGATGTTGTCGTTGCTGTTCTCAGCAGCGGCGATGGCGCAGGCGGTTGACCACTACGAGTACGAGAAGGACCGTATCTATCCGGTTCGCACCGGCCTGGGCCTGACCACCCAGATCGAGTTGAGCCCGAACGAGAAGATCCTCGACTACAGCACCGGCTTCAGCAGCGGCTGGGAACTGACCCGTCGCGAGAACGTGTTCTACCTCAAGCCGAAGAACGTCGACGTCGACACCAACATGATGGTGCGCACCGAGACCCATTCCTACATCTTCGAGCTGAAGGTGGTGGCCACCGACTGGCGCCAGCTGGAACAGGCCCGTCGTGCCGGTGTGCAGTACAAGATCGCCTTCGTCTATCCGAACGACACCGTGTTCGGCGTCGCCCAGGAAGCGGTCGAGGAAGAGGCCAAGCCGTTGTTGAGCTCGGAACTGGCCAAGGACCGCCAGTACAACTTCAACTACTCCTATTCGACCAGCAAGGCGAAGAAGATGGGGTGGCTGATCCCGGTCAACGCCTATGACGATGGTCGTTTCACCTACCTGAAACTGCCGAACTCGCCGGAGTACAAGACCGGCATCTTCCCGGCGGTGTTTGGTCGCGAAACGGAATACGGTGAGGACTTTGTGGTCAACACCACGGTTGAAGGCAATACGCTGATCGTGCACGGGACCTACCCGTACTTGGTCATCCGCCACGGCGACTTCGTCGTCGGCCTGCGAAGGAACGTGAAGAAATGAGCCAGCAGAACACTCCCGGAAACGACCCGAACAACGGACGCGACGAGAGCCAGAGCCCGTATGGCGCACAGGGTGCCGCGGACGCGCCGTCGAATCCCTACTTCGGCACGGCCCAGGCCGAGCCGGCGCCGGATCTTGACGCGGCCGCGCCGCAGCTGCGCTCGGCCGAAGAGCAGCGGCTGAACCGAAAGGCGCTGCTGTTCCTCGGTGGAATCGTGCTGCTGCTGATGGCAATGGGCTTCCTGCTGTTCCGCAAGGGGCAGGATGATGCGACCGAGCAGAACAAGCCGCGGGAAGAGGCGCGTGCGACGACACCACAGCTGCCGAGCGTGGGTACCGCAGCTGATCCGGCGCCGCCGGTGGCTGCTGCCGATCCGATTCCGATGCTGCCGCCTGCGCCCCAGCAGGAAGTGCCCATGCCCGGTTTTCCGTCGGCGAGTAGGCCACAAGAAGATCGCGGGCCGACGTTGATGGACCGGCGCATGGGCGGCGGTTCCGGGGTAGGGGGGGGCGACGCGGGCGCGTCGTCCGGTAGCCAGAACTCTGACTACAACCAGGCGATGATCGCTGCCATGCAGGCGGCAGCAAATCCTCAGACCCAGCCGCAGAAGGTCCGTCGTGGCCCCGACGTGGAAAATGTCTCCAATGCCGCCTATATCCGTAGCCCTGACGCGCTGCTGGTTCGTGGCACGTACCTGAGATGCGTGCTGGAAACGCGGATCATCACCGACGTGGCCGGCTACACATCGTGCCTGCTGACCGAGCCGGTGTACTCGATCAATGGGCGCAGCCTGCTGCTTCCGAAGGGCTCCAAGATCTATGGCTCCTACGGCGGTGGTCCGATCGGCAAGCGGGTGGAAGTGATCTGGGATCGCATCACCACGCCGAATGGCATCGACGTGGCGATGTCCAGCCCTGGTACGGACGGCCTGGGCGGGGCAGGACATCCTGGCCAGTACAGTGCGCACTGGGGTAGCCGTATCGCGTCGGCGCTGATGATCAGCCTCATCGCTGACGCCTTCAAGTACGCCGCAGCCGAGCACGGTCCAGAATCGACAACGGTCGCCAGCAACGGCTTTGCCGTGCGCTCTCCCTACGAGAGCGCAACCGCTCGCACCATGGAGCGACTTGCCAATGAGGCGCTCAGCGAGCGCCGTCCGCCAACCGTCACGATCAACCAGGGCACGATCGTGAATGTCTACGTCGCCAAGGACGTTGACTTCACCAACGTGCTGAACCCCCGCCGGTAACTCAACGAACGATCATGGACGCCGAAGTGTCACCCCTCGCCCTCGTCTCCAGCGATTTCCTGCGCTATCAGTACGAAGTGCTGGGCATCGCCGAGTACATGACGTCTCCGGAAGTGACGGAAATCTGCATCAACCGTCCCGGTGAGCTGTACCTGGAAACCCGGGCGGGGTGGCAGCGGGTGGACGTGCCGAGCCTGACCTTCGAGCGGGCCCGGCAGTTCTGCACGGCGGTGGTGAACGAGAGCAACACCGGCCAGCGCATCACCGATGCCGATCCGGTCGTGTCGCTCACGTTCCCCACTGGCCAGCGTGCGCAGTTCGTGATTCCGCCGGCATGTGATGCAGGCAAGGTGTCGATCACCATCCGTCTGCCGTCCAAGCACACCAAGTCGCTCAGCCAGTATCACGAAGACGGCTTCTTCAATCAGATCCTGGAAACCGATGGCAGCATCAGCGAGCAGGATCGTGAGCTGCTGGAGCTGCGCCATTCGCGCGAGTACGCCGAGTTCTTCCGGCGTGCGGTGATGTACCGCAAGAACATCGTGGTATCCGGTGCGACCGGTAGCGGCAAGACCACCTTCATGAAAGCGTTGGTCAATCATATCCCGGACAACGAGCGCCTGGTCACGATCGAGGACGCGCGCGAACTGTTTCTGACCCAACCCAATGTGGTGCACCTGCTGTATTCCAAGGGTGGACAAAGCACCAGCAATGTCAGCGCCAAGAGCTGCATGGAAGCCTGCCTGCGCATGAAGCCCGAACGCATCATCCTGGCCGAGCTGCGAGGTGATGAAGCGTTCTACTTCATTCGCAACTGTGCATCGGGCCACCCGGGTTCGATCACCAGTTGCCACGCTGGCAGTCCAGAGCAGACCTGGGACCAGCTGGCATTGATGGTGAAGGCCTCGACCGAAGGTTCGGGCCTTGAATTCAACGTGATCAAGCGGCTGTTGATGATGACCATCGACATCGTCGTGCATATCAAGGCGCATGCCGGCTCGCGCTACATCACCGGCATCGACTTCAATCCTGGGCGTGCCCAGGGGCAGGAGGGCTGAAGGATGCTGCCAGGACTGGAAATGATGGCGTGCCCGGAGATGGCCGTCTCGATGGATGTGATGCAGCATGTAATCAACGTCGAATCGTCGCGCAATCCCTACGCCATCGGCGTGGTCGGCGGCGCACTGGTGCGCCAGCCCAAGGCCTTGGACGAAGCGCTGGCGACGGTGCGCATGCTTGAAGAGAAGGGCTACAACTTCTCCATCGGGCTGGCCCAGGTCAATCGCTACAACCTGGGCAAATACGGCCTGGATTCCTACGAGAAGGCCTTCCAGCAGTGCCCGAACCTGCAGGCGGGTTCGCGCATCCTCGCCGAGTGCTACAAGCGCTCCGGTGGTGATTGGGGCAAGTCGTTCAGCTGCTACTACTCGGGCAATTTCGAGACCGGCTTCCGTCACGGCTACGTGCAGAAGGTCTATGACTCGATGCGCCGCGGGCAGATGCTTGCCAGCAATGGTGTTGCACCGATCGACGTGGTCAGCCGCGGCGAGCGCCGCGCGGTGAAGGTCGAACATCATCCGCAGCTGGCCTCTCCGGCGCAGGCCCGCATCGTTGCGCAGTCCAATGGCCCGGTGTACGTGCCGTCGGAAGATCCCGCACGCGCCTATGTCGTGTACCCGTCCACCGGTGCGATGGCGCGGGGCAGCCTGCTGAATCTCGCCGACCAGGCGCTGTCCAAGGTGGTGCTGGGTTCAGTGGACAGGATGATGCAGCCTCAGGCGCAGCCCAGCCAAGGGCCCGCCTATCCCCAGCAACAGGCCGGTGGCATGCCGCAGCAGCTGCCTCAGCAGGGTGCTGCACAGGCGATGGCCATGCCGCAGCAGCTGCCAAGTGCTGCTGGCGCCGGCAATGAGGGGCCAGTGATGCTGCGGCCCTGGAGCGAGCGCAACCAGCCTGTCGCCGGTGGCGACAATTCATTCAACGCACCGGTGCAGGCTGCGCCGGTGCAGCAGATTCCCGCAGGGGATGCGGCCTTCGTGTTCTGACGAAGTCGTGGTGCGGCCAGTCCCCCGGCTGGTCGATTCAGTTGTGTTAGTCCATCAACAAGGAAATCAATCCATGAAGCGATCCAATCTCGACCTCGTCCAGGCCCAGCGCACGCTGAAGACTCTGCTGATGGCCACCCTCTTCGTTGGTGCGCTGTTCGCTCCGGAGGTCTTCGCCAATCAGGGCGGCGTCAATTATGGTGGCACCGAGAAGAAGGTATGTGGCTTCTTCGACAGCATCAATGGTCTGCTGAACATGGCCTCGATCGCCGTGGTGACCATTGCCGTCATCTTTGCTGGCTACCAGATTGCCTTTGCGCATAAGCGCATTGGTGATGTGGCACCGATCCTGATCGGTGGCGTACTGATCGGTGCCGCTGGCCAGATCGCACGTATGCTGCTGGGTGACGACTATGGCACCTGCGAGGGCAAGACCTCCATGCTGATCCAGCAGGCTGTCCAGTACTACAGTGCATAAGAACGTCGTCTTCCGCGGCTGCACACGTCCGGCAATGTTCCTGGGCGTTCCCTACCTGCCATTCTTCATGGTGGCAGGTGGGTTGCTGCTGCTCAGCATGTACACGAACTTCTGGTTTCTGCTCACCATTCCGGTGGCGGTCTTCATCATGCGGCAGATGGCCAAGCGTGACGAAATGATCTTCCGCCTGTTGGGCCTGCGCCTGATGTTCAAGCTGAAAGTCCGCAACGTGCAGGAACACGATGGCATGTGGGTATTCAACCCCAACCATTACCGCGACAAACCGGCCCGAATGGATTGAGGTCCGGATCCGGCCCGCCGGCGCAAGCGTCCGTCGGGTCTGTTGAAACTTCTTGGCAGTACCTCTTTGGAAGCAGTCGTATGTTCAGCCCTGACACCTCCATCAGTGAGTTCATTCCCCTGTCGACGCATGTCGCCCCGAACGTGGTCAAGACCACGGGCGGCGACTACCTGTTGACCTGGTATCTGGAAGGACTGCCGTTCGTTGGTCGCGAGGAATGGGAGCTGGAGCACCGGCACAATACGTTCAACCGCCTGCTGCAGACGCTGAGGGCACCGGATTTCGTCAATGTCGCCTTCTGGGTGCACGACATTCGCCGTCGCCGTACGTTGAAAGGCAAGAGCCACTACAGCCAGCGCTTCAATCAGGATGTATCCGACCAGTACATGGGCATGCTGTCCGCCCAGCGCATCATGCAGAACGAGCTGTACCTCACCATGATCTACCGCCCGGTCGTCGCCGGGAAACGCTTCGTGGAAAAGTCGGCGAATGTCGAGCGCTTGCAGGCCGAGCAGGAGCAGGCCATCGAGAAGCTGATGGAGCTGGCCGGCAACGTCGAGGCCGTGATCCGCGATTACGCACCGTATCGCCTGGGCATGTACGAGGCCAAGAACGGTGTGGTGTTCTCTGAAACGCTGGAGCTGTTCGGCTACCTGATCAATCGCATCGACGAGCCGGTACCGGTGCTTTCGGCACCGATCAAGGACTACCTGCCGGTCAGCCGGCACATGTTCTCGGCCAAAACCGGTGACTTCGTCATCAACACCCCTAATGGTGCCAACCACTTCGGCGCCATCCTGAACATCAAGGAGTATGCCGAGGGGACTTACCCGGGCATCCTCAATGGCCTGAAGTACCTGGATTACGAGTACGTCATCACCCATTCGTTCAGCCCGATGGGGCGTCAGGACGCACTCAAGGTGCTCGACCGCACCAAGGGCATGATGATCTCCTCCGGTGACAAGGCAGTCAGCCAGATCGTCGAGCTGGACCAGGCGATGGACCAGCTGTCGTCGGGCAATTTCGTGCTGGGCGAGTACCACTTCATCATGACGGTCTACGGCGACAGCCAGGCCAAGCTGTCGCAGAACGTGGCCACGACGCGCGCCGAGTTGTCCAATGCGGGTTTCGTGTCGACCAAGGAAGACCTGGCGGTCACCTCGTCCTTCTATTCGCAGCTACCGGCCAACTGGCGCTATCGCACCCGCCTGGCCAATGTCAGCTCGCTGAACTTCCTGGGCCTGTCGCCGCTGCACAACTTCGCGACCGGCAAGCAGCACAACAACCCGTGGGGCGACTGCGTCACCACGCTGCAAACCACCAACGGCCAGCCGTACTACTTCAATTTCCACGCGACCCATCCGTCGGAGAACTCGCTGGGCGAGAAGGCGATTGCCAACACCATGGTGATTGGTAAGTCGGGTACCGGTAAGACCGCGCTGATCAACTTCCTGCTCAGCCAGGTGCAGAAGTACGAGCCGTCGCCGACCATCTTCTTCTTCGACAAGGATCGTGGTGCGGAGATCTTCGTGCGCGCCTGCGGTGGCAACTATCTGGCCCTGGAGAACGGCGCGCCGACCGGTTTCAACCCGTTCCAGTGCGAGAACAACGAAGCCAACGTGCAGTTCCTGGCCGACCTGATCAAGGTGCTGGCCGGCAAGCGTGAGTACAGTGCGCGCGAGGAAGAGGACATCTACCGCGCGGTGGAAAGCATGCTCGATACGCCGATGCACCTTCGCAGCATGACCAACTTCCAGAAGAGCCTGCCCAACATGGGCGACGATGGGCTCTACGCGCGCATGCGCCGCTGGACCTCGGGCAATTCGCTGGGCTGGGTCTTCGACAATCCCGTCGACACTGTTGACCTGAGCAGGGCCAACATCATCGGCTTCGATTACACCGACATCATCGACAATCCCGAAGTGCGCGTGCCGGTCATCAATTACCTGCTGCACCGCCTGGAGTCGCTGATCGATGGTCGTCCGCTGATCTACGTGATGGATGAGTTCTGGAAGATCCTGGACGGCGAGGGTGGCCTGAAGGAATTCGCGAAGAACAAGCAGAAGACCATCCGTAAGCAGAACGGTCTGGGCATCTTCGCGACGCAGAGCCCGGAGGACGCGCTGAAGAGCGATATCTCCGCCGCGCTGATCGAACAGACCGCCACCCTGATCCTGCTGCCGAACCCGAATGCCAGCAAGAGCGATTACATGGATGGCCTGAAGCTGACCGAGGCCGAGTTCAAGGTGGTTACCGCGCTCGACGAGCGCTCGCGCTGCTTCCTGGTCAAGCAGGGCCATGCGTCCAGCGTCTGCCAGCTCAACCTGCGTGGCATGGACGACATTCTGTCGGTGATCTCGGCCTCGACCGACAACATCGACATCATGCATCGCGTGTTGCAGACCGCTGCAGTCCGCAACCGGATCACCGTGGACGAGCTCACGCCGGAGCAGTGGCTGGAAGACTTCTACAAACATCGAAAAGGGTCCGGGAAGCGGGCCGAGCAGGAGGAGACGGCATGAAGACGCTCGCTCAGACGAACAAGGAAACCCCCATGACAACTGAACTCCGCCGCACTCCGGTGCGACGCAGGCGCTTCGCGCCGATGATGGCCGCAGTGTTGACCCTGGGCATGACCATCAGTACAGGCACCAGTCCCGCGCAGGCGATGACGGTCTATGACCCATTCAACTGGATCATGAATTTCATGCAGGAGATGAAGGCCGGTCAGGAATATCTTCAGACTGCGCAGCGTTGGAGTGAAACGGCTCAGCAGTACTCCAAGACCATCGACAACTGGATGTCCAAGCTCCAGAACTGGACCCAGATCATTGCTTCCCCCCTGATGCCGCCGACTCCTGCGCTGACAAAGATTCCCGAGAACTGGAACGTGGCCGAGAAGTGCGGCGGCGATTCCATGATCAGCATGAATGGTCTGATGGCAGTGTTGAACATGAGCCCGGGCGGTGACATCGGCGCGCAGCAGCGTGCGATCTGCTCTTACATCCAGGTGCTTGAGAACAAGAAGTACAACGAGACTGTCGAGGTCGTGCAGATGTCCATGCCGGCGATGGAGCAGATGCTTCAGCAGCTGCGTCGGATCCGCAACGCGTTCAAGAATGAAGGCGCACTGCAGGAGGATATCTCCAACAATACGGCAACCTCGGTCGAGCTTGAGAAGGCCTTCAAGAAGTGGGAGACCACCATCAAGGTCTACGACCAGCAGATCGCTGCCTTGCAGGGGCGGCAGAAGAATCTGGCCGAGCGTGCGTTGCGGGGCGAGCGCAACCCGATTGGAAGTGTCATCAAGGCCGGCGCGCTGAAGGCCGCGCTCTCCACCAAGTGAATCACGTGCGCAACGCACTCCAGCAGGGCCCCGACGCGGGGCGGGTGATGTGATGAGTCAGGGAATGATGCACGGTATGGTGTTCAATGATCTGTTGCACGGCACGTTGTTCGCCTCCGTGGGCGACTTCGTCTTCTTCCGGCTGATCCTGGAATATCTGCGCGAAGAGATCACCAATTTCGGCAACGGTATCCTGAGCCGGATGATGACCTGGGTCGGCACGATGGCCCTGGTGCTGATGACGCTGTGGGTGCTCATCCAGGGCTTCCGCATCGTGACTGGGCGAAGCCGTGACTCGATGGCTGCGTTGATGACGAACATGGCACGGGCGGCACTGATCGTTACGGTCGCTACGTCGATGGCCATGTTTGGGACCAAGCTGCAGAACTTCCTGACTGGCGATGTGCAGGACCAGATCACCTATATCGTGACCGGAAAGAAGTCGACCGCCGAGGAACTGATTGACAAGAACCTGGGTTATATGCAGCTGGCGCTCACGTCGGTAAGTGTGCTGGATGTTGCCGGCGACGTAACGCTGGATAGCGCAAAGACCCGTGCAATGTGGTTCATTGGGCTGGGCACCGGCGGACCAGCCGTTACGGCGGGCGCCATGCTATTGCTGTACCAGATCGCAATGTCATTGTTCATTGGTTTTGGTCCACTGTTCATCCTCTGCCTGCTGTTTGAGCAGACAAAGTCCCTGTTCCAACGATGGTTGTTCTATGGCATCGGCACCATGTTCTCGATGGCGGTGTTGGCTGCGATGACCGGCATTGCCATGGAAATGGTGGCGCGCGTGGCGGCTTCGTTCTGGGGTGCGTCTGCGCTGGGTGCACTGCTGGGGTCGAACCTGACCGAGGGCAT